>JAIEOJ010000283.1 GCA_019750575.1 Rhodocyclaceae bacterium | reverse complement strand
GAGGATCCGATCGCCAGCGAACTGATCCGCATCCACCTGCTGCACATCAAGCATTACCCGCAACGACACCACAATCCGAACGATCCGTTTTCACGGGTCAACTAGGCGGCCTGGATAAATACGGCAAAAACGATTCAAGTTCACTTTGATTGAAGTTTATGCAACATTGTGCCCTTCGCGTCGCCGGGCATACCCCCGGTGACGCGCAACTGTTTTGATCCGAAAGGGAAAACATGGGCGCACTCCTCGTCAGGAACAGCCAGGGGGCCGAGGTTCTCAAGCTCAAGCGCAGGCTGAGCGAGATTCTCGGCGTGGAAGCCGACCGTTACCCCGGGCTGGATGGCGGGGATAACTTCGATAGCGATACCGAATCCGCGGTGCGGCACTGGCAGGCTGGCGTTGGCATCATTGCGGACGGCGTGGTCGGGCCCCGCTGTCTTGCCCTGCTGGGCCTGAGAAAGCCCGGCGGCATGGCGGTCGAACTCTCGGCCAGCGCCGTGCAGAAGCTCTTTCCGGCGACCAAGCCTTCCAACATCGTGCGCTACCTGCCCTATGTGGCGGCAGCCCTCGATGTCGCCGGGCTCAATGACCGGCCCATGATCTGCGCCGCGCTCGGCACCATACGCGCGGAAAGCGAAGGCTTCCTGCCCATCGCCGAATATCCCTCGCAGTACAACACCCGCCCCGGCATGGCGGCCTTCAGCGCCTATGACGGCAGGAAGAGCCTCGGCAACACCGAACCCGGCGACGGCGCGCGCTTTCGCGGCCGCGGCTTCGTGCAGCTGACCGGGCGCGACAACTACACCCGCTACGGCCAGTTGCTCGGCATCGACCTCACGATCAGCGCCGACCTCGCCAACGCACCCGAGGTCGCCTCCCTGCTCCTCGCCTACTTCCTCTCCAATTGCGCCGACAAAATGCGCATCGCCCTCGGCAAGAGCGACCTCGCCGCCGCCCGCAAGCTGGTCAATGGTGGCTCGCACGGACTGGATCGCTTCCGGGACGTATTCCGCCTGGCCGAGAAAATCTGGCCGGCCGCCGCAGCCGGCCGCAGCCGCGCCGGCAAACCGGTCAGCGCGCAGATACGCTCGGGCAAGACACGCCGCACGAGTACCCGCAAGGACCCGGCCGACCTGCGCGACCGCCCCTATCTGCCGCCCCCGCTCAGCCTGCCAGACGCCTTTCCCGCCGACGCCGATGTGGCCCACTACTTCAGCAGCTACAACAAGGCCGGCCTGATCCTTGACCAGGGCCAGGAAGGCGCATGCACCGGCTTCGGCCTCGCCTGCGTGGTCAATTACCTGCGCTGGCGCAAGCAGGGACTGCCGACGAAGCTGGAATCGGTCAGCCCGCGCATGCTCTACAACTTTGCGCGCCGCTACGATGAATACGAAGGCGAGGACTATGACGGCTCCAGCTGTCGCGGCGCCCTCAAGGGCTGGTTCCACCATGGTGTCTGCCTCGCCGCCGACTGGCCCTACCACCCCGACAATCTGACCCCGCCGCAGTACGGCTATGCGAAGCGGGCCGTGGCCAATACCCTGGGCGTGTATTACCGCATCGATACCAAGTGCATCACCGACATGCAGGCGGCCATACACGAGGTCGGGGCCATCTATGTGTCGTCCTACACCCACGATGGCTGGGACGTGCCCTCGGGCACGGGGCGGAAACCGCTCAGCCACGCCACCCTGCCCCTCATCCCCTACGACGGCACCCCTTCGCGCGATGGCGGCCACGCCTATGCACTGGTCGGCTTCAACACCCGCGGCTTCGTCATCCAGAACTCATGGGGCGAAGGCTGGGGCGCCAACGGCTTTGCCGTGCTCACCTATGCTGACTGGCTGGCCAATGGCATGGATGCCTGGGTCGCCGCACTGGGTGTGCCCGGCGTCGTGCCCGGCCGTCTCGCCGATGGCGAGCCCATGGTCGGTGGCCGGGCCGAAACACAGCGCAATGCCTGGTGGAGCGAGGCCAAGGCCTACGAACACAGCCTGGTCTTCGGCAACGACGGCCGCATCTCGCGCTATGTCACCCAGGATGAGTTGAGCCGTACGCTGCTGTACCAGGCCTGCGGCCTCCCTGACCAGTGGTTCCGCAACCATCCGGCCAGGAAAAAGCGTCTGTTCATCTACGCCCACGGCGGCCTCAACAGCGAAGACGCCGCGATTGAACGCGCACGCGCCATGGGCCGCTACATCAGCGGCAATGAGTGCTATCCCTTGTTCCTGGTATGGAAGACCGGCCTGTTCGAATCCATAGGCGACATCTTCAAGGACAAATTCCGCAGGGAGCCGGGCATCGCCGGGGCGGGCATCAGCGATATCACTGATCTGGTGATAGAGAAAACCGTCGGCCGCCCGCTGGCGCGGCCGATCTGGAGCGAGATGAAGGAGAACGCCGAGCTCTGCTGCGGCTCCGGGCGCGGCGGCGATCTGCTCGTCACCGCGCTGCAGAAACTGGCCGCGACCTGGGGCGATGCGCTGGAGATCCATCTGGTCGGCCACTCGGCCGGCTCCATCATCCTTGGCCACCTGCTCAGCCTGGCGACCGCGCGCGGCCTCAAGCCCAACATCGCCTCCATCCATCTCTATGCGCCGGCCTGTACGGTGCAGTTCGCCACCCGCCACTATGCAACCCAGCCCGAGCTGATGGAGCGTCTGTACCTAGATGTATTGTCGGAGCAGAACGAGCGTGACGACAATGTGGCGGCGATCTATCGCAAGTCCCTGCTTTACCTGGTCTCCAACGCCCTCGAAAGCGATCTGCGCACGCCGATACTCGGCATGGAGAACGTCTTCAAGCCGGACTACAACGGCTGGGACGGATCATCCGCGACGGGCGAAGTGCTCGGCCTGTGGCGCCAGGCCGCGAAGACGGCCGGACTGGAGAAGCGCATGCAGGTGCTGGACACGCCCAAGGTGACGACGCGCAGTCCCGACAAGCAGATCAAGGCCAGCCACGGCTGCTTCGACAATGACGTGACGACGGTGAGCCGCACCCTGGAACGCATCACCGGCGCCAAGCCCAAACTGGCGGTGGACGACCTGCGCGGCTTCTGAACGCCGGCGCTAGGCCAGCAGCGCCGCCTCGTCGACCTCGTCGATCTGGTGCGGTTCGAGGAACTTCTCCGCGTATTCGCGGTAGACACCCTCGCGCACAAAGACCTCGAAGAGATCCGGGTCGATGTGGTTGTTGCGGCGGAAGTTGGCGAGGATGGACATGGCCTGCGACAGCTTCATGCCGGGCTTGTAGGGCCGGTCGCGCGCGGTCAGCGCCTCGAAGATGTCGGCAATGCCCATGATGCGCGCCTGCACCGACATCTGCTCGCGCGTGAGGCCGCGCGGATAACCCTTGCCGTCCATGCGCTCGTGATGGCCGCCGGCATACTCCGGCACATTGACGAGATGGCGCGGCCAGGGCAGTTGCTCCAGCATGCGGATGGTCGCCACGATATGGTGGTTGATGACCTCGCGCTCTGCCTGGTTCAGGGTGCCGGCGCGTATGGTCAGATTCTCCACCTCCTCCGGGGTGAGGAAATCGACACGGTTACCGTCCGCATCGACCCACTTGCGCGCCGTCGCGATGGCGCGTATCCGCTCCTGGTCGAGAGGGTCCATGAGCTCGCCGCCGATATTGGAGCGATGGATCAGGGCTTTTTCTCCCGCCAGCTCGGCCAGGGTACGCTCGTAGTCATGCCGGGCGGCGGCCACCCCGGCTTCGTCGCTGCCGGCCGCCAGCGTGGCCTTGAGCAGGGCGATCTCGGCGTCGCGCTTGAGCACCTCGAAGCGCGTATCGATGAGGTGGATACGGTCGAAGATGGTCTGCAGCTTGGTCGACTTGTCGACCACATGCACCGGTGTCGTTACCTTGCCGCAGTCGTGCAGCAGGCCGGCGATCTTGAGCTCGTATCTGTCCTTGTCGCTCATGCTGAACGCGGCCAGCGGACCCTCGCTGGTGCGATTCACCGCCTCGGCCAGCATCATGGTCAGTTCCGGCACGCGCTGGCAATGGCCGCCGGTATAGGGCGACTTCTCGTCGATGGCGAGGTTGATGAGATTGATGAAGGACTCGAACAGGCTTTCCAGCTGGGTGATCAGCTGACGGTTGCTCAGCGCAATCGCCGCCTGCGAGGCCAGCGACTCGGCCAGGCGCTGATCGGCCGGGGAGAACGGCACCACGGTACGGCTTGCACGGTCGGTCGAGTTGATCAGCTGCAGTACGCCGATGATCACGCCTTCGTGATTCTTCATCGGCACCGTGAGGAAGGATTGCGAACGGTAGCCGGTGCGCTCGTCAAAGCGGCGCGTGCCGGAGAAGTCGAAACCCTTGACCGAATACGCATCGGCGATATTCACGGTCTCGTCATTGAGTACCGCGTAGGCCGCCACCATCGAATTGTTGGGCTGTCCGTCCTGAAGGTACAGCGGCAGGGGCGGAAAGGGAATGCTCACGCCAGTGGTGCCGCCCATGGCGATATCGAGCGAATCGGTGCGTACGATCTCGAAGCGCAGGTGCTGTCCATCCTCTGTCACACGGTACAGGGTACCGCCGTCAGCGTGGGTGATGCGCTTGGCTGCAACCAGGATCAGCTCGAGCAGGCGCTCGATATCGCGTTCCTGCGAGAGCGCGGCGCCGATCTCGTTGAGTTGTTCAAGCCGCTGGAAAAGGCCGTCTGCGGTATCCATCCTTCAAACCCCTGATTCAGAATCGCCCCGTCGCCGCCGCACATGTGCCACGAAGAAGACCATGAAAAGCCGCTGCGGCATGCATGCAGGCCTGCATTCGCGCGAATAGGGCAAGGATAGCCGATATCACTTGATACATACGGCACGTACCTGCTTCATGTCGGTAATACCTTGCAGCACCTTTTCCATGCCGTCCATCTTCAGGGTCAGCATGCCATCCTCGAGTGCCTGGGCAAACAGCTGGGCCACGCGTGCATGTTCCTGGATCAGCTTCTTGGCCGCATCGGTGCCGACCATGAGCTCGTGCAGGCCGCAACGGCCCTTGTAGCCGCTGTCATTGCACTCGGGGCAGCCCTTGGGACGATGGAACTGGAACTTGCCATCCTTGCCGTAGTCCTTGAGCAGACGCTTGTAAGTGGCTTCCATGGCGCCCTTGCGATCCGCCTTGAACGCTTCCGTGTTCTGCAGTTCGGTGCAGTATTCGTGCATGAACTGATTGAGCTCTTCGGCATCCGGCGTGTAGGCCTCCTTGCATTTGCCGCACAGGCGCTTGGCCAGACGCTGGGCCAGGATGCCGAGCAGCGCGTCAGCGAAGTTGAAGGGGTCCATGCCCATGTCGAGCAGGCGGATGATGGATTCCGGTGCGCTGTTGGTGTGCAGGGTTGCCAGCACCAGGTGACCCGTCAGCGAGGCTTCGATGCCGATGCCGGTCGTCTCGGCGTCGCGCATTTCGCCGACCATGATGATGTCGGGATCGGCACGCAGGAAGGACTTCATCACGGTCGCAAAGTCGAGGCCGGCCTTCTTGTTGACCTGTACCTGACGCAGGCCCTTCTGCGTGATTTCGACCGGATCCTCGGCGGTCCAGATCTTGGTATCCGGCGTGTTGAGGAACTTGAGGATGGAGTGCAGCGTGGTGGTCTTGCCGGAACCGGTCGGACCGCAGACGAAGAACAGGCCGTAAGGCTTGGACACACAGGCCTTGAGTCGCTCCAGATTGGACGGCAGCACACCCAGCTTGTCGAGCGGGATGGGTTCGCCGGCGGCGAGGATACGCATGACCACATCCTCGACGCCACCGGCGGAGGGAATGGTGGCCACACGCAGCTCGATGTCGAGGGGACCGAACTTCTTGAACTTGATCTTGCCGTCCTGCGGCTTGCGACGCTCGGAAATGTCGAGATCGCACATGATCTTGAGACGCGCCACGATGGAGCTGCGGTAACTGGCCGGAATCTCGATGTACTTGACCAGACCGCCATCACGACGGAAACGGATCAGGGTGCGTTCCTTGCCCGGACCGGGCTCGATGTGGATGTCCGAGACGCCCTGCTGGTAGGCGTCGATGATGATCTTGTTGACCAGCTTGACCAGCTCGTTGTCGGCCGCTGCGCTGACATCCTCGGCGACTTCGGCATCGCCCTCGGCATCGCCCATGGTCTCGAGCAGATCGCCGACATTGGTGTCGTCGGTGAAGGTCCCGCCGCCCATGCCGAAGGCCTGGTCCATGCTCTGCTTGAACTCGCGTATGGTCGTGACCGTGTACTTGAGCTTGCTCTTGGGAAAGACGTTGTTGACGACGCGCGCACCCTTGACCTGTTCCGGGTCCATGGTCAGGATGACGATGCCCTCGGGGCCATCCTCGATGGGGAGCCAGTGATTCTGCTCGACATACTCGCGGCGGATGTTCTTCATCAGGTCGATCGGCTTGACGCGATCGCCCCGGTAGGACTCGTAAGGCACGTTGAAGAAGCGCGACAGCGCCGAGCCTATGGTGGCCTGCGGCACATCGAACTCGGTGATCAGGACCTCCTCGACATCGCTACCGGTCTGGCGCGCCTTGCGCGTGGCGACCTCCAGATCCTGCGCCGAAATCACCGCATCCATGACCAGGTAGTCGTACTTGCTGCGGATGATGTGCGTGCTCTTGCGCTGGGTGAACGCAATTGCGAGCGTCTCGCAGAGACCCTTGAGCCCTTCCTCGGCCAGGGCGGCAAACGGCGTACCGTCCTTGTTGTTGATGATCTGGACCACGCCGAGCAACTCGCCGTTGGCGGTATTGACGATAGGCCCCACCAGCATCTGCTTGGTGCGGTAGCCGGTACGCTTGTCCACCTCGCGCAGGAACTTGAGCTCCGGATGCACGGATTTGAGCTCCGCCTCGTCATACACGTCACTGATGTTGACCAGCCGCCGGGACAGCGCCACATGGCCGGCAACGCTCTGTTCGGTGATGGGCAGGCGCAGATCCTTGAAGGAATTGAGGCCCGTCTTGATCTTGGAGACGATGGCGGTCTTGTCTTCATCCAGCGAATAGATGGTCAAGCGATCCGCATTGAAGAGCGTGCAGATTTCCTGCGACAACTCGAGCATGATCTCGTCGACATCCGCAGTCGCGTGGATCTTGTTGGTGACCGTCTGCAGGTTCTTGAAAAAGGCGAGGCGGCCGCCGATATCGGCGAGACCTCCGGATTCCTTGCTGGCGGCGACTGCATTCATATCAACCTCTTTCCTTCACTGCCGAACCGGTCAATGAACGCAGGCCCCCTTCCAGCACGGCAACCCGGAAACCCCGTTGCGAGAGCAGGAAGGCGGCTGCGGCACTGCGCCGGCCGGTCTGACAATAAACAATATATTCGTGTGACTTGTCGAGCAAGGGCATTGCGGCCCGCAGCTCGTTGAGCGGCACATTCATGGCCCTGGGCAGGCCGTCATGCTGATATTCGGCGGCAAAGCGCACATCCAGCCAGACCGCACCCTGGAGGATGCGCTGCACTGCCTCGTCCGCCCCGCAGTGATTGAGCAGCGGCTCACGCAACAGGGCGTTGAAATCCGCCTTGCTGAGCATCAGCAGCACACCGTCGGTACGCATGGTAACGCTGGCGTTGCGCGGCGTATCGGCCACCAGGGCCTCCTCGCCGAAGGCATCGCCGGCCTTGAGTTCGGCCAGCTCGACGCTGGTGCCCGCGACGTCGCGCGTGACCAGGCAGCGCCCCTGCTCGATCAGGTAGTAATAGTCGCCGGCATCGCCCTGGCGAATGACCACGTCGCCGCGCCTGAAGGTGCTGCGCTGAAAGCGCTCAAGCAGAGTGGCGATGTGTGCCGGCGGCAGGGAGGAAAAAGCCCCGTAAGTCAGGGTCTGCACGGCGAACATGCCCGACATCATGCGCCAGTCGGTGGCTTCCTCCTGGCTGCGCTGCGGGACGGCACTTTCCGGCAGGCACTGGTCCCAGGTCACCACAATGTCGGCGGCCTCCTCTTCGATGCGCAGAAGCTCGATATCGGTAATCGCCTTGGTTGAGGCCGGCATCTGCCCGGCCTGCGACACCGGGAAGAGCGCCCGGTCGGTGCCGCCGACCAGCACGCGCACAATGCCGTCAGGCTGCGTAACCCGGAGTTCGCCGCGCATCAGGTACACCACCTGGCCACCCCAGTCGCGCTGGCGAAAGGGATCAATCGACTGGCGAAAACGTTCGCGATGACACAAGGGCAGCAACTGGCCGAGCCGTTGTTCATCCACCTCGGCGAAGGGATAAAGGGCTGCCAGGGTATCTGCGGTGACAGGCAGGGCGGCCATCAGAGATCAAACTCCATGTTGTTCTGCAGCATGCGTGGCTTGCGCTCGGCCACGGCATCGAGGATTTCCTCCATCATCAGCTCGCTCTGGCCCGGCTTCAGGTGCGTGATGTAAATCTCGGCCTCGCGCTGCAGGTTGGCCAGTTCCTCGGCCAGCATTTCCGGACACAGGTGCAGGGATATCCGGGCCAGCTGCTTCTCGCGGTTGGAGAAGGC
Organism: Rhodocyclaceae bacterium; assembly: GCA_019750575.1. Taxonomy (GTDB): domain Bacteria; phylum Pseudomonadota; class Gammaproteobacteria; order Burkholderiales; family Rhodocyclaceae. The sequence continues at coordinate 10,850 of JAIEOJ010000283.1, read as the reverse complement.
AGTTTCGATGATCAGGTACTTGAGGTTGCGTATCTTGTTGACCGTGCGCCACAGTTCGGGACAGGGCCCGGTGTCGCCCGAAAAGACCAGGCTGGCAGTACCGGAATCGAGCTGGTAGCCGACCGCCGGTACCGTGTGGTTGGCCGGCAGCGGTGTGAATCTGCGCCCCTCAAGCTCGACCGTCTTGCCCACGCGCAGGCTCTCATAACGCAGGAAGGGATTCTCCTCGTCCGGCACTTCGCTGAAGTCGGGCCAGACCGCCCAGTTGAAGATATGGTTGCGCAGGATTTCCAGCGTCGCATCGGTGGCATGCACGATGAGCGGCTTCTGGCGCATGTCGCCGACGGTGTCGATGAGCAGCGGCAGGCAGGCGATATGGTCGAGATGGGAATGCGTCAGGAAGACATGATCGATCTGCGCCAGTTCGGCAATCGACAGGTCGGCAACGCCGGTACCGGCATCGACCAGGATATCGTGATCGACCAGGATGGACGTGGTGCGCAGGCTCTTCCCGCCAATGCCGCCGCTGCAACCGAGGATGCGTACCTTCATGTGCAGCTCACTTGGTCTTGAACACGGTCACGCCATCCCAGTTTGCGCCGGGCGGCTCCTTGCGGTGCGTGACGATCGCCTCCGCATATTTCTCGTACAGGTACTTCGGTGCCATGCGCTGCAGGTTCATCAGCGTCAGTTCGGCCTGCTCCCAGTCCTGGGCGCGATACTGGCGCAGGAACTGGTTCCACAGCTTGAGCTCATCCGCAACCTCCCCGGGCAGCTCAGCCTCGATGCCCAGCGGCTCGTAGATACTGATGGCCTCTTCCTTGCCCTTGACGCGGACGCGATCCAGCTCGCGGAAGGCAAATTCCTTGCGCAGCACCTCGCGCGTTTCCTCACCGACGATGATGCCCACGCCGTACTCCTTGGTAATGCCCTCGAGGCGCGAACCCAGATTAACCGCATCACCCATCACCGTATACGACTGCCGCACCGGCGAACCGAGGTCGCCGACGGTCATGTTGCCAGTATTCACGCCGACACCGATGGCCAGCACCGGCCAGTCCTTGGCGACCAGCGCCTCGTTCAGGCGCGCCAGCCGCTGCTGCATTTCCAGCGCCGTCAGGACGGCATGGCGGGCGTGCTGCGGATCATCCACGGGCGCACCCCAGAAAGCCATGATCGCATCGCCGATGTACTTGTCCAGTGTGCCGCGATATTTCTGCACCACCTCGGTCATGGCGCCGAGGTACTCGTTCATCAGCGAGGTCAGCTCTTCCGGCTGCATGCCCTCCGAAATGGTGGTGAAACCGCGGATGTCGGAGAACAGCACGGTCAGTTCGGCCTTGCGCCCCTTCATGCTGTAGTTCTCGGGGTCGCGGCTCATTTCCTCGACCAGTTCCGGCGGCACATACTGGCCGAAGAGGCCGGTCAGCTGCCGCTTGGTACGCGACTCGATGAAGTAGCCCCAGGACATGTTAAGCGCAAACAGGCCCGCAATCAGGATCAGGCTGTTCGCCAGCGGTGCCAGCAGATTGCTGGAATTCCACAACACGAGATTGAAGACGCAAACGGCCGCCGCAAGGACGATGGTAATTGCCGTGGCGAACAGCGGCGACAACCTGGGCATGACGAGGATCAGGATCGCCGCGACCGCCACCAGCGTCAATACATCGATGGCCAGTACATAGGCGGGCTTGTGCTTGAGGCTATTGTCGAGCATGCCGGCGATCAGGTTGGCATGCACCTCCACTCCGGGGAACACGCCATCGACCGGCGTGGCGCGCAAATCGAGCAGGCCGGGCGCGGTCGTGCCGACGAGGACCAGCTTGTCCTTGAACACGCCCGCCGGCACCTTGTCCTTGAGTACATCGCTGGCCGACACATAACGGAAGCTGCGCGCATAGCCGCGATAGGGAACCAGCGCAGCGAGCCCTTCATCCACCGGCACCTGCAGACGCACGGCCTGGTCCTCGCCGCGCAGCTCGAGCCACTCGATCAGCCTGGCACCAGGCGGATAGCCGGGGGCCACGGACGGGAAATCCAGGTAGGCACGCACCATCGCCAGCGACAGTGCCTCGTAGTAACGGTTGTCGTGTTTCACTACCAGGGGGACGCGACGGGTGATGCCATCGAGATCGATGAGGGGATTGAAGTGTCCGCCACCGGCCGCCACCGACTGGAAACGTTCCAGATTGCCGTTGAAACTGGAGTAGGTCGAGACAGCCGGCTCGGCGATGAAGTCACCGGGCAGCAGTACCGGCCTGGGCAGGGCACCGGTGCGGATATCCGCGGCGTTCGAGAAGGGATAGCCGAGCACCACCTTGCGCCCCTTGATGGCCTCGGCAAAGCGTGCGTCGTTGTCGAGTTGCGGACGCAGGTTGTGCAGAATGCCCTGGAAGGACGGATTGTCGCGCAGCGGGCCGCGCGACAGCCGTTCCAGTGTCATCAGGCCGGAGCTTTCATCCGCCTCGGCAAAGACCACGTCGAAGCCGAGTGCGGCAGTGCCATGGGTATCAAAAAGCCTGGTGACAAGGCTGGCCATCTTGTCCCGCCCCCAGGGCCAGCGCCCCTGTTCGGCGAGCGACTGCTCATCGACATCGACGATCACGATGCGCTCGTCCACCGTCTGCGGCATGGTCAGGCGGACCTTGCTGTCGTAGGCGATCGCCTCCAGCCGGCTTACCAGCGGGATTTCATACCAGCGCAGCGAATGCCCCAGCAGCGTTGCCAGCAAGAGCAGGCCAAGACCGTAACGTATCCAGTGCAAGCTCAAGGCAACACCCCGGTACTCCGCAGAAAAAGAAAACCGAGGCCGGGCCTCAGTTCTTGATGAAGAACTCCATCTTGACGCCGGCAATCTCGATCACGTCATGATCACTCAGCTGATGGGCCTGTGCGTCCAGCGTCTTGCCGTTGACGACAGGAAAGTTGGCGCCTTCGACATGGGTGATGAAATAGCCCTGCGGACGGCGCGCAATCACGGCCACCTGCACACCGGGCTTGCCCAGCGTCGTCACCGTCTTGACCAGTTCCAGCATCTTGCCGCTGCCGCTGCCCGACAATACCTGAATCGCCGCCAGCGGCAGTTCCGCCGGCGCGGACGGGGCGGCTGCCGGGCCGGGCGGCACCGAGGCAGTTGTCGCTGCCGCCGCAAGCGGCTGCGGGGTGGTGCTCGACAAGGCGGCGGCGCCAACCTGGGTATCGCCGAAAGCCTTGTTTTCCATCTGCTCACTGGTCTGGCGCATCACATCGGGACGCAGCACCATGGTCTTCTCGAAATCCGCCGGCGTGGTTTGCTGCACCGCCTCATTGACGTACTTCAGCTTGTACTTGCCGAGCTCGATGGTGTCGCTGTTCTGCAGGAAGTGCCGCTTGATCGGCGCGCCATTGACCAGGGTGCCGTTGGTGCTGCCCAGATCCTCGAGAAAGGAGTCATTGAGAATGGTGACGATCACCGCATGCTCGCCGCTGATGGCGAGGTTGTCGATCTGGATGTCGTTGTGCGACTTGCGCCCGATGGACATGCGCTCCTTGGTCAGAGGAATGTCCTTGAGCACCAGTCCGTCCATGCTGAGAATCAGTTTCGCCATGTTTATCTATCCTGTCTCGCGGTCCCGGATCAGCGGAACCAAGCCAAAAAGCGTTGCCAGAAACCCCGTGGAGCCGGGAATTTTGTTTTTATGCGCACAAGAATGACGGACACATTGTCGCGTCCGCCATTGTCGTTCGCCATCTGTATCAACTGCATTGCGCAAAGTTTGAGATTCACGCCCAGCGCTTCCAGGGTCATGCCAATCTCGTCATCCTCGACCATGTCGTTGAGGCCGTCCGAGCACAGCAGGTAGATGTCGCCGGGTTCCACCGCGTAGTCATGGATTTCCGTCTCGACGTTCGGATCGACGCCGAGCGCACGCGTCACGAGATTGCGGTTCTGCGAATGACGCGCCTGTTCCTGCGTAATCATGCCGCTATCGATCTGCTCCTGCAACAGGGAATGATCCTTGGTGACCTGGGACAACACCCCGTTGCGGAAACGATACATGCGCGAATCGCCGATATGCGCGACCGTCACGACATCATCGTGAAAGACGGCCGCGACCAGGGTCGTGCCCATGCCCGCATACTGGGGCTGACTTTGTGCGGCGTTGTAGATGCTCTGGTTGGTAATCGCAATTTCCCGCTCCAGCGCAATCGCGGCATGGCAACGCCCACCGACATCCGTGTAGGCCGGCTGCTCGACAAAGGCCTCCTCGAGCATGCTGCCCAGCAGGGTGGTGGCCATGCCGCTGGCCACCTCGCCGGCGTTGTAGCCGCCCATGCCGTCGGCGAGGATCACCACGCCACTGGCAGGATCGGCATGCACGGAATCCTCGTTATGCGGCCGCACCATCCCCGAGTGGGATTCCATGGCCACTTCCAGCACATTTTCAAGACTCATCCATCATCCTCACAGGGCAAGATTCACTGGCGCCTTGTCATCCGCCGCGCTATCGCCAAGCGCGCGCAGGTCGCGCGCCAGCTCCTGACCACTCTGGTAGCGTACCGCCAGATCCTTGGCCAGCGCACGGTCGATCACGGCGGCCAGTGCCGGCGAAACGTCCGGGTTGTAGGTTCTCACATCCGGATGCGGCTCGTTGGCAATCCGGAACATCAGCTGGGCCATGGACTCGCCCTCGAAGGGCAGATGGCCGCTGACCAGCTGGTACAGGGTCACACCCAGGGAAAAGATGTCGGAGCGCCCGTCGATCTTCTTGCCGGCCAGTTGCTCCGGCGACATGTAGCTCGGGGTGCCCAGCACCATGCCGGTCTTGGTGCGCGAGGAATCGGTGATGCGGGCGATGCCGAAGTCGGTAACCTTGACCTGGTCGGACTCGGGCTCGTACATGATATTGGCTGGCTTGATGTCGCGATGCACGACGTTGTTGCTGTGCGCGTAGGCGAGCGCATCGGCAACACGGGCGACGATGCTCGCCACCTTGGCCGAAGCCAGCAGCGCACCCGGCTTGGTGTAGGGCACCAGATCGCGGCCCTTGAGAAACTCCATGGCGATGTAGGCAAGATCGTGCTCTTCGCCGGCATCGTACATGGTCACGATATTGGGATGGTTGAGGCGACCCGCCGTCTCGGCCTCGCGGAAGAAGCGCTCCTTGACGTCGGCCAGTTCGCTTTCGTCGAACTCCTGCGCCAGGGCCATGGTCTTGATCGCGACAACCCGGTTGATCTTGGGATCGCGCCCCTGATAGACAACGCCCATGGCGCCCTTGCCCAGCTCCTTCTCAACCTGGTAGCGGCCGAGCATGGGCTTCTCGACCGCGCCACCTTCGAGAATGCTGGCGTTGGTGCGATTGCCGCTGCCCCCCAGGATCACGGTCTCGGACATCTGGCGGGCGCGGCTCAGGCGATGCTCGAGATCGCGGAATTTGGCGTTGTACTCCGACATGTAGCGGAACACCGCCTCGGCCTTGTTGAACTGGCGCTTGCGCTCGAAGTCCAGGCCGAGGTTGTAGAGATTTTCCATCAGCTGGTCATCGAGCGGACACTTGCGGAACTTGTCGAAGGCCATGTCGAGCTGCCCCTGTCCCTGGAAGGCCAGACCCAGCATGCGGTTGGACTCGGCCGAGTCGAGATCCGACTTTTCCTTGCCGCGTTCGGTGACCAGGAAGCGCTTGGTGGTCAGCAGTGCATGGCCAACCAGCAACAGCGTGGCCGGCAGCATCAGTTGCAGCCACATGAGCTGGGTGGTCATCAGCACGAAGTGCGCGGCCAGCAGCGCGATCAGGATGGCCAGTGTCACCACCGCCGCGGTCCCCGCCTTGAGGCGCGGCAGGAGCGCAATCAGGTAGACCGCCACCAGCAGGAAGACGGCGAACTCGGCGAGGCCGGACCAGGCCGGCACGACGAAGAAATGCTCGGACAGGATGCTGGATACGGTGTGGGCCAGTACCTGCACGCTGGACATCTGGGCACTAACCGGCGTCACGAAGGCCGGGCTGCCGGAACCGGCGACGGTCATGCCGATGAGGACGATCTTGTCCTTGTACTTTTCGAGCGGGATCTTGCCGCTTCTGACATCGAAAAAGGAATCGACCGGAAAAGCCGCGAAGCCGTCCTTGTCCTTGTAGTAATACACATGCATGCGGCTGGCATGATCGGTGCCGATGCTGAGGTTGCCAAGCTTGAGTGATTCGCCGGGCTGTACCTGGATATCGGCCGGGCCGAGGTTCAGGCTGCGGGCCGCGATCAGCAGCGACAGCGAGGGATAGAGCCGGTCGCCGTAGGCCAGCACCAGCGGCTCGGCACGGAAACCGCCATCGATATCCGGCGTGGCATTCAGGTGACCGATGGCGGCGGCAACCGTGCCGACGGGTTCGATCACGCCGGCGTCGAGTTCGGTGGCGGTGTAGAAGTTCTCGGTATTGCCACCGGCCAGTCCGTTGCGCTGCAGGTATTCGGGCAGGGCTTCCGGCCGGCCCTGCTGCAAGCCCAGCCTGAAAGCCATGGGCAGGGCCACATTGCCCGCGGCCTTGACGGCGGCGGCGAGACGACGATCGGTATTGAGGTGGGCATCCGCCTCGAGCAGCACGGAACCGGCACTGCCCAGCCAGCCCGGCTGCTGGGCCACCTGCTCGGGCGTCAGTTCCGGCGTATCCAGGGGCACGCCGCCGGCGCTGCCGTAGATGCCGATCAGCTTGTTGATGTAGGTCAGGCCCGGATCAATCTGCGGCTCGGAAAAGAACACGGTGCTGGCCACCACCTTGGCCTTGGCAGCGGCGAGCTTGTCTATCATCTCCGCATGCACTTCGCGTGACCACGGCCAGCGGCCGATATTGACCAGGCTGGGCTGGTCAATGGCGATGATGGCGATCTTGTCCGAGGGGGCCCGTTCGGTCATGCCGACCGCAATGTCGTAGGCCTTGCGTTCCAGACTCTGATTGAACTCGCTGCCGGCCCATACCAGCATCGCCAGCGTGACCAGCAGACCGAGAAACCAGTCCCGCTTCCAGAAATCTGCCTTTTTCATACGCCCCCCTCCGTGTCCGACGGCTACACGGAAACTGATACGGCCGTTTGGTTTTGTAAAGATTTGTGGATTCTTCCAGCCGGAGCGCCTGTTCGTCAATCGTCAGACTGCGAAAAGCGGCCCCGGAACGGGGAATTTTGCAAAATTCCCGAATCTTTCCGACCAGCGGCAGGCTCTGCCGCCTCAATGGGGGTGGATACGGCCGTCCCCGGCCGGCGCAGACGAAAAAAAACCGCGCCCGGGGGCGCGGTTTTTTACCGAAGCGGGGAGGCTTAGAGCAGCGAGCTCAGCAGCTTGCCCATTTCGGACGGGTTGCGGGTGACCTTGAAGCCGCAGTCTTCCATGATGGCAAGCTTGGCGTCGGCGGTGTCGGCACCGCCGGAGATCAGCGCGCCGGCATGGCCCATGCGCTTGCCCGGAGGCGCGGTGACACCAGCGATGAAGCCGACGATCGGCTTCTTCATGTTGTCCTTGCACCAGAGGGCGGCATTGGCTTCGTCCGGACCGCCGATTTCGCCGATCATGATGACGGCATCGGTATCGGGGTCGTCATTGAACATCTTCATGACGTCCAGATGCTTCAGACCGTTCACGGGGTCACCACCGATGTTAACAACGGTGGACTGGCCCAGACCGACTTCCGACAGCTGCGCGGCAGCTTCGTAGGTCAAGGTGCCCGAGCGCGAAACCACGCCGATGCGACCCTTGCGGTGGATGTGGCCCGGCATGATGCCGATCTTCAGTTCTTCCGGGGTGATGATGCCGGAGCAGTTCGGCCCGATGAGGATGGTGCGCTTGCCGCCGGCAGCTTCCTTGGCCTTCATCTTGTTGCGAACTTCCAGCATGTCACGGACCGGGATGCCTTCGGTGATGCAGACCACCAGATCCAGATCAGCCTCGACGGCCTCCAGGATGGCGGCAGCGGCACCTGCCGGCGGCACGTAGATCACCGAGGCAGTGGCGCCGGTGTTGGCGGCCGCATCCTTGACGGTGGCGAAGATCGGCACGTCCAGCACGGACTCGCCGGCCTTCTTCGGGTTCACGCCGGCGACGTAGCAAGCCTTGCCGTTCGCGTATTCAATGCACTTTTCGGTATGGAACTGACCGGTCTTGCCGGTGATACCTTGGGTGATGACCTTGGTGTTCTTGTTGATCAGGATAGACATTCAGATGCTCCTTACTTGACCGCAGCGACGATCTTGGTCGCGGCTTCGGCCATGGTGTCGGCGGAGATGATCGGCAGACCGGATTCCTTCAGGATCTGCTTGCCGAGGTCTTCGTTGGTGCCCTTCATGCGGACGACGAGCGGCACGGACAGCTTGACTTCGCGCGCGGCGGTAATCACGCCGGTGGCGATGGTGTCGCACTTCATGATGCCGCCGAAGATGTTCACCAGGATGCCCTTGACCTTGGGGTTCTTGAGCATGATCTTGAAGGCTTCGGTCACCTTCTCGGTGGTGGCACCGCCGCCCACGTCGAGGAAGTTGGCCGGCTCGCCGCCGAACAGCTTGATGGTGTCCATGGTAGCCATGGCCAGACCGGCGCCGTTCACCAGGCAGCCGATGTCGCCGTCGAGCGAGATGTAGGCGAGGTCGAACTTGGAAGCGGCGATTTCGTCGGCGTCTTCTTCGTCCAGGTCGCGGTAGGCAACGATGTCTTCGTGACGGAACAAGGCGTTGGAGTCAAAGTTGAACTTGGCGTCCAGGGCCTTGACGTTGCCGTTGCCTTCGAGGATCAGCGGGTTGATTTCAGCCAGCGAAGCGTCGGTGTCCATGTAGCACTTGTACAGGTTCTTCAGCACTTCGACGGCCTGGGCGATGGAACCGTCCGGCAGGCCGATGCCGCGGGCCAGGTTCTCTGCCTGCTTGTCGGTCAGGCCGACGAGCGGATCAGCGAATTCCTTGAGGATCAGCTCGGGGGTGGCGTGGGCCACTTCCTCGATGTCCATGCCGCCGGCGGAGGAGGCCATCACGGCAACCTTCTGGGTGGCGCGGTCGGTCAGGACGGCAACATAGTATTCGTGCTTGATGTCGGCGCCATCTTCGATCAGCAGGCGACGCACCTTCTGGCCTTCCGGACCAGTCTGGTGGGTAATCAGCTGCATGCCGAGGATTTCGGCGGCGACCTTGCGAACTTCGTCCAGGGAACGGGCCAGCTTGACACCACCGCCCTTGCCGCGGCCACCGGCGTGGATTTGAGCCTTCACCACCCAGATGCTGCCGCCCAGGGTTTCGGCAGCCTTGACGGCCTCGTCAACCGAGAAGCACGGAATGCCGCGGGGAGTAGGAACACCGAACTTGCGCAGAAGTTCTTTGCCCTGGTATTCATGAATCTTCATGAGTCATCCTTGCTAGTGCAAAATTTATCGAAAGACGCCGGTTGTGGTTCGATGAAGTGCCATCATCTGGCTTCCATGTCGCCATCGCCGATCTTTTTTGTGTTCTCAGCGCCCGCAGCCGTAACCGCCAAAGCGTAGAACCGGCGATTTTAGCACAGGCTTTCGTCAAGCTGAATTGCCCCGCAACGGGGCCCAACCAATGGGGTAAAGCATGAGCAGCACTGCAAACACGACATCCACCGCCACCCTCGGCGGCGGCTGCTTCTGGTGCGTCGAAGGCGCGCTGAACCAGCTCAACGGTGTCAGTAAAGTCATTTCCGGCTACACCGGCGGCCATACCGACAACCCGACCTACGAGGACATCTGCACCGGCACTACCGGCCATGCCGAAGTCGCCCAGATCAGCTTCGATCCGGCGGTGATCGACTACCGCACCCTGCTGATCACCTTCTTCGCCATCCATGATCCGACCACACTGAATCGCCAGGGCAACGATCGCGGCACGCAATACCGCTCGGTCATCTTCACCCACGACGCCGAACAGGAGGCCGTCGCCCGAAAGCTGATCGCGGATCTGGAAGCCAGCAAGGTCTGGGACGACCCCATCGTCACCGAGGTCAAGCCGCTGCCGCACTTCTATCCGGCCGAGAACTACCACCAGGACTACTTCGCCAAGAACCCCTTCCAGCCCTACTGCATGGCGGTGGTCGGGCCCAAGGTGCAGAAAATCCGCGAGCAGTTCAAGACACTGATCAAGCCCGAACTGCGGTAACGCTCACCGACCGTTCGGGCTGAGCTGTGACCAAAGGAAATCCCCTTGCGGGATCGAAGCCGCGCAAGCCAATCCATCCATAAATTACCGTAGGTGCAGAACCACCAATGTCCGGAGTTCGTCCGGACAGCCGACCTACTTTCTTGCTATACGGCAAGAAAGTAGGCAAAGAAGCGTACCCTCCGTCTCGCCCCTACGGGGTGCCTTCGTTCCAGGCCATCAATGCGGCCGGCTTCTAAACTCGCTTCGCTCAGACAGACGAAGCCGGACTTCCCCGCATTGATAACCTTCCGCTCAGCGAGCCAGAAGGGGACTGCACACCGATCGGTTTTAATTTCCCTTCTGAGCCGCTGAACGTAAGCTCGTTGGATCGGGGTCGTCCGGGACGGCTGTTTGAGCGGAACGCAGTGGAGCGAGTTTCCGGCCCGGCCGGTCCAATGAGCTGGAGAGAAGGCAGCCCGAAGGGCCGGTGAAGAGGGTCGCCTTTTCTTTGGTTACTTTCTTTTGGCGAAGCAAAAGAAAGTAACCCGGCTGTCGGGACGAACTCCCGACATTGGCGGTCAATCGACCAAAAACCCAAAACTAAACCGGGTTATCCAGCTCCAGGTACTCGCATTCCAGCCCATGCGTCGCGGCCAGGTGTTCGCCCAGCGCCTGCACGCCATAGCGTTCGGTCGCATGATGGCCGGCGGCGATGTAGGGGATGCCGGTCTCCATCGCGA
>JAIEOJ010000133.1 GCA_019750575.1 Rhodocyclaceae bacterium | reverse complement strand
TGAACACCACTGAGCGTACGCTGCTGCCAGCAATCAGAGTGTGATGCCAGGTGACTTAATGCCGAAGTCGCGAGGCGTCGAGCTCGCGCCACTGGCGCAACCAAGTCGTCATATCGAAGGTCTCTGCGGGGGCGGTCAGATATTGAATGCAGATGACCATCTCTGAGTACCGCCGCCAAGTCGCGCTCGAGCTCTTCGAGCGCGCATTGGGCGGCCATCTCAGCGGGCAGCATGGGCGAGACATTTGCATCATGTGCGTGAGCGATTTTTCCGGCAATGGAAATAATCGCCTCTGCAGACAGATCGGAGTCCGCCTGATCGTCGTCAGACTGATCGATAGCGAGCACCTGGGATTCAGCGTCTTGAATCCGGAGGACGCCCGATCCGTCATCCGAGAGCAGATCGCCGGGCTGCAAGCGGCTGTGTCCATTGACCACGAGTGGCTCAAGCAAGCAATACCGCCCCGGCAGAAGCGCGTCGGGTAGGCGGCTGAGTTTGCTACCCGTAAGACGGTCCAGAAATATCATGCCCCACGTTCCTTGCGGCGACGGTCTTCAGCCAACAAGGCAATGGAACGGCGAGGCTCCGATTTCCACCCCTTCCATACTGTGGTCAGCGCTTGTTCGATGGCGGCAAGATCATCGATGGTCGCATCGTATCTACCAGTGACCTTCCCGCGCCTGAATACTCTGCTGGCAAGCAAATGGTCCAGAGCATCTTCTTTGCGACCGCCGGCAGCCATGTAAACAGGGACAAATCGCATGGCCTGACGTTCGAGTCGATTGCCCCAACCCAAGTCAAAGCGATCCTGCAAGATGCTCGTGAGCGGGCCCGTGGTCAACTCCGCCAACAACTCTGAAACCTCATCAGCGTTTTGTGTCACAGCAGCATCGAATCGCTCCATCAAAGATCCATAGCTAAAGCTGGCCTTCGGCTTTGGCTCCACCTTGAATCCAGCTTCGTGGCGGGGAAGCGTCATGACATGAGCACGGTCGTAGGTTTTGTCAGCGAACTCGTTCGTTGTTTCATCGTGGTTAGCAGTGCCTACAAACCAGACGTTGTGGGGAACCCGAATCCTTCGCCCCTCGACCAGCAGCGCTGGGGCGTTCGGCAACTGGCTCTCCGACAAACTGATGAGTCGATCTCTTGGGTCATTCTTTTCGAGCGCCGAGAGGAATTCAGCAAAATACTGCTCCGGGCGCGACAGGTTCATCTCGTCCAGCAAGATGATGTTGCACCGGTCCTTGTAAGCAGCAGTTTGCGCACGGTAGCCCCCTTGAGACGAGTGACGCTCATCAGTTTCAGTACGCCAGCATCTCGTTTGACGTTGCCGCGCCAGCCTGCACCAAAGAGAACGAAACTCTCATCGGAAGCGTTGTCGAAGCGGCCAAGAAAAACACGATCCATTTCTGCGGTCGGTGCTTTTTCAGCTGAGATGAATTGCTCATTCAACCAACCAACTGCAGTGGGTACGTCTGGAGCAGAAATCTCACCCCTGCTGGCCAATTGCTCCGCAATGGCCTCATCAACAGAAATCGCCATATCCAGCTGAATCTGCTCGACCAAATCCAGCGATTGAAGGTGGAGAACCTCGCCCTGCCGCTGTCTTAACACCCACAACGTCAGGCCTCGTTGGACCTGAAGCGCAGTTCGATCTTGGCGTCCTTCTACTTTGCCGACGCAAACGGAGTTGCCCTGTCGGAGAAGATAGTCATTACCGTGTGCCTGTACTGACACGGCCTCACCGATTTGCCAATCGGCTCCCAGGTCGTCACATGTGAACTGGGCAAGTTCACCCGACAGAAGAGGAAAGTCGCAGAGTTTCATCGTTGCCTCACCAGTTGAAACGCCAAACGACATGCTCTTCTTCTACTGAGCCTAGGTGGAGCCAGAAAGACACTCCTGAACGACTGTCTGACTTGAGCCGCTGCCGACGCACAACCGCGACGACTTTGTCGTCAGATGCTCTTTGCAAGGAAACTTGCGTACCGGCTGATGGCTCTATCCACAAGCCATCCTTAGCAAGTTCGACAGTGCATAGCGGACGGGCATCCGCGTACAGAGACGTTCCCAAGGGCAAAGTCTTTAACTCGGCAGGGCTCATACTCAAAACCATCGCCTTGCCTGTGCGAGTCCAGCACTCTTTTCGAATCAACGACTCTGGAACATCTTCCGGCAAGCCCTCCCGGAGCAGATCCGGAGGCATATAGCGATATTCCTGCAAGAGGATCGTGCGATTCGTGTCCTGGGCGTGATCGCAAAATGGACAGATGTGCTTCGAGGTGTAGAAAAACGTGCTGCCGCAAGACTCGCATTGATCGCAATGGCCTGTGGCAGCCTCGAATGCATCTGCCCACTCATTCAGACTTGGCCGCTCACCCGGATTGTTCAGCCCGGCATTGAAGCATCGTTCAAACAGCGCACGCAGTGGCGCATTGAGCGTGATTTCGCGGGGAAGTCCTATCGACAAGGCGTTGCTGCGATCAACTGGGTGATCTACCCAAGGGAGTTCGCCTCGGAGGGCCGCCTCTTCACGCTCAGGTTCACCTTCAAGCACAACGTCCCCCTTGAGGGGGTGAACCAGCGTGAGGATGCGATACGCCATGACCGCAAAACTCCAGCAGTCGGTCAGTGTATTGATGCCGGACTCTCCCCTCAGAATCTCTGGAGCCCCGTAATCAGGGGTGAATACACCTTGCTGACCGTCACGCGACTGACTCGCAACGTTGTCGGCGTCGATCAACCAGACTTCGGCGTACGCTAGTGACTGGGATACGAAAACATTTGCAGGAGAAAGATCGCCATAGGCGAGTCCTCGACCATGCAGATCCGCCAGCACCCGAGCCAGTCGCGCGAGCATCTTCAACCGGCGCAACAGACCGCCTGTCTTCACATAGCCGGATAGGCCATCATCTGACATCAAGGCGTCAGTCGCAACCTGCATCAGTTCAGTCATTGGGGCCAGTCCATCCATCAATTCCATGACGTAACCCGGCTGCGGCTGCGTGATGAGGGCTTGCGGATGAGCTATGGGGAGGCCATCAAGTGGCTGACGCATAAGTGCGCGGATTTTGTTCGTCCAACTGGCTCGCTTTTCTTCTGTGGTTGCACGCGCGACTTTCACGAGAACGTTGGGGTAGTTGGTCGTGCAAACGATCCCTTGACCGCCTTCGCCGATACGCCCCGTCAGCTCATAGGATTGACCGTGTTGGTCTAGCACCGTCCGGTTTTTCTTTGGTGCCTCTGGTGTTGCTGTGCTCATTCAGACGTCCTAAAAATGGCCACGAGTGTTTTGTCGTCGCTGTGTAAGGGGGTCGCCCAGTCATTCAATTCAGACTGCAACCAGCGCCTGCCTCTGCGCCGACTCCGATTGCTCACGTCTTGATAAAGCGCATCAAAGAAGTCGGCAAGATGGGCAGGTTCGAGGTCATCGGCCACGCCATCTGTCATCAGGACAACGCCATCACCCGGCTCGGTGAATCGGCCTTTCGTATAGCTCCATTTGTCCTGCAGGTGTGTGGACTCAAGTGCCCAAGTCTGATTGCCATAGGCTGTGCGCTCTGGCGTGACGCGACGGAACTCGCCCGCGCATTTCACCAACAGAAGACCATCACCCAATTGGGCTGCATGTACCTCGCCTTGATCTGTCACGCGGCCGAACAGCAGCGTGGTCGCGGCGTCCCGAGGAGTTGTCGGACCAATCGCTTTAAGCCATTGCTGATGAATCAAGGGCAGCGTTGCCGGCAGGTCGAAACTGCTCGATGTGGCGCGCAAGATCCGCCGGGTAACTTGGCAGGCACTACGTGCCCCCAGATCACTACGTGCTCGCGATCCCAAACCGTCTGCTACAGCCGCAATCCAGCCACCACGGCAACCTGTGACTGCAGCGGCAGCTCACCGATTTCGTCCAAAAAAAGCGTCCCGCCATCAGCTGCCTCAAAGTAGCCAGCACGGGTTGCATGGGCACCGGTGAACGCACCCTTTTCATGACCGAAAAGCTCGGAGTCGATCAGTTCGAGCGGGATGGCCCCACAGTTGACTGCAACAAAGGGGGCGCCTTTTCGCCTGCTCGAAGCGTGGATCGCACGTGCAAAGAGTTCCTTGCCGGTCCCGGACTCCCCTTGGATCAATACGGGCAGATCCCGTTGCGCCAATCGCTGCGCCATCGCGACTACACGCTTCATCGCATTGCAGCGGTGAATGATGCTGGCGAACTCCGGTGCTGCCGGGGGCAATCCTTGGACAAGGTGTGCGAGAGCTTCGTCAGCTTGCTTGCTCGCAACTGGAAGGAACTCAGCGGCCAGGTCGAATGGAACAACGACAGGACGCACGCCGTGTTCACGAGAGGATTCGATGAGGTTGGCCCCGTACTTGGCTTTCGCCAACAGCACCCAGACAGCAGCCATGGCAGGGGTGCCAGGGCTCACGTGAAAAGTGACCGGCAGCTCAGGAGAAGAAGAGAGCGTCGCGGACACCGCTCCGTTGGCTGCGACGTATATGTCTTCGAAATCGGTGGGGCTGCGCAGTTTTGCGTACCGCACCTCTGTAGCCCCCGTGAATTTGCCGCTCAGCCACGCCACGAAGTTCTGCGTTTTCTGCTGACCGTGATCCGACAGGAGCACTAGACGGTCATACACCCCGGTCTCCAGCGCCATCAAGATGGGACCGAAGTCTGTGCCCGACGCATCTTCCGAGGCGCGAAGGTCTGAGTTACCAAGCCAGGCAAAAAGTGTGGGCATCAGGCATAAGAAATTATGTGATTACATAAATTTCATTCTATCCTGCTTGCTATGCAAATTGAAGCCCAAGGGCAGAGTGGCCGGCTAGATAGGGCCCGTGCGCCTAAAGTCGTTGCTTGGTCGGTTGTCCGCAGTCAGGTCTGATCCCGCTTGGCTTTTCTGCAGAACAGCGCGTTCATATGCATGCCTGCCGACGCCAAGAGACAACGATGCCAAACCCCTTCGAACGCTACCGCCAAGAGCCACGCACACTGCGCGGGAGGGTCTCTGGCGTGTCAGCCAGCGGGCGAGGAGTTCTGACCCAATTCGCATTGCCGAAGTCAAGTCAATACTGTAAAGTGCAGTACATTTACAGTGGTTTCTGGAGAGGCTATGGCCACAGTCAAGACTGCCACGCTCACATTTCGTATCGACCCCGGACTCAAGGAAGCGCTTCGCATCGCGGCGGATCAGGAGCATCGATCCATCGCGAACATGGTCGAAGTGCTGATTCGGGGCTACTGCGAGCGGCACGGCATTGCGATTCCGCACTCCGAGGAAACCAAGAACAACAACGGAGCGCGTTCATGATCAAGACGGTCAAGCAAGCCTGCCGGTTCAACCCCATCATCCGCGACTATCGGATGAGCCAGGGGATCGAGAACCTCGCAGACCTCATCAATGACGCGGGTGACGGCGGCGAGTTTTTCTCGCGTAACTTCGTCACCCACGGCATGGATCAGCTTTTCCGCGAAGGTCTGCTGCGTCTCTCCGGCAAGTCAGATCAGGCGGTGTTTGAACTGACCCAGGCGATGGGTGGCGGTAAGACGCACATGATGATCGCGCTGGGCCTTCTGGCACGCCATCCGCATCTGCGCAAGAACGTTCTGCCAGCCGACTTGGCTTCACGCGTCGATTTTGGGCAAGCGCGTATTGCCGCGTTCAACGGCCGCAACAACCCCGATAACTTCATCTGGGGCGAGATTGCTACCCAGCTTGGTGCAGCTGAAGCCATCAAACCCTACTGGGCGAATGGCCCTAAGGCTGTCGATCAACGTCAGTGGAAGGAAATCATTGGCGACAAGCCGACGCTGATCTTGCTTGACGAACTGCCGCCCTATCTCGACAACGCCAGTACGCAGGTGTTCGGTCAGGGCACGCTGGCCAACATGGCGGTCTACAGCCTCTCCAGCCTGATGAGCGCAGCGCTAGAGTTGCCCAACTGCGCCATCGTGGTCGCCAACCTGTCGGGCAGCTACAAGGCCCAGACTAAGGCGCTGGCCGACGCCATCTCTAACCTGCAGCAGGAAACCCGCCGCCAGGCGATGACCATCACGCCGGTGCAACTGGCAGGCAACGAAATCTACGAAATTCTGAAGAAGCGCCTCATCGACGAACTGCCGGATGAGCGGGTTATCTCTGATGTCGCCGAGGAGTACGCGCAGCAGATCAAAAAAGCTGAGGATGGCGGCTACATCGTCGCCAGCAGCATCGAGCAGATCGCCGAGCAGGTGCGGGAAACCTACCCCTTCCATCCCTCGTTCAAGCACCTCGTCGCGCTGTTCAAGGAGAACGAAGGCTTCCGTCAGACCCGTGGCCTGATGCAGTTCACTGCGCGACTGCTCAAGAGTGTTGACGAGCGCGAAGCCGACGACATCTTCCTGATCGGCACACAGCATCTCAACTTGAACGACGAGCAGGTCAAGGACGAGATCGAGCGTATTGCACCCAAGCTGATGCCAGCGGTGACGCGCGATATCGCCGACGCGGGCAACGCCATTGCAGAGCACATCGACGCCGACCTGGCGGGCGATGCCGCACAGCAGCTCATGACGTTGCTGCTGTCATCCAGCCTATCCCGTGCTGTCGGGGGACGTATCGGGCTGACGGAAAGCGAAGTGATCGAGTTCCTGGCTGCGCCCCAGCGCAAGCCCGACGAATTTCTTCAGGCCATGCAGCGCCTGCGCGAGTCGGCGTGGTACCTCCACCGTGAAGAGCAACGCTTCTTCATCAAGGAAACTGAGAATCTGTCGCGCCAGATCGAGCGCAACGCCAAAGAAGTTCCACAACCCAAGGTCGATCAGGCGCTCATCAATCGACTCTCGGGCATCCTCGCACCGGTCAGCAAGATAGCCTATCAGGACGTGCAGGTGCTGCCCCGGCTGGATGAACTCAAGCTCGGTGGCCCACGCACGCTGATCGTCATCAAGCCGGATGGCAAGATGCCGCCCAGTGAATTGCAGAACTTCTTCGACTACCAACAGGAGAAGAACAACCTGCTGGTGTTGAGTGGGCAGGACAGCCTGCTGGCCGACGCGGTCGAAGAGCGGTTGCGCGAGCTGTACGCCATCGAGCAGATCCACAAGCGCCTCAAATCCGGCGACACCTTGTTCGAAGAAGCGCGCGATCGCTTTGAAGAATCGGAAGATCGCTTCAGCAAGGCACTGTCGGCGGCCTACAACCGCTTGTACTTCCCTGCCAACGACCCAGTTGACGGGCGCGACGTGCTGGCCGGGGTTACTATCGACCAAGGGCTGAAGCTCGGCCAGGGCGATCAGTCTGCCGAGACGCAAATCGAAAAACTGCTGGCCAGCCCGCGCGCCGATTACAAGCTCGTGGCAGAGCTGGGCAAGGACAACTTCGACGAATGCTTCGCGCAGGCCGAGGAGTACCTGTGGCCGTCTGGCAAAGACAACCGTCGCACCCCTTGGAAGGACGTCGCCACCCGCGCCAAGTGCTCGCCTATCTGGCCGTGGATGCCGGGTGCCAGTGGCCTGGATACGCTCAAAACCGAGGCTCTGAAACAAGGTCGCTGGCGCTTGGGCGAGGACGGCTACATCGAGAAGGGGCCGTTTCCCAAGGACAAGGCCACCGTCAACGTGTCCGTCATCAACGTCAAGCCGGACACCGGCGAGACGGTGTTGAGCCTCACACCACGCCACGCAGGTGACAGTCCGGTCGTCTATTGGTCGACCAAGGCCGACGTTTCCGACAAGGACAACAAGGTCGAGGACTTGGACAACTTCAGCTCGACCGAAGGCACCTTGTACTTCTGGGTCAAGGACACCACTGGCCAGCATGAAAGTGCAGCGGCTACTCGCTGGCTTGCCGACCTCAAGATCCGTCATCAGGTCGAACCAGCCGCTGACAAGCGCCGTGTCACCCTGGCCGCCACACCGCACGCTGACATCTACTACACGCTGGACGGCTCCAACCCCAAGGACGGCACCCGCTACGACGCGCCGTTCGAGATCGGGTCCGCAAGTTGCCGCCTGCTGGTGTTCGCCCGCGCGGGCGAAGCCAACAAGACAGCGGACTTCCAGATTCCCGCCAGCGGCGACAAGACGGTGCAGATCGTCGACAGCAAGCCCGCGCGCCTGCAAAGCAAGCGTGTTGCTCTCGACACGACCGACCGCGTCTTCAGCGTCATCAACCGTTTCCGCGATCAGCCGGGCACGCGTTTCAAGGGTGTGCGCGTCGAAATCGGTGAGGGCGAGAACACCGTAACCGTGCGCTTCCAGGAGCGCGAAGTCACCGCTGCCATCATCGAAGGCGTCGTCAACAGCCTGCGCGACGTGCTCAAGGAGCCCGACGCCCCGCTCAACATTGCCATTGCCGACGGCATCGCGTTCGATACCGGCTTTGCACTCAAAGAGTTCGCCAAGCTCGCCGGAATCGAGCTCAAGCCGGGCGACATCAATCAGGAGGAATGAGGATGGCTAAAGCCGCAGGTAACACACCATCGCCCAAGGCGCGTGCGCAAGTGCTGCACACGCTGGGTTTTGGCGTGCCTGCGACTTCTGATCCTCATCACTTCAAGGTCGTTATTCCCAAGGCCAGCACGGGCAAAGTTCAAATCAGTGAACACCTCGGCTTGCAGTCTGCAAGCAACGACAACGCAGTGATCGACCGCGTTCTGCTGGATCGCCCGCGCTGGACCGCCATCCGCGCCGAAGTTCAACGAGCCTTCAACGCTCGTCTGGCCGCGCATGGCATCAAGCCCGGTACGTGGAAGGTCGGCGACAACCCGGTGGATCGCTTGCTCGGCAAGGAATTGTGCGTACTGGCCTGGGCCGTCGAGCAGATGGAGATGGAGAAGATTCCCGTCGCCGTGCGCAACTGGTTGGCGCTGCGCCCGGAGGAACGCTGGTGGCTGTTTGGCATGACGGCCATGAGCACCGGCGGGGTGATGGATGCGGGCAAGGGCTGGCGCGCAGCGCTCAAACACGCCTTGGGCGATGTGGCGCAGAGCGAACTGCTCGCTCCTCGTGCCCGACGCGGAAAACCGGAACAGGAAGTTGCCCAGGCCTCATTAGGGCTGTTCGGAGACGAAGCGCCATGAACGCCGTGCCCCCGCAGCCGAAAATCTACCACATTGCCCACGTAGATCGTCTGCCCTCCATCGTGGCAACAGGTGGCCTCTTGTCGGACGCAATGGTGCAAGCGCAGGCGCTGGGCGGAACGATGATTGGGATGAACCACATCAAGCAGCGTCGTTTGACTGAGCTTCAGCTTGCAAGTCATCCCGGCCTGTTCGTCGGTGCCTGCGTGCCGTTTTACTTCTGCCCGCGATCCGTGATGCTTTATTTGATTCACCGACGCAACGCAGAACTGGCTTACCAAGGTGGGCAAGCGTCCATCATCCACTTGCAGGCGGATTTGGGCGCAGTTGTGGCCTGGGCCAACGCGCAACCCGCTCGCTGGGCCTTCACGCTATCAAACGCCGGATCGTATTTTTTTGAAGACCGCAATGACTTGGCGCGTCTTGGTGAAATCAACTGGGCGGCGGTGCAGGCGAACAACTGGAGTGGCGGCCTGAAAGAAGGCAAACAAGCCGAGTTCCTGTTGGAGCAACATTTTCCGTGGCACCTGATCGAACGCATCGGCGTGCAGTCGGCCACGGTCTATCGACAAGTCGTCAACGCCCTTCCGGCGCACGGACACCGGCCTCCGGTCGAAGTTCGCCCGGACTGGTACTACTGAATGAGAGGGGCACAGCCATGATCGAGTACACCTCGGGCGACATCCTCCAGTGTGAGGCCGACGCACTGGTCAACACTGTCAATTGCGTCGGCGTGATGGGGCGTGGCATCGCCTTGCAGTTCAAGAACGTCTACCCCGAAAACTTCAAGGCTTACGAAGCGGCCTGCAAGCGCGAAGCAGTGCAGCCTGGTCGCATGTTCGTTTTTGAGACGGGGCAGCTCACATTGCCGCGCTTCATCATCAACTTCCCGACCAAGCGCCACTGGCGCGGCAAGAGCCGTATTGAAGACATCGATGCGGGCCTTGTCGATCTGGTTAATGTCATCCGCGACAAGGGCATTCGCTCCATCGCCATCCCGCCGCTGGGCGCAGGCCTGGGCGGACTGGACTGGAACGAGGTGCGACCACGCATCGAGCGCGCACTGGCAGAGCTTGCCGACGTGCGCGTGCTGGTGTTTGAGCCCAAGGGAGCCCCTGCCAACGACAAGATGGCACACGTGCGCGAGGTACCCAAAATGACGGCGGGTCGCGCCGCCTTGGTGGAACTGATGCAGCGCTATCTTGGCGGCCTGCTTGACCCCTTTGTCACCCTGCTGGAAGTCCACAAGCTGATGTACTTCATGCAGGAAGCAGGCGAGCCGCTGCGTCTCCAGTACGTCAAGCATCACTACGGCCCTTACGCCGAGAACCTTCGGCATGTGCTGAAGGCGGTGGAAGGTCATTTGATCGCGGGTTACGCCGACGGCGGCGATGCGCCGGACAAGCCGCTCACGCTGGTGCCCGGTGCGGTTGAGGACGCCAAGGACTATTTGGATCAACACGACATCAGCCGCGCCCGTTTCGAGCGCGTAACCAAGCTGGTCGAGGGCTTCGAGTCACCTTACGGGCTAGAACTCCTGGCCACAGTGCATTGGGTGATGAGCCGCGAGGGTGCCACACAGCACGAAAGCGTAGAACGTCAGGTCTATAGCTGGAACGCACGCAAGCAGCAGTTCACCCCGCGCCAGCTTGCCATTGCCGAAGAACGGCTGCGTTCCCACGGCTGGCTGTCACCGGACGCGGCTTCGGCCCATTGAGGATTCATCAGGTAATGCAAAGAACAACAACCCTCACGCCACTAGCACTCAAAGATGCGCCCGCGCTGATCGAGACGGTTTTTCCCGCCCAGAAAGTGTCGTTCGAGGCACAAAAGGAGCGGAAGGCAAATCTTGGCCAAACCCTGACCGGGCTGGGCTCCTACTGGAAGGGTCGCAAGCCACTGATCTTGGTGCGAGCCATCGTGCTTGGCACTCTGCTACCGCCCACTGACGACGCGGAAGCCGATCTCGCCATCTTCGAAAAGCTCATGGCGTTCGACGATGAAGGATTGGCCCGACGGGCATTGGCGGCCAACGCGTTCTCGGTGTCCAAGCTCCAGGAGATGATCCCTATCTCGGACCCGGAGCGCTACTTTGGCGGACGTGGTTGGCGACGCGACATCACCGATGACGACAAGCTGGTGCTGTACCGCCAGGCGCTGGCCACCCTGTCTGGTTACGAAGAAAAGGCCAGTATCAGCAAACGCCCGGAAGAACTGGATCAAGACTGGCTCTTCGCTCCGGTGTGGGCAGAGGTCAACCGTCACTACGCTCATCTCGGTTTAAGCGTGCGGTCCTTGCCCGAGCTGGTGGAACAGCTGGGCGTCTTGCGTTACGGCCACCGCGCCCGCGTGGGCGACACATTTAGCGGCGGCGGCTCCATCCCTTTTGAGGCTGCGCGCATCGGCTGCGACGTGTATGCCTCCGACCTCAACCCCATCGCCTGCATGCTGACTTGGGGCGCATTGAACATCATTGGTTCAAGCCCGGAGCGACGCGTAGAAATCGAGAAGTCACAGGAACGTGTTGCCAAGTCGGTGGATGCGGAGATCACGAAGCTGGGCATCGAGCACGACAAGCAAGGCAATCGCGCCAAGTCTTATCTTTATTGCGTAGAAGCCCGTTGCCCGGAAACGGGATGGATGGTTCCTCTGTCCCCATCGTGGGTGATCTCCAAGGGCCGGAACATCATCGCTCGCCTGAAGCCGGATCACGGCAACAAGCGATTCGACATCGAGATTGTCAGTGGCGTTTCGGACAAGGAAGCAGCGGCTGCTGATCAGGGTACGGTGCAAGACGGCGACATGGTCTATACGTTGGACGGAAAGACCTATCGCACGCCCATCAAGACGCTGCGCGGCGACTATCGGAATTCCGATGGCAGCACGGGCAATCGCTTACGTCGTTGGGAGAAGAACGATTTCAAGCCGCGCCCTGATGATGTTTTTCAGGAGCGGCTCTACGCCATTCACTGGATCGCTAAGGACTCGCTCACCAAGTCCCGGCAGGAAACTTGGTTTGCCGCCCCGACTGACGCCGATTGGGAATCTGAGCGCCGCGTGGAAACGCTCGTCGCTGCGAACCTGAGCCAGTGGCAGGATGAAGGACTGGTTCCGGATATGGCCATCGAACACGGGGACGAAACGACCCGTCTATTCCGTGAACGCGGTTGGACACACTGGCACCATTTGTTCAATGCGCGGCAGCTGCTTTTGATCTCGCGCTACTTCCAGCATCGCACGCCGGAAGACTACGTATTCAACGCCAAGTCGCTGGATTGGAACTCCCGGATCGCCAACTGGATGAACCATTGGGAGAAGACCAACAACGTCTTCTACAACCAAGCGTTGAACACGTTCTACAACTACGGCATCCGTTGCTTTTTCAGCCACGAAGCAGGCCGGTCGTTCGGCTTTGCCAACAGTCCGCTTCCAGAGACTCGCCGGTCGATCAAGTGCCGTGATGCAGCCAAGCTTGAAGACGACGCTGATATCTGGATCACCGATCCACCCTATGCGGATGCGGTGAACTACCACGAGATCACCGAGTACTTCATTGCCTGGTTGCGCAAGAACCCACCCCAACCCTTCGATGACTGGGTGTGGGATTCGCGCCGCGCACTGGCGATCAAGGGGTCAGACGACGAGTTTCGACGTGGCATGGCTGCCGCCTACAAAGCAATGGCCGATCACATGCCTGACAACGGCATGCAGTGCGTGATGTTTACCCATCAGGACACCGCCGTCTGGGGCGACCTAATCGGCATCTTCTGGGCTGCGGGCCTGCAAGTTGTGGCGGCGTGGTACATCGCGACGGAAACCAATGCAGCTATCAAGAAGGGGAGCTTTGTCCAAGGCACCGTCATCCTGATGCTCAAGAAGCGCGCGGCTGGCGAGCGTACTGGTTTCAAGCAGCGTCTGTTGCCCGCCGTTCGGCAGGAAGTGGCGCGGCAGATCGAAACCATGATGCATCTGAACGACACTGTGGCCGCCCACCACGGTGAGCCGGTGTGGGGAGACTCCGATTTGCAGATGGCCGGGTATGCGGCAGCCCTCAAGGTGCTGACCGCCTACACACGCATCGGCGACGAGGACGTCACCACCTTCGCTCTGCGCCCCCGCGCACGGGGTGAAGTCACTGTGGTGGACGAAATCGTCCAGCAGGCAGCGGAAACCGCATCCAGCCTGCTCGTTCCCGAGGGCCTCACCGCCGACGCGTGGGGGCGCCTCACTGGCATCGAACGCTTTGTACTGCGGATGATGGACATGGAAACCGCAGGCACGTCCAAGCTGGACAACTACCAGAACTTCGCCAAGGCGTTCCGCGTGACGGACTACAGCCGCGTGATGGGTGACATGCGGCCCAACAACGCACGCCTCAAGCGCGTCAGCGAATACGCTTCGCGAGATCTGACAGATGCCACCGAGATCGGCGTGACGCGGCTGGGTCAGCTCATCATTGCCTTGCAACAACTGCTCAAGGACACCGAGGCGCAAGTCATCGTCGAACAACTGCGATCCGAGATGGCTGACTTCCTGGAGGCCCGATCCCTGCTTGTGGACATGCTGGCCTTCATCGAGCGCAAAGCGCCCGAATCTGAGGTGCGCTCTGCCGCCGAGGTTCTGGGCGCACGCCTGAAAAATCTGCGCTTCGGCGACTGAGGCCTTGAGGCATGAGCATTCGGCGCTTCTCTTCGCGTACCCATCGGTTGGATGCCAGCTTCCTGATGCAGCATCTGGCCGGAGCCAGAAGCTATAAGCGCATCGCGGGCTATTTCACCAGCTCTTTGTTTGAGGTGGCAGGCGAGGCGCTGGAGCACATCCCCGAGGTCAAGATTGTCTGCAATGTGGACATCCACCCAGACGACCTGAAAGTGGCGCAACTCCGCGAGAGCAAGATGCTCGGCCGCTGGAACGAGCGCGCCCTGGAGGCCGAGGCACTGCTGAACCGCGAACGCTATAGGCGGCTGGACGCCTTCCTCGCCAAGCATGGGCAGGCGGTGCGCATAGCACCGGATGACATCTGCGGTTTTGTGCACGGCAAGGCAGGTGTGATTACCCTGGCTGATGGCCGTAGGCTGGGGTTCATCGGGTCGATGAACGAGACGCGAAACGGCTGGCAGCGCCACTACGAAATCCTGTGGGAGGACGAGTCCCCTGAGGGTGTGGCGTGGATCGAGGAAGAATTCGACTTTCTCTGGAACGCAGCAAAACCACTGCCTCAGGCAGTGATCCGCGAGGTACATCGGCGCGGCTATCGGCGAGAGATCGAGTTCGTCGAGATCGACGATGACGAAAATCTTGCCCCTGCGGCGCTGATTGAATCGCCGCTATACCGCGAAGGCCAGCAGCTACAGCCGTGGCAGCAAGGGTTCCTGACCGAATGTCTGCGCCATCAGCGGCTTTACGGCACGGTGCGCCTGCTGTTGGCCGACGAAGTCGGACTAGGCAAAACGCTGTCGCTGGCGACGGCCGCACTGACGCTCTGCCTGTTATCCGACAAAGACAATGGGCCACGCCGCCCGGTCGTTATCTTTGCCCCGGCCACACTGACCGAACAATGGCAGACCGAAATGCTGGACAAGCTGGGCATCCCGACCGCACGTTGGGATACCGTTGGAAAAGTCTGGCTAGATGCTGACGAGCGAGTGCTGTCGCCTGCCGGGCGCGAGCAAATCGCCCATTGCCCGCTGCGCATCGGCATTGTCTCCACCGGCTTGATGATGCGCGACTCGCTGGAGAAGCAGCACCTGCTCGGTATGCGCTTCGGTGTGGTGATTCTCGACGAAGCGCACAAAGCCAGAACCCGCCAGGGCTTCGGCAAGGAAGCCGGAACACCGAACGAGCTGCTGGCCTTCATGCGTGAGATCGCCGCCCGTGCCGATCACGTGCTGCTGGGCACGGCCACGCCGATCCAGACCAACCCTGCTGATATATGGGACTTGCTGGGCATCCTGCACCAAGGCCCAGGCCGCTTCGTGCTCGGCCATGACCTAGCGCCGTGGCACCGACCCGACGAAGTGCTCGACATTCTCGCGGGCCGCGTGGAGGTGGAATCGCTCACCCATGCGTGGGAACTGTTGCGCTCGCCGCTTCCGCGCATGGAATCAACCAGTGAGCCTCGCGCCCGACGTTTGTTCTCCGCTATCCGGCAAGACTTGGGTTTGCAGAACGGAGAGTGGCAAACCAACCGTTCGCTGGCCGATCTGACGGAGGAAACGCGGGAGATTCTGGAAGAGGAGCTGGAGCGCCGCATATCAAGTGCCACGCTGTTCCAGCGCGAAAACCCGCTGGTACGTCATGTCGTTCTGCGCAAACGCCAACAGCTTGAAGATGCGGGGCTGCTGGCACGCGTCGGCGTGGACGTGCATCCGGAGCGAGAACAAGTATCGGAGCAGCGCGCTTTCGATGCCTTGTTCGAGGGCAAGGCGCTGCGCACGTCGGAAGATTTCCGACAGGCCTATGGCGAAGCCCGCGCTTTCGGCAAGGCACTGGCCAAACGCGGTAAAGGCAGCGGTTTCATGAAAAACCTCATGGAGCAGCGCATCTGCTCCAGCGTCCACGCTGGCTTAGCGACGGCCCGGCGCTTGCTGGAAGGCAATGCCGAGCACGAGGAAGACGAAGAACAGGAAGTTGATCTCAAAGTCGAGACGGGTGAGGAACGCGAAGTTCTGCAACGCCTGATTACCCGACTCGAGCGGTTAGAAGCCGATCCGAAGATGGAGGCCGTCGTCAACTTTCTCGACAAGGAGAAATGGCTGGCATTGGGCGTCATCATCTTCAGTCAGTATTACGACACAGCAAAGTGGCTGGCGGACTCGCTGGCTGCTCGCTACCCGGAAGAAGCTGTCGGCCTTTATGCGGGTGCGGGTCGGAGCCGTCTGTACCAGCGCGGCGACAGCGTAAGTGTCGAGCGTGAAACCTTGAAGCGGATGGTCGCCGAGCACCAGATTCGCGTCATGGTAGCTACCGATGCCGCCTGCGAAGGCTTGAACCTGCAAACGTTGGGCACGCTGATCAACGTCGACCTGCCGTGGAACCCAACGCGCCTCGAACAGCGGATTGGCCGAATCAAACGCTTCGGACAGCGGCGTGAAACCGTCGACATGCTGAACCTTGTGTTCGAGCAGACCGTGGACGAAAAGATCTACGAGCGCCTGTCCGAGCGCATGAAGAACCGCTACGACCTCTTCGGGTCGCTGCCAGACACCATCAAGGACGAGTGGATCGATGACATCGAAACACTCGGCGAACAGTTGGACGAGTACATCAACGCCCAGAAGACGGCGACAGGCTTCGACCTTCGCTACACCGGCACGATGATGCCACCCGACAAGGATTGGCGTGAATTCACTGAAGTCTTGTCGCGGCGCGATCTCGCCACCCTGATGAGCGCAGCCTGGGGTTAGTCAATGCAGCCATTTTCTATTACTCTTTTCGCAACATCCGGAGACCCCGAGGGTATTCGTCACCTCGACAAGTCGAACTGGTCAGGGTACGGCGTCGTCTTCAACAAAGAGCTTTTCCACCTGTTGAAGCAGGAGCCAGGCTTCTCGCAAGCCGGTATCTACATCCTTGTCGGCAATGCCGCCGAAGAAACGATCTACATCGGGGAGGCCGACCCCGTCGGTGACCGGCTGAAGAACCACGTCTCGAACAAGGAAGGTTGGGTGTGGGGCGTCTATTTCTTCGACCGTAACCACAAGATCGGCAAGACCGAGGTTCAGTACCTGGAGTCAGCGCTGGTTGCGCTGGCCAAGAAGCACGACCGGGCCATTCTGCTAAACAAGAACAACCCCACGGCTCCGACGATGGCCCCCGCTGCGAAGGCCACAGCCCAGGCGTTCCTGGCCGATATGTTGCTGATCCTGCCGATGCTCGGCATCAACGCTTTCACGCCGCCGAAGCAGGAAGACCCGAACGATCAGGTGCAGCCTGTTGGTTCTGAGAACGACAAGTTCGACACCATCGTCGTCCCTGCGCGTGAGGAAGGATTCAAGCAGCGCTTCCTGAACGAGAACTGCTGGTTTGCCGTTCGGATCAATGCGAAGCACATCTCGAAGCTAAAGTTTATCGCGGCCTATCAGGTCGCTCCCGTTGCAGCGATCACCCACATTGCTGAGGTCGATGCCATCCTGCCTTACAACGACACCGGGAAGTACATGATCAAGTTCAAAGGGCCAGCGACTGCGATTGTCCCGATCCCGCGCCCGGAGAACAGCGAGGTCAATATGCAGTCGTCCCGCTACGCGCTGCGGGAGAAGCTGCTGGCGGCGAAGAATTTGGACGAGGTTTGGGCGTAAGGATAGAGGCGAGTCAGGCAGACAGAAGACGCGCTTCAGCCTCGCGGCGGGCGAGTAAGCCCGGCAGCACCCGACCTCCGCCATACACCCAACGGCGGAGTTCTTGGCTAGCCGCGACCCAGTCACGCTGATTGACGCGCCGCCGCAGCGTCGATGTCTGCAAGCGCCCCGCGCCGAGGTTGAACGTGAAGTCCACAACGGCCGCGAGCCGCCCCTCCGTCTCAGTGGCTAGCACTGGGCAGAAGCGCAGCGTCGCCGCCAGTGCAGTCTGCAGATCCCGCGCCAGATAGACCTCAGCCTCTGCCTCCGTGATCGGCGGGTGCTTGGGATCACAAAGATGGCCATACCCAATCGTCCAGAAGCCTGCTGGGCAGATATAGGGAACGGCAGTGATCTCGATTCCGCGCTTCACCTTGCGCTCGAATCCCTCAAAGCGCTTGGCCAGCTCGATAGCCGCTTTTGGTACCTCAATCACGGCCGCACCCGGTCGAACACCCGCCCGAGGAACCAGAAGTTCAGCACTCCTGCCCACAGCGCCTGATCGGCCTCCGTCCATGCGTGCAGGATGGCCGTGCCCCAGCCGGCACCTGCAGTCACGGCTGCTGCGAATGCTGCCGTCTTGGCGGCGCAGTACAAGGCCATGAACCAGTAGGTGATGACGGGGCGCACGCTGATCGACAGGGCATCGGCCCAGCGAACCCCGGTTTTCTCGCCCTGAGTCCGAACGGCTTCGCGCAGGGTCTCAATGGCTCCGACGTTCCACGCGGCATCGGCACCCGCGCCGATTTCCGACATTCGCTGCGCGCCACGCAGCTTCTCGAACTCCAGCGCCTTGTCCTGCATCGCCAGTTCGTGGCCACGCTCTCCCTTGCGGTCTAGCCATTTGAGGATTTCAGGTGCAAGACGGAATGCCCCGCCGAGGAGGCCACCAAGCAGTGTCTCGATCATTGCGGGCCTCCCATCAGTTTCAACTTGATGGCTGCGCCAACGAGCAGTGCGGCCAGGATGCCGGTGGTGATGACCTTGACGGTGGTTTGCCAGGCCGTGCGTCGGGCATCACGCCAGGCTTCCAGCAGGTCGCGTAGTTCGCGGATGTCGCGTGCGGCGTGGCCGTTTTCCAGGCCAAGGTGGGTCAGGACACGCTCGGCTCCGCGTTCAGCGGCGCGGTCCAGCAGTTCGTCGAAGTCCTCGCGTCGCAAGAGGAGCATGTTCTCGACGAGCGCAGGCTGTTGTTGTTCGGGTTCGGTCATTGCGGTCTCCAGAAATGCGAAACCCGCCCAGTGCGTGAACATCTGGGCGGGTTTCTGGTGGGTACGAAGATGGGAAATCAGATGGCGATGCCTGCGCTCCAGCCGGTGGCCTTGTAGGCCGAGAGCTTGGCCTCATCCTCGATGTAGCAAAGCCAGCCGATCTTGGGCGTGTGGTACTCCCAGACATCGGCGATGCGTGCGGCGATCTGGTTGGTTTTACCGGCCCACACGCCGGTGGCGGCGGCAGGAATGAGGTAGCGGTCGCCGTTGGCGGGGTTGGCCGGTGGCGTGGTCAGGTCACGGTCTTTCACGGACAGACCGACCACAGCGCCGAGGCGCTTGAGGTTGGCGTCCATGCCGGTGTCCCAGCCGCTCTCGCCGAGCGTCCAGCCGTAGTTGAGCCC
>JAIEOJ010000040.1 GCA_019750575.1 Rhodocyclaceae bacterium | reverse complement strand
AGCGGCTTGGCATCACGCGCGGCGAGAACCTCTTCGCGCTTGGTGGCGATGATCTTGTCGAGAATGTCGGACATATTAAAACCTTGAATCTTTCACCACGAAGAACACAAAGGACACCAAGTTAACACCAAGAAATACGATTTACAGTGCAACCCGCTTGATGCCGTCGCGAATCAGAGGGACATTGAAGTTGATGAGGAAACCCAAACGCTTACCTGATAGTTTCAGGTAGGTCACCAATTGGGCTGTGTGTATGGGAAGCAGTTTCTCGACAGACTTGAGCTCAAGAAGAATCATGCCGCCAACAATCAAGTCGATCCGGTAAGCACCTTCAATCACCACGCCATCGTAGATGATCGGCAAGGTCTGCTCCAAGCAGCATGGTACGCCGCGCTTTTCAAGTTCCAGCTTGAGGCAAACCTGATATGCAGATTCCAAAAGCCCAGGCCCAAGGTTCTTGTGAACAGCAAGTGCGGCATCGACCACCTGTCGCGCCAACGCATCCAGCTCTGCGGGGATCTCTTGGTGCACCTTGGTGTCCTTGGTCTCTTGGTGGCTCGCGTTTGACCTTTAGCTGAACTTACGGGTGTACTGCACGAACTCGTCGACCTTGGCGCGCGCTGCGCCGCTGGCGATGGCTTCGCGGGCGAGCTTGACGCCATCCTTGATGCTGGCGGCCTTGTTGGCCGTGTACAGGGCGGCGCCGGCGTTCAGGGTAACGATATCGCGGGCTGCCGGCAGGCTCTGCGCCTGGCCGTCAATCGCGGCGAGCAGCATGGCCTTGGACTCCTGCGCATTGGCGACACGGAGCTGACGACTGGAGGACATGGCAAAGCCGAGGTCTTCGGGGTGAATCTCGTACTCGCTGATTTCGCCGTTTTTCAGTTCGCCGACCAGGGTGGCTGCGCCCAGCGAAATTTCGTCCATGCCGTCCTTGCCGTGCACGATCAGCACATGCTCGGCGCCGAGGCGCTGCATGACGCGGACCTGGATGCCGACCAGATCGGGATGGAAGACACCCATCAGGGTGTTCGGGGCGCTGGCCGGATTGGTGAGCGGGCCGAGGATGTTGAAGAGGGTGCGCACGCCCATTTCCTTGCGGATGGGGGCGACGTTCTTCATGGCGCTGTGATGATTCGGCGCAAACATGAAGCCGATACCGGTCGCTGCCACACAGTCCGCCACCTGTTCGGGCTTGAGCATGATGTTGGCGCCGAGCGCTTCGAGGGCATCGGCACTGCCCGAGCTCGACGACACGCTGCGGCCGCCGTGCTTGGCCACCTTGCCGCCGGCGGCGGCAATCACAAAGACCGAAGCGGTAGAAATATTGAAGGTGTGCGAACCGTCACCGCCGGTGCCGACGATGTCAACAAAGCCAGTCTTGTCGGCGATCTCGACCTTGGTCGCCAGCTCCCGCATCACGGTCGCCGCGGCGGCAATCTCGCCTATGGTTTCCTTCTTGACGCGCAAACCGGCGAGGATGGCGGAGACCAGCACAGGCGATACCTCACCGGCCATGATCTGGCGCATCAGGTGCAGCATCTCGTCGTGGAAGATTTCGCGGCTTTCAATGACGCGCTGCAGGGCCTGCTGGGGAGTGATCGCAGTCATGGCTTATTTCGTCAGGAAGTTCTTGAGCAGATCGTGACCGCGCTCGGTCAGGATGGATTCCGGATGAAACTGTACGCCTTCGACGTCCAGGGTCTTGTGGCGCACGCCCATGATCTCGCCATCGTCGGTCCAGGCGGTCACTTCCAGACAATCGGGCAGGGTTTCGCGCTTGATCGCGAGCGAGTGGTAGCGCGTCACCGTCAGGGGATTGGGCAGCCCCTTGAATACGCCGACATCGTTGTGGTGCACCGGCGAGGTCTTGCCGTGCATCAGCTGCTTGGCATGCACGATGTCGCCGCCGAAGGCCGCGCCTATGCTCTGGTGACCGAGGCAGACGCCGAGCAGCGGAATCTTGCCGGCGAACTCGCGGATCAGCGGGACCGAGATGCCGGCTTCGGCCGGCGAGCAGGGGCCGGGCGAGACAACGATGCGCGCCGGATTGAGCCTGGCGATTTCTTCGAGCGTGATTTCGTCGTTGCGATACACGCGCACATCTTCACCCAGCTCGCCGAAGTACTGCACGAGGTTGTAGGTGAAGGAATCGTAGTTGTCGAGCATCAGAAGCATCTGGTTATCCTTTACTCGAAGCGCGTATCAAGGCCGTTCTCGGCCAGCTCGGCGGCGCGCAGGGCGGCCTTTGCCTTGTTCTGGGTTTCGGTCCATTCGGCATCCGGGTCCGAGTCGGCGACGATGCCGGCGCCGGCCTGGACGTGAATGTAGCCATCCTTGATGACGGCGGTACGGATCGCGATGGCGATGTCCATGTCGCCGTTGAAGCCGAGATAGCCCACCGCGCCGGCGTAGATGCCGCGCTTGGAGGGTTCGAGCTCGTCGATGATTTCCATGGCCCGCACCTTGGGTGCGCCGGAAACGGTACCGGCGGGGAAGCTGGCCTTGAGCACGGCCATGGCGTCGGCGCCGGGTTTCAGCTTGCCTTCGACGTTGGAGACGATGTGCATCACGTGCGAGTAGCGCTCGATGATGAACTGCTCGGTCACGCTGACGGTACCGGTCGCTGCGACCCGACCGACATCGTTGCGACCGAGGTCGAGCAGCATCAGGTGCTCGGCGCGTTCCTTGGGGTCGGCCAGCAACTCTTCGGCGTAAGCCACATCTGCCGCCTGGTCCTTGCCGCGCGGGCGGGTGCCGGCAATCGGGCGCACCGTAACGATGTCGTCCTGCAGGCGCACCAGGATTTCCGGGGAAGCGCCGACGACATGGTAGTCGTCGAAGTTGAACAGGAACATGTAGGGCGACGGGTTCAGCGCGCGCAGCGTACGATACAGCGCCAGCGGCGAGGCGGCATAGGGCCGGCTCATGCGCTGGGCGAGCACGACCTGCTGCATGTCGCCATCGATGATGTACTGCTTGGCGCGCCGCACCGCGGCCTTGAATTCTGCTTCGCCGAATTCCGACACCGCAGCCGCCGAAGGGGCGCGCACGTCGATCGGAATGCACACCGGCTTGCGCAACTCGCCGACCAGAACCCTGAGGCGTTCCTGCGCATCGGCCCAGGCATTCGGCTGACTGACATCAGCATAGATGACCAGAGTGAGCGTACCGGCCAGATTGTCAACGATGGCGATCTCGTCCGACAGCATCAGCGAGATATCGGGCGTACCCAGCGTGTCCTTGTTGGCACGACCGGCCAGCTTCTTTTCGACATAACGCACGGTGTCATAGCCGAAGCTTCCGACCAGACCGCCACAGGAGCGCGGCAGCTCGGGCAGGTCCGGCACCTTGAACTGCGCCATGTAATTGCTGATGAAGTCCAGCGGCGGCGTGCTCTCGTCCTCCTGCACGACCTGCTGTCGGTCATACACGCGGATGCTGTCGCCACGCACTTCGATGCGGGTGCGGGCGGCCAGGCCGATGAAGGAGTAACGGCCGAAACGCTCACCGCCCTGCACCGATTCGAGCAGATAGGTATAGGGCGCATCGGCCAGCTTGAGGTAGATCGACAGCGGCGTGTCGAGGTCGGCGGCAGTGCGCAGCGTAACCGGGATGCGGTTATAGCCTGCGGCGGCCAGCCGGGAAAATTCGGTTTCGTTCATGGGAGCTCCAAACACGGCAAACAACAGCGCATCATGCAGATGCGCCGGACAGGATCATTCCGGGCGCTGAGGGCGCCAGGGCCATGCCTCCGCCTCGATGAGGCGCTTGTTGGTGGTTTTGCTCATGGTATGGAGAGGTGGTTGGTTCAATTCGGCCGCAGCAATCATTCAACAATCAGTGCCAGCGCGGCTTCCACGCTGGGAACTATAACATCTGTCTTCATTTGACGCACATCCTCGCCCTCGTTGTAGCCGTAGGGCAGGGTCACACTGATGCAAGCGGCCGCCAGGGCGGCAGCGGCGTCATGCTTTGAGTCACCGATGTGCATGTGCTGCGCCGGCGTGCTGTCGAGACGGCGGCACGCCTCCAGCAAGGGCAGCGGATGAGGCTTCTTTTCCGGCAGGCTGTCGCCGGACAGGGTGAATTCGAAATAGGGCGCGAGGCCGCTCATTGCCAGCAGCGGCTCGCTGAAGGCGGCGGTCTTGTTGGTGATGCAGGCCATGCGCAGGCCGCGCCGCCTGAACCCTTCCAGCCCCTCGATGACGCCCGGATACAGGGTCGAAAACCGGCCATTGCTGAGGACATAGTGACGTTTGAAGACTTCAATGGCGGCAGCATGCAGCGCGCCGTCGCGCTTGTCATCTGGCAGGCACCAGAGCACAAAGCGCGGGATGCCCCCGCCGACGAAGGTGCGCAGCTCTGCAGCGCTGCGCTCTGGCAATTGCAGCTCGCGCAGCATGGCATTGGCGGCGGCGGCCAGATCGGGCACCGTGTCGAGCAGGGTGCCGTCGAGGTCGAGGGATACGGAGCGGACGGGACGAGGGAAAGTCAAAATCTTCACCACGAAGACACGAAGGGCACGAAGTTACACAAAGCGAATCCAGAGCGTTTCACAAGGTTCTCTTCGTGCGTCTTTGTGTCCTTTGTGCCTTCGTGGTTCGCTGTTGATCTTGATTTCAGGTCTTGGCCAGCTCGCCCTTGAGCGCACTGATGACGCTGTCGTAACGATGCGGATCGCTGTCCTTGCCGGCGCCGAACACGGCCGAGCCGGCGACGAAGGTGCAGGCGCCGGCCTTGGCGATCTCGGCGATGTTGTCGACCTTCACGCCGCCGTCGATCTCGAGCATGATGCTGCGCCCGCTCTTTTCCTTGTAGGCATCAAGACGCTTGCGCGTCTCGCGCAGCTTGACCAGGGTTTCCGGAATGAACTTCTGGCCGCCGAAACCGGGGTTCACGCTCATCAGCAGCACGATGTCGATCTTGTCCATGACGTAATCAAGATAGTGCAGCGGCGTGGCCGGGTTGAAGACCAGGCCGGCCATGCAGCCGTGCTCGCGGATCAGCGACAGCGAACGGTCGATGTGATCCGAAGCCTCGGGATGAAAGGTGATGACGTTGGCACCCGCCTTGGCAAAGTCGGGAATGATGCGGTCCACCGGCTTGACCATCAGGTGCACGTCGATGGGTGCGGTGGTGTGCGGACGGATCGCCTCGCAGACCATGGGGCCGATGGTCAGGTTCGGCACATAGTGATTGTCCATCACGTCGAAGTGGATCCAGTCGGCGCCGGCCGCAACGACATTGCGCACTTCCTCGCCAAGCTTGGCGAAGTCGGCTGAGAGCAGGCTGGGGGCGATACGATGGGACATGATGGCTTCCGATACGGCAAAAACCCGATTTTACCGCGTCCACGACCTCCCGCCCGGCCCTCCTCGGCCGGGAAGACGCCGCCTGCACTTGCGATGTACTGCGAATTCGTGTGCAATGCCGGGATGGCCGAAAGCAAGAAGTACGACATTCAGGTTGTCGTCGAAACCGAATACCTGCCCGAGCAATCCGATGTGGCGGGCAACCGCTTTGTCTTTGCGTATCACATCACCATCCGCAATACCGGCACGGTGCCCGCACAATTGATTTCGCGGCACTGGATCATCACGGACGCCGATGGTGACGTGCAGGAGGTCAAGGGGCTCGGCGTCATCGGTCATCAGCCGCTGCTGGCGCCCGGCCAGGACTTCTCCTACACCAGCGGCTGCGCGCTCACGACGGCCGTCGGCACCATGCGCGGCAGCTATCAGATGACGGCCGAGGACGGCACGCAGTTCGTGGCGGAAATCCCCGAGTTCATCCTGTCCATGCCGCGCGTGCTGCACTAGGCAAAGCCCGGCGGCCGCGTGCCGCCCTGCGCACGCCGGAAATGAAGAAAACGGCATCCCTGGCTGCTGGCGCACTATAATGGTGCCCCACCTATTCATGGCACCGCGCGACCTGCCCCGCTCGCCACGCGGCCTCCGCTCTAGCGCCTGCCATTCGCCACGGCCGCGCCGCACCACGCCCTTTCCATGACTGCCAGTGACAGCCCCGACACCCGAACCCGGCGCAATGCGCGCAGCGAACGGGCGCGCTTCCTGCTGCCCTTGCTCGCGGCCGCGGTAGTGTTCGGCGCCATCGGGGCCGTCAGCTACGCCTATCTGAGCGAGCTCATCCGCAGCGAAACCCACCGCACCCTGGCCATCATCGTCGAGCAGAAACGCCAGCAGGTGGAGGACATCGTCGCCGAGGCACGCATTGATGCGGAGCTCTATTTCACCGGCCATTCACAACTGGAAATCCTGCTGGCCCAGTGGCTGGCCGGTGGACGCCGTGACCAGCAACTGCTCAAGCTCATGCAGACCAGCATGGAAGAGGTCGGCCAGGTGCGCCACTGGGCGGGCCTGGTGGTGGCAGATACCCGGGCGCGGCCGATTTTCAGCTTCGGGACTGCAGACCTGCAGGCGCACAGCGCACTGGTCCAGGACATCCTGCAGCGTCCGCGCATCGAGCTCGTCGATCTGCATCTCGATGCACAGGGTCAGGCGAGCTACGGCGTGCTCGCGCCCATCGGCCCGGCCGGCGCAGCGCCGCTGGGCATTGCCTATCTGAGCGGGCGGGCAGACCAGAGCCTGTATCCGCTGGTCGAAGCCTGGCCGGTGCCGACCCGGACCGCCGAGACCTATCTGGTGCGGCGCGAAGGACAGCAGGTCCGCTTTCTCACGCCACTGCGCCACCTGCCGGGTGCGGCCCTGACGCTGAGCCGTTCTCTGCAAAGCACGCACCTGCCCGCTGCCCTGGCTGCGCAGGGCCAGCAGGGCATCCTCTCCGGCGGGCGGGATTATCGCGGGGCGGCGGTACTCGCCTATGCGGCACCAGTTGCCGGCACGCCCTGGCTGATGATCGCGGAAATGGACGAGGCGGAAGCCTATGCCAACATCCACACCCTGGCCTGGATCACCGGCGTGCTGACCGGCCTCGGCCTGCTGCTGGTGTATTCGGCGGTGTACCAGTTCTGGCGCCGCGACCGCGAGCACAAGGAGTTTCAGGCCCTGCGCTCCCTGCAGGCAGCCGAGGCGCGCTTCCGTGTCGTCTTCGAACAGGCGCCGCTGGGCGTGGCGCTGTTCGACTCGCACAGCAACCGCATCCTCGAAGCCAATCCCCGCTTTGCCGAGATTGTCGGCCGGCCACCGGACGATCTGGACGGGCTGAATGCGCAGCGCATCACGCATCCGGACGACATTGCCGCCAGTCGCGCCAAGCTGGTACAACTGCAGCGCGGCCACAGTCACGACTACAGCCTGGTCAAGCGCTATCTGCGGCCGGATGGCAGCATCGTGTGGATCAACGAGACGGGCGCCAGCCTGCCCGCCCAGGCTGATGAAGCCCCCCGCCACATGGTCATCGTCGAGGACATCAGCGAACGCCGCGAGATGGAAGAGCGCCTGCAGATCAGCGAGGCCCGCCATCGCCTGCTGGCCGACAATGCCATCGACATCATCTCGACCATGGACCTGGATGGCCGTTATACCTATATCAGCCCCTCGGTCAGTCGCACACGCGGCTTTACGCAACAGGAAGTCATGCGCCAATCGGTGCGCGAAACCCTGACGCCAGAATCGGCGCAGCGTGCCTTTGCCTACTTCGAGAAGCTGCGCGCCGACATTGCGGCCGGCCGGCCGCTGGCCTCGTTCCGCGCCGAGCTCGAATACCGACACAAGGACGGCAGCACGCATTGGTGCGAAGTCACGGCCAGCCCGCTGCTCGACCGTGACGGCAAGTTCATCGAGATTCTCGGCGTCACCCGCGATATCAGCGAACGCCGCCGTTACGAGGCCGAGCTGCGCCAAGTCTATGACGCGGCCGAAGCCGCCAATGCGGCCAAGAGCGAGTTCCTCGCGCACATGAGCCACGAGATCCGCACGCCGATGAACGCGGTGCTCGGTCTGGCCCAGGTGCTGGAACGAGAAGCCCTGGGCGACAGGCAGCGCGACATGGTGCAGCGCATCCGCCAGGCCGGGCAGTCGCTGCTCACTATCCTCAATGACGTGCTCGATCTGTCGAAGATCGAGGCCGGCCAGCTGCGCATCGAATCACGCGCCTTCGACCTGCCGCGGCTGCTGGCCAATCTCGACAGCCTGATGGGTCAGGCCGCGCGCGACAAGGGCATCACGCTGCGCGTGGTGACACCGGCCCTGCCGACCGGCACGCTGATCGGCGACGGCCTGCGCCTGGAACAGGTGCTGCTCAACCTGATCGGCAACGCCATCAAGTTCACCGAACGCGGCGAAGTGGCGCTTGTCGTGAGCCCCTGCGAAAGCAGCGCAGACAGCCTGCGCCTGCGCTTCGAGGTGCGCGACACCGGCATCGGCATCGCGCCCGCGGCGCTGACTGCCCTGTTTGCACCCTTCACCCAGGCTGACGCCGGCATCAGCCGGCGCTACGGCGGCACCGGGCTGGGCCTGTCCATCTGCAAGCGGCTGGTCGAGCTGATGGGCGGCGTGATCGGCGTCGAAAGCCAGCCCGGCCTCGGCAGCACCTTCTGGTTCGAACTGCCTTTCCAGCGCGGCACGCAGGCGGAGGCCGCAGCTACCCCTGCGCTGCCCAGCGGGCCGCGTCTCGGCGGCGCGCATGTGCTGGTCGTCGACGACAGCGCCATGAATCGCGACCTGGTCGAACGCGCCCTCGCACTCGAAGGCGCCATCACCACGCTGGCAGCGGATGGCCAGCAGGCCGTGCAGTTGCTCGAAAGCCGCCCGGATGCGTTCGACGCGGTGCTGATGGACGTGCAGATGCCGGTGATGGACGGCCTCAGCGCCATCCGCATCATTCGCGGCAAACTCGGCCTGACGGCCCTGCCCGTGATTGCCTTCACCGCAGGAGTGCGCGACGAGCAGCAGGCAGCGGCGCGCGACGCCGGCGCCGACGACATCCTGCCCAAGCCCATGGATCTCGACGAAATGGCGGCGCTGCTGGCGAAGTGGATCAGGCCGCAGGCAGACACGTCTGCCGATAGCGCAGTGCCCGCTGCGGCAACGGACGAAGGCTTCCCTGTGATTGCCGGCATCGACCGCGAACGCGCCATGCGCCGCCTCGGCGGCGATCGCGAGATGTTCCTGAGCCTGCTGCAGATGTTCTTCGAGGACAACGGCCGCATCGTTGCCCAGGTACGCGAGGCGCTGACCGAAGGGCAGCGCGAGGAAGCCGGCCGCCGCATGCACACGCTGGCAAGCAATGCCGGCTTCATCTGTGCCGACGCGCTGATGCAGGCGGCACGCCAGCTCGAAGCCGCCATCGACCGTGGCGACACGCCCATGGACGAGGCACTGGCCCTGCTCGACGCACAGCTGGACGAACTCGCCGCCGCGAGCGCCGCCTGGCGCTGAACACAAAAAAGCCCGCATTGCTGCGGGCTTTTTGTTGGCGCGGAAAAACCTCAGCTACGGTAGTCGGCGTTGATCTTCACATAGTCGTAGGAAAAGTCGCAGGACCAGATGGTGGTCTCGGCAGCGCCGCGGCCGAGATCGATGCGGATGGTGATTTCCGCGGCCTGCATGATGCGCGAGCCGGTCGCCTCTGTGTAGCCGGCGGCACGGCCGCCATGCTCGGAGACCAGGGCCTCTTCGCCATTCGATGCGAGCCAGATACGCGTCTTGCTCACATCCAGATCGGAAATGCCGGCGTAGCCGATAGCGGCCTGAATGCGGCCGAGGTTGGGGTCGGAGGCAAAGAAGGCGGTCTTGACCAGCGGCGAGTGACCGATGGCGTAGCCGACCATGCGGCACTCCTCGGTATTCTTGCCGCCGCCGACCTGGATGCTGATGAACTTGGTCGCGCCCTCGCCGTCGCGCACGATGGCTTGCGCAAGCTCACGCGCCACGCCGATCAGCGCGCTCTTCAGCTCGCTCCACTGCGCATGTGTTTCATCGACGTTCACGCCGGCGGCGCCGGTGGCGATCATGATGAAGGAATCGTTGGTCGAGGTATCGCCGTCGACGGTGATGCAGTTGAAGCTCTGGTCGGCGGTTTCCTTGACAAGACGCTCAAGCAATGGCGCCGGGATGCCGGCATCGGTGGCGAGGAAGCCCAGCATGGTCGCCATGTTCGGGCGGATCATGCCGGCGCCCTTGGAAATGCCGGTGATGGTGACGGTCTTGCCGTCGATCTTGAGCTGGCGCGATGCGGCCTTGTGCACGGTATCGGTAGTCATGATGCCCTGCGCCGCCTCGTGCCAGCCGTCGGCCTTGAGATTGGCCTGGGCCTTGGGCAGGCCGGCGATGACGCGATCAGCCGGCAGCAGTTCGAGGATCACGCCGGTGGAGAACGGCAGCACCTGACGCGCTTCGATGCCCAGCAACTTGGCAGCGGCATCGCAGGTCGCCTGCGCCGCCTGCATGCCGGGTTCGCCGGTGCCGGCGTTGGCGATGCCGGTATTGATGACCAGGGCGCGAATGTCCTTGCCCGTCGCCAGATGGCTGCGGCACAGCGTTACCGGGGCGGCGCAGAAGCGGTTCTGCGTGAATACGCCGGCAGCCACGCTGCCGGGTGCCAGCTCGATCAGCGTCAGGTCCTTGCGGTTCTTCTTGCGCACCTCGGCTTCGGTCACGCCCAGACGCACGCCGGCTACGGCATGGAGTTGATCGGGGGTGCTGGGGGTGTAATTGACGGGCATGGAGGCTCCTAAAATTCAAAATCATCACCACAGAGACACAGAGGCACAGAGAGAACCAATCCAAAATGCATTTCCCTGCTTTTCCCCTGTGCCTCTGTGTCTCTGTGGTGAAAGCTTTTCAGACTTCAAAAACAAACTTCCACAAACCGCGCACGGCGCTGATGTGGTCAGCCATCTCGGCCGACGGCACCCGCGGGCGGGCGCCGTTCAGGCGCAGCGCATGCTGGCGGCGGCGGTATTCGCGGTAGGCATTGCGCACCTGATCTGCCAGCGCCACAGGAATCAGACCCAGGTCGGCGGCAATCTTCAGGAGCGCAATGTTACCGAGATTGCCGGTCAGTTCGGCAAATTCGTGCGCATGGGCCAGGATCAGGTACTGGACGATGAACTCGACATCGACGAGGCCGCCGCTATCGTGCTTGATGTCGAAGACCTCCTTCCCGAGGCCCTTGCTGGCATGGGTATCGAGCATCTTCTGGCGCATCGCCAGCACCTCGGCGCGCAGGGCCGCACGATCGCGCGGCTGGCGCAGGATCTCGATGCGCGTGGCCTCGAAGGCGGCGCCGATGCGCGGGTCGCCGGCGGCGAAGCGGGCGCGCGTCAGTGCCTGATGCTCCCAGATCCAGGCTGACTCCTGCTGGTACTGGCGGAAGGCCGCCATGGAGCTCACCACCAGACCGCTCTCGCCATTCGGCCGCAGGCGCAGATCGGTCTCGAACAGCTGGCCGGCCGGCGTCTGCGCCGAGAGCCAGGTATTGACCCGGGTCCCCAGTCGCGCATACACCTCGGCCGCATTCGCTGCGTCGTCGTCGAAGAGGAAGACCAGATCGAGGTCCGAGGAATAACCCAGTTCCTTGCCGCCCAGCTTGCCGTAGGCGATGACGGCAAATTGCGGCGCATCGCGGTGGCGGGTCAGCAGTTTCTTCCAGGCCAGGCGCACCGCCTCTTCGAGCATGATGTCGGCCAGCGCGGACAGATGGTCGGACAGCTTCTCCACCGTGTACAGACCGGACAGATCCTGCGTCAGCACGCGGAAGACCTGGGCATGGTGGGTCTCGCGCATCAGGTCCATCTGGCGCTCGGTATCCGGCTCGACGGCATCGAGCATGCCGGT
Organism: Rhodocyclaceae bacterium; assembly: GCA_019750575.1. GTDB lineage: Bacteria > Pseudomonadota > Gammaproteobacteria > Burkholderiales > Rhodocyclaceae. The sequence goes on along the minus strand of JAIEOJ010000040.1, from coordinate 7,130 downwards.
CAGCTCGGCATGGAAGGCCTGCCAGTCCGGCTTGATTTCAAGCAGGCGCGGATCGAGCAGTTCGTCCAGCAGGATGGGGTGGTCGCGCAGATATTGCGCCGCCCAGGAAGCGGAGCCGATCACCTGCGCCACCTTGGCCAGCGCCTGCGGGTATTGCTCCAGCAGCGCCAGATAGGCGGTACGCCGCGCAATCACCTCGAGCAGGTCCAGCCCGCGGCCCAGGGTCGCATCCGGATCGCCGGTGCTGGTGGCGATGGCCACGAGGCGCGGCACCAGCACATCGACACGGGCCCGGCTTTCCGTCGGCAGCTGCTGGTAGCGGCTGCTCTTCTTCATCTGCGCGAGACGCTGCGCCACCGCTTCCGCATCCCGGTAGCCGAGGCCGGCCAGGCGTTGGCTGCAGAAGCCGTCATCCTCGGCGGCGCGCCAGACATCATCGAGCGTGTGCTCGTCGCGATTGGGGTCGTCGAAGACGGCATGGAAATGCGCGCTCACCACGCGGCGATAGGCGTCGAGCTTCTGCAGCAGGGCTGCATAGTCGGCAAAGCCCATGGCCATGGCCACAAGCTGCCTATCCTCGTCGCGCTCGGGCAGATTGTGCGTCTGTGCGTCATCGAGATACTGCAGGCGATGCTCCAGCTTGCGCAGGAAGGCGTAGGCCTCCACCAGCTGCGCGCAGACCTCGTGCGAGAGCACGCCCTTGTCGGCGAGACGCGCCAGTACCGTGCAGGTCGGCTTCTGCTGCAGGCTCTGGTCGCGGCCGCCGCGGATCAGCTGGAACACCTGGGCGATGAACTCGATCTCGCGGATGCCGCCGGGGCCGAGCTTGACGTTGTCAGCCATGTCCTTGCGCTCGACTTCGCGGCGGATCTGCGCATGCAGCTCGCGCATGGCATTGATGGTGCCGTAGTCGAGGTACTTGCGGAACACGAAGGGGCGGCGGATCGCTTCCAGCTCGTCAAGACGCGAGCCGGACAGCGGACGTGCCTTGATCCAGGCATAGCGTTCCCACTCCCGCCCCTGGGTGATGAAATAGTTTTCCAGCATGTCGAAGCTGCACACCAGCGGCCCCGAATCGCCATTCGGACGCAGGCGCATGTCGACGCGGAAAACCTGGCCATGCTCGGTGACATCGGCGATGGCATTGATCAGCTGCTTGCCCAGGCGGGCGAAAAACTCGAAGTTCGAGATGCTGCGTTCGCCGTCGGTTTCGCCGTCTTCCGGATAGACAAAGATCAGGTCGATGTCGGATGAGACATTCAGTTCACGCCCCCCCAGCTTGCCCATGCCGATGACGATCAGTTCCTGCACTTCTCCGGCGGCATTGCGCGGCAGTCCGTGACGCGCGGCGAGCACCGGCGTGAGCACCTGCAGGGCGGTGTTGACGGCCAGTTCCGCAATCACGGTCATGCCTTCGGTCACCTCGTCCAGGGTCGCCAGGCCGGCCAGATCGCGTGCGGCAATCTGCAGATAGGCGCGCTGCTTCATGCGGCGCAGGACAGGCTTGAGGTTTTCCTCGCTCGGCGCCTGCGTCGCCAGCCAGGCCTGCAGGCTTGCAGCAGTCAGCGGCGCGGACCAGGCCGCCTCGACCTCGGTCGCCAGTTCGGGACGCGCCTCGACAAGGCGGCTCAGGTAGCGGGAAAAGGGCAGGATGGTTTCCAGGGAGGACATGGGCGAGGGCGACGGCAGCAGGTGCGGCCGATGGCGTGGGGTAAAATGCAGAACCTGCATTCTAGCCTCAGCCCGTCAGCCGCATGGCGACGGGCGAAGAGATTGCAAATTGTTTCTGCCCGACTGCAGGTTTGCTGTCTCTGGCACAGTCCCAACCCTTGGCATACACGCACCGCAACCGTCCCCTCTTACGCCAGGACCTTTTTTGAAGCTGAAGCCGATTTTCAAACGCAGCCAGACCCTGCTTGCCCGCGCAATCGCTGCCGCGGCAAGCGCATGGCACACACTGAAACGCCCGCTGCTGTGGCTGGCGCTGATCGGCTATTTCGCCTTTGCCGGGATTTTCCTGACCCTGCGTTACGCCGTGTTGCCGCATATCGCCGACTATCGCGGCGATATTGAGCAGGTCATCGGCAAGGCCGTCGATCTGCCCGTCGCGATTGGCGGCATCGAAGCGGACTGGCAGGGGCTGCGGCCCAAGCTGCTGTTGAACGGAGTCCAGGTCGCCGACCAGGCCGGCCGCCCGGCACTGGCCTTCGATCGCATCGAGGCCGTACTCGGCTGGTCGTCGCTGTGGCATTTCGACCTGCGCCTGCACCGTCTCTCCATCGACGCACCGGTGCTGAACATGCGTCGCGAGGCGGACGGTCAGGTCTTCATCGCCGGCCTGCCGCTCAAGCGCGACGACAGCAACGATACGCGTCTCTCGGAATGGGTGCTGAGCCAGGGACAGATCGTTATCCGCGACGCCACCCTGACCTGGGAAGACGCCATGCGCGAGGCGCCGGCGCTGACCCTGAAAAAGCTGAACTTCAACCTCAGCAACAGCGGCCGCCGCCATCGCTTCGGCCTGACCGCCGAACCGCCCGCCACGCTGGCGGCTCGCCTCGACATTCGCGGCGATCTGCGGGGCGACGATCTCGCCCGCCTCGAACGCTGGAAAGGCCAGTTCTATGCCGAACTGGACTACGCCGACCTCGCCGTGTGGCGCACCTGGATCGACTATCCGGTGCCCTTGCCGCATGGCAGCGGCGGCCTGCGCGTATGGCTGGATTTTGCCGAGCAGCAGGTCACGGGCATCACCGCCGATGTGGCGCTGGCCGATGTGCAGGTGAAACTTGGTGCGAAGCTGCCCATGCTCGATCTGGAAAGGCTGCACGGCCGCTTCAGCGCACGCCGTGATGGCGATGACTTTGTTGCCGAAGGACGCAAGCTTGCGCTGTCCACCAAGGCCCGCGCCGGCGGTCCCGGCGCCATCGATCTCGGCCCGCTGGACTTCCGGGTTGCCCTCGGTATGGGTGCAGACGGCCAACCTACCCGCATGGATGCCCGCTTCAACCAGCTGGATATCAGCAAGCTGGATGCGCTGGCGGCCTACCTGCCGCTACCGGCCGAGCATGCGCGGCTGCTCGCAAAGCTCGAGCTCGAAGGACGTATCGACGACCTCGAAACCCGCTGGGACGGCCGCCGCCAACGCTATGCGATCAAGGGCCGCTTTCATGAGCTCGGTATCGCTTCCTTCGACGCACTGCCGGGGGTGCGCAAGATCAGCGGCAGCATCGACGGCAACGAGCAGGGCGGCAGCATCGTGCTCGCCAGCAGGAATGCCGTCGTTTCGCTGCCCAGCATCTTCCCCGAACCGGACATCGCCTTGAGCCGGCTGGATGCAAAACTGAACTGGAAGCGCAACGAACGCAAATACGACATCGGCATCGATACGCTGCGGTTTGCCAACGCGGATGCCGAAGGCACACTGCAAGGCCGCTATCAGGGCGAGGTCGGCACTGCCGGCAGCATCGATCTGAATGCGCAACTGACCCGCGCCGAGGGGACGGCCGTGTGGCGCTATCTGCCGCTTGCGGTGAACAAGGACGCGCGCGACTGGGTGCGGCAGGGCATCCTCAGCGGCCACTCCAATGACGTCAAGCTCACGCTCAAGGGCGACCTGTCGCGCTTCCCCTTCAATGACGGCAAGGGTACCTTCAAGGTACTGGTCAAGGCGCAAAACGCCACGGTGCGGCCTACCCCGGCCTGGCCGGATATCACGGGCATCGAAGGGGATGTCGCCTTCGTCGGCCCCGGCATGCATATCACCGCCAACAAGGGCCAGGTGCTGGATGCCAGCCTGAGCAATGTGCGCGCCGACATCGCCGATCTCGAATCCGTCACCGACCAGACGCTCACCATCAGCGGCAAGGCCAGGGGCCCCACCCAGGAGTTCCTCAAGTTCATCGAGGCCAGCCCGGTCGGGGAGCGCATCAACCACTTCACGGCGCCGATGTCGGCCAGCGGCAACGGCGAGCTCGACCTCAAGCTCAAGCTCACCCTGCACGATCTCGATCACAGCAGCGCGGAAGGCAGTTACCTGTTCGACAACAACAAGCTGACGCCTGATCCCTCGCTGCCGCAACTGACCGAGGTGAAGGGCCGGCTGGACTTCACCGGCGACGGCATCACGGTGCGGGAAGCGCATGCCAACATGCTCGGCGCGCCGGTGGTCGTGAAGGTGGCAACCGCACAGGACGGCCGCATCGAAGTGAATGCCGATGGCCAGTTCAGCGTTGCGGCCATGAAGAAGCTCTACCCCCTGCCCCTGTTCGAGCAGCTCTCGGGCAATGGCCGCTGGAAGGGTCTCTTCTCCATTCGCAAGAACGATGTGGACATACGCATCACCTCCGACCTGCTGGGGCTGTCGAGCAGCCTGCCGGAACCTTTCAACAAGAGCGCCCTGACGCCGCTGGAACTGCGCATCGAACGGAAGACCCTGGCGGCCGATACGGCCAGGAAGTCGCCGCGCGCGCCGGCCGCGCCGACGCGGGAAATGCAGGAGATCGTGGTCGGCAAGCTGCTGCGCGCGCAGTTCCTGCGCAATGTCGGCAGCAGCGAGGTCCTGCGCGGCTACATGGCGCTGGGCAGCGGTGCGGAAACGGTGCGCCTGCCGGAGCGTGGCGTGGTGTTCAGTGCCGGACTGGCACGTTTCGATGTGGACTTCTGGCGCCGCATGCTGTCTCCGGCGGGCAGCACTGCCGGCAAGGGCGCGAAGAAGGACAGCAGTCCGCCCTTCACCCAGGTCGATATTCGTGCCGGCGAGGTGGTCTTCCTCAACCGCACCCTGCAGGACGTGAAACTCGCCGCCCAGTTGAATGGCGGCGTGTGGAAATCGGACTTCCGCAGCAAGGGCGTGAGCGCGCAGCTCGACTGGCAACCGGGCGGCGAGGGCAAGCCGGGACGCATCAGTGGGCGCATCCCGCAACTGACGATTCCCAATCCCAACCAGCAGGTCACCGAGATCGCCCGTCTCCAGGACGACAGCACCGAGCAGTTGCCGGCACTGGCCCTCGTGATCGACAACGTCAATCTGCGCGGCCAGAACTGGGGTGCCGTCACACTGGACGCGGAAAACCGCGGCGGCAGCTGGAACACGAAGTTCACGGTGAACAACGAGGATGGCAGCCTCAGCGGTGACGGCCGCTGGCGCCCGGATGCGCAGCTGCATGACACGCAGATCAACTTCCGCCTCAAGGCGGGCAGCCTCGAGAAGCTGCTCACCCGCGCCGGTTATGCCGATGCCATCCGCCGCGGCACGGCCGACCTGTCCGGCAACCTGAGCTGGAACGGGCCGCCCTTCGGCATCGACTATCCGACCCTCAACGGCAAGCTCAAGGTCGATCTGCAAAGCGGCCAGTTCAAGAAGCTCGAACCCGGCTTCGGGCGCCTGCTGGGCGTGCTCAGCCTGCAGTCCCTGCCGCGCCGCGTGACGCTGGATTTCCGCGATATCTTTTCGGAAGGGTTTGCCTTCGACAGCATACGCGGCGATGTCAGCGTCACCCAGGGCATCATGGAAACCCAGGAACTCGCGATCCAGGGACCGGCGGCAACAGTACGCATGTCAGGCAACGTGAATCTGCCGGAGGAAACCCAGAACCTGAATGTGCGCGTGCAGCCGGTGCTAGGCGACACGCTGGCCGTCGGCGCCATGCTCGTCAGCCCGCCCATCGGTGCCGTCGCCTGGCTGGCGCACAAGGTGCTGAAGAGCCCCATCGATCAGGCCTTCGCCTTTGAGTACCACGTCACAGGCAAGTGGGAGGATCCCAAGGTGGCCAAGGTCAATACCGGCCGTGACCTCAACAAGGCCATTGCCGAGGAAATCAGCAAGCAGAACCCGCCGCTGAAGGACGTGTCCAAGGATGCGCCCAGGGAGGGCGAGCGCAAGTAGCGCTCTGCACGTTTTTTCAGGAAACTGTCATTCATGACCAGCACACGCATCGCCGCCATCCAGATGACTTCGGGGCCCGAGGTCGGGCCCAATCTCGACACAGCCGGCCAGCTGATCGCCGCAGCCGCAGCCCAGGGTGTACAACTGGTGGCACTGCCCGAATACTTTCCCTTCATCGGCGCCAGCGACGAGGCCCGCTTTGCCGCGCGCGAACACTTCGGCGCCGGTCCGATCCAGGACTTCCTGTCCGCTACCGCAAAGCAGCACGGCATCTGGATCGTCGGCGGCTCCCTGCCGCTGGATTGCGGCGACCAGAACAAGCTGCTCAATACCTGCCTCGTCTATGACGAAAAGGGCGAGCAGGTGGCGCGCTACGACAAGATCCATCTGTTCGCCTTCAGGAAGGGCAGCGAGGAGTACAACGAGGCGCGCACCATCCAGCCGGGCGAAAGCGTGGTGGCCTTCGATTCGCCGGTCGGCCGTATCGGCCTCGGCATCTGCTACGACCTGCGCTTTCCCGAACTGTTTCGCCAGGCCGGGGCAGACAAGCCGATCGACCTCTTCATCCTGCCCGCCGCCTTTACCGAAACCACGGGCAAGGCGCACTGGGAGGTGCTGCTGCGCGCCCGCGCCATAGAGAACCTCTGCTACGTGATGGCGCCGGCCCAGGGCGGCCGCCACCCGACCGGACGCATGACGCACGGCAACAGCATGATCATCGATCCCTGGGGCGAAGTGCTGGCGCGCCTCGACAAGGACATTGGTGTTATCGTGGCCGATATCACCCCCGACCGCATCAGCAAGGTACGCGCCAGCCTGCCTGCGCTCGAGCATGCGGTGCTGCTAAAACAAACCTGACCACAGAGACACAGAGGCACAGAGAAAACCGCTTTGAGAAAAGTTCTTCTGATTCCATCAGGTTTCCGGATTCTGCTTTCCTCTGTGTCTCTGTGCCTCTGTGGTGAAAGATTTTTATGAACTCCTCGCTCCTCCACACCGCCGAACAATGCCTGCTCGCCCCTTATGACCTGAATCCGGGCAAGCTCGATCGCGTCTTCGGTTCGCTGTTCGGCCACAGTCTCGACTACGCCGACCTCTACTTCCAGTACAGCCGCTCCGAAGGCTGGAGCCTGGAGGAAGGCATCGTCAAGTCGGGCAGCTTCAATATCGAACAGGGCGTGGGCGTGCGCGCCATCAGCGGCGAGAAGACCGCCTTCGCCTATTCCGACGACATCAGCCTGCC
>JAIEOJ010000281.1 GCA_019750575.1 Rhodocyclaceae bacterium | reverse complement strand
AAGCCGGTGCCGAAAGACTTCTTCTCGCCAAAGCTCTTGCCGGCGGTCTTGTCGCCATAGGGCTTCTTGTCACCGTAGGGCTTCTTGTCTCCAAAGCTCTTGTCACCATAGGCCTTCTTCTCGCCGTAGGGCTTCTTGTCGCCAAAGGCCTTCTTTTCGCCGTAGGGCTTTTCCGGCCGGCTCAGGGTCTGGCGCGGCTTGTCACCAAAGCTGCCCTCGTCCTTGTAGCTCTTGCGCGCACGCGGTGCAGGCGAAGGCGAGGAACCATCATCCGGCTGAATCATCAGCACGCGCTGACGAATGCGCGTCTTCTGCAACTTGCTCAGCAGCGCATCCGGCAAGGCCGGCAGTTCGACCGTACTGAACTCGTCGAATAGATTGATCTGACCGATGTCCTTGCCCGGGATGCCGCCTTCATTGGCGATCGCACCGACGATTTCCTTGGGCAGCACGCCATGCGCCTTGCCCACTTCAATGCGGTACTTCTGCAGATGGCCATCGCTGAATTCGCGGCGCTTGGCGAGAATTTCGGTGCGTTGCTCCTTCTCTTCCGGCGTGCGCTCGCGAGCGGGCTTGCGCTGTGCATCGGTCGGGAAGCTGGCGGCTTCGTAGTCACGGCCTTCCGGTTGCAGCGGACGATCGCGTTGCGCCAGCCAGGCGAGCGCGGCGGCGACTTCGTGCATGCCGAGCTCTTCCTCGCGCGACAGGTCGGCCACCACGGTTTCCATGAAGCCCAGCGGTTCGCGATTGATGATGTCGACGATCTGCTTCTTGAACTGCGCAACGCGGCGGTCAGCGACGGCGGCCATGGTCGGCAGCTGGATTGCCTCGATCGGCTGGCGCGTGGCGCGCTCGATCACCTTGAGCATGCGCATTTCGCGTGGCGCCACAAAGAGGATCGCATTGCCGAGACGACCGGCACGGCCGGTACGGCCGATGCGGTGCACATAGGACTCGGTGTCGTAGGGCACGTCGTAGTTGATGACGTGGCTGACACGCGGCACGTCGATGCCGCGCGCGGCAACGTCGGTGGCGACAACGATGTCGAGCATGCCGTTCTTCAACTGCTCGATGACCTGCTCGCGCAGGCCCTGGGTCATGTCGCCGTTGAGGGCGGCCGATGCATAACCGCGCGCTTCCAGCTTCTGCGCCACTTCCAGCGTGGCGGTCTTGGTGCGCACGAAGACGATGGCAGCATCGAAATTTTCCTCGGCTTCGAGGATGCGGGTCAGGGCTTCGGGCTTGTCGGCGCCGCGCACCTGCCAGTAGGTCTGCTTGATGGTGGCGACGGTGGAGGTCGCGGACTTGATCTTCACGCCTTGCGGATCGCGCATGTAGGTATGCGCAATGCGGCGGATCGGCTCCGGCATGGTTGCCGAGAACAGCGCGGTCTGACGCGCTTCGGGCGTGTGGCCGAGAATCCATTCGACGTCGTCGACAAAACCCATGCGCAGCATTTCATCGGCCTCGTCCAGCACCATGACCTTGAGGTCCTTCAGGTCCATGCTCTTGCGTTCAAGGTGATCCATGACACGGCCCGGCGTGCCGACGATGACCTGGGCGCCGCGCGACAGCTGGCGCAGCTGCACCACCATGCTCTGGCCGCCGTACACCGGCAGCACATGGAAGTCCGGCAGGTACTTGGCATAGCTCTGCAGCGCTTCGGCCACCTGGATGGCCAGCTCGCGCGTCGGCGTCAGCACCAGGGCTTGCGGCGTGCGCTTGCTCGCATCGATCAGCGACAGCAGCGGCAGCGCGAAAGCGGCGGTCTTGCCGGTGCCGGTCTGCGCCTCGCCCAGAATGTCCTGCCCCTGCAGCAGCAAGGGGATGCACTTGGCCTGGATGGGCGAAGGCGTTTCGTAACCGATGTCCGACAGGGCACGCAACAGCGGGTCGGCTAGGCCGAGATCGGCAAAGGTCATGGGGGGGGCGATTTTTTCTGACATGGCGGCGGGCGTCCGGCAAAGCGGAAAGCGCATTGAATACAACGATGAAGGGGCAGGATTATCTCAGAAGCATAGACCATAAGCGAATCAGGATTACTTGGGGCAATGAAAATGCCTGGGGCAGGTACACTGCGCACCATGTCTCCGTCATCTCCCCGAATCGCTGTCATAGGCGGCGGTCCCGCCGGTCTGGCCGCCGCCGAGGTGCTCTCCGCCGCGGGTTTGCGCATTGATCTCTTCGATGCCATGCCCTCGCTGGGGCGCAAATTCCTGATGGCTGGGCGCGGCGGGCTGAACCTGACCCACAGCGAACCGCTGGACCTGTTTCTGACCCGCTACGGCCTGCGCCAGCGCGAACTCGGCGCAATGGTCACGGCCTTCTCGCCGCAATCGTTGCAGGACTGGGCGGAAACGCTCGGCGTCACTACCTTTGTCGGCAGTTCCGGGCGGGTGTTCCCGCGCGAGATGAAGGCCGCCCCGCTTTTGCGTGCCTGGCTGCATCGACTGCGCGCCGCCAATGTGAGTATCCACGTACGTCATCGCTGGCTAGGCTGGGCCGCTGACGGTAGCCTGCGTTTTGCCGCGCCCGAGGGAGAAACACGTTTTGCCGCCGACGCTACGATCCTGGCCCTGGGCGGGGGCAGCTGGGCACGTCTCGGCTCCGATGGCGCCTGGCTGCCGCTTTTGGCAGAGCGCGGCATCGCCATGAAGCCCTTACTGCCCGCCAATTGTGGCTTCGAGCTCGCCTGGAGCGAGTTCTTCCGCGACAAATTTGCTGGGGAACCGATCAAGAACATCATCGCCAGCTGTACCGATACAAACGACCAACGGCTACAGCGGCGCGGTGAGTTCGTCATCAGCACGCATGGCGTCGAAGGCAGCCTGATCTACGCACTCTCGGCACCGCTCCGCGACGTGCTGCAACGCGATGGACATGCAACACTGACACTGGATCTGCTGCCCGACCACGATGCTGAGCGTGTGTTGGCCGCAGTCACTCATCCACGTGGCGCCCGTTCACTGGCCTCGCACCTGCAAGGTCGGCTGGGCATTAGCGGTGTCAAGGCTGCCCTGCTGCGCGAAGTGCTCAGCAAGGAAGAAATCCAGGACGCGCCCAAGCTTGCCGCCACGCTCAAGGCCCTGCCGCTGCAACTCAAGGCGACACGCCCCATCGACGAAGCGATCAGTACCGCCGGCGGCGTGTGCTTCGAAGCGCTCGACAGCAATTTGATGTTCCGCGACCTGCCCGGTGTGTTTTGCGCTGGCGAGATGCTGGACTGGGAAGCCCCCACCGGCGGTTATTTACTGACCGGCTGCATTGCTTCCGGTCATGCTTCTGCACGCGGCGTATTGCATTGGCTCGCAGCATCGGAGGAGCGCCGCCCCCACGGTATGCCCTAGCCCAGCCAACGGGAGCGGTAGGCCCCATCAGGATCGTATTGGCGGGCTTGGTGGGCCACATTGAAGCGCCGCCCACCACGCGGGTCTGTGCCACGACCCGCGATATACAACCAGTTTCCCTGATTGCTATACACGTCGTAATCCAACAGGCAGTGCTCAAACCAGGCGGCGCCCTGACGCCAGTCACCGCGTAGGTCGTGAATCAGATAACTGGCTACGATCTGGCGCATGCGATTCGACAGATAACCGGTCTGATAGAGCTCACACATGCCCGCATCCACCAGGGCTTCACCCGTTTCACCTCGCGCCCACGCCTGCCATGCGCTGACATCCACCGCGGTTGCAGAGAAAGCAACAGTAGACAAGCCCTGCGCGCGATAGAGCTTGGCGCCATGCTGCAAATGCAAGTAACGAAAATAGTCTCGCCACAACAACTCGAACCAGATCCAGTAGGTGCTATCGGTTTTGCCATGCACACGTTCGTGCTCGCCGAGCGCAGCGATAATCTGCGGCGCCGACAGAGCACCCAGCGCCAGCCACGGCGATAGCTTGGTTGAGAAATCGCAGCCGGCGAGCGCATTCCGCGTTGCCTTGTAGGTTTGTGGCAGCTTGCTGGAAAAATAGCGCATCAAGTGTCGCTGCGCTGCAGACTCGCCGCCTTGCCACTCCGGCATGTGATACGGAAAGCTGCTGTCATCGCTCGTCTCAGGCTTAGGCAGTAAAGTAGTCAAGCGCTCATGGCTGACCTGCCGGTAGGCCTCCGACTCAGATAATACCGGTGGGGGTGGCAACTGCGGCGGTGGGATTGGCGATGCCGACGTAACCCCTGCCGCTTCAACCGCGACGCGGAAGTGCGTGAATACGGATGGCAGATCACTCACGGGGAAGGGCAATCGCTCCAGTGACAAAAGCGATGACTGCCACACATCCTCTACCACGAGACCCGCAGTGCGTAACGCAGCCACGACGGCCAACTCTTCTGGCGCTGCAATCGTTTCACAGACCACGGTATCGGTGCCCAAGGTGTGGGCCAGTGCGGGCAAGACTGCTTCAGGCGCACCCTCGATGATCAGTAAGTCACTCCCCTGTGCGCGCAGATCTGCTTGTAACGCGCATAAATGCGCTTTCAGCCAGGCGCCACGATGCGCACCACGCCGAACGATGCCCCAGGGATCAGGCTGCTGCTGGTGCGGATCAAGACAAAACACGGGCAAGACGCAAGGGCGCGTACATGCCTGTTGCAGGGCAGGGTTATCGGCCAGCCGCAGGTCCTGGCGAAACCAATAGATCACCGTATTCACAAGCCCAACTCCAGTTGCGATACCGTGGCCGGGCTGCGGCTTTTCCGCCGCAGCGGACGCTGACGTGATCCATGGCGCGCCACGATACCCGCCACCTCGGCACGGACGTCGGGACGCGCGCGACGGGCATGCAAGCCAGCCTTCGCCTCGCGGGTTGCAGCCTCAAGATCAACCATGGGAAGTGGAATATCTCTGCCCACAATCACGCCACATCGGGCTTGCACATAGGCAGGCATACGCCAAGGCTCAAACAACCAGCTGTCGGGCACACGGCGCAATGCGGGTAGCCATGTCCTCACAAAGTGGCCATGAGGATCATGGTCCTGCGCCTGCTTGATCGGGTTGTATACCCGCGTCGTATTGATGCCAGTGGTGCCGGCTTGCATTTGCATCTGGCTCCAGTGAATGCCGGGCTCATAATCGACAAACTGTTGTGCCAGCCACAGGCCCACCTCACGCCAATGCAACCACAGCGGATATGCGGCGACCGACACCAGCATGGCACGCATACGGAAATTCAGCCAACCAGTTTCACGCAACATCACGACACAGGCATCGACCAAGGGCCAGCCAGTTTGACCGCATCTCAGGGCGGTAAAGTGAGCCTCATTCCACTCATCTTCACGCAGGTCATCGTAGCCACGATGCAGATTAAGAAACTCCAGATCCGGCTGACTCTCCAGCTTCTGAATGAAATGGCAATGCCAATACAAACGGCTCATGAATGCACTCAAGCCTTTACGCCGACGATCACCCGCCGGCAGGGCGGCCAGTTGGGCGCGCGTTGCCTGCACAATTTCACGCAAGCTCAAGCAGCCGTAGGCCAGATACGGGGATAAACGCGAGCAGGCTGTTGGCGCACTCAAAGGCGAGGATATGCCGCCTCGATACTGCCCTGCCCGGGCCGACAAGAACTCATCAAGGACGGCCAATCCTGCAGTCCGTCCACCGACTTGCGGGCGGCTAATAGGGTCTGCCGGCAAACCCAGTGCAGCCGCAGTCGGCACACGCCGCTCAGGCCAGGGCAACGGAATGCCGGTGAGTGGGGGAACGGACACCTGAGCCTCCGCAACGTGCGTCTCCCAGGCCGCCTGCCAGTGATCACGGCTTTTCAGCCGGCGCACCACACCGAATTGGGGGTACTCCTGCCACTGCACGCCACGTTCGCGGCACCAGCGCGCCACCGCACGATCGCGTGCAAAGGTCCAGCCATTGCCTGTTTCTTCGTGGGCATTCAGGCTGATAAAGGGCTTGTGTGCAAACAGGCGCTCGAGCACGTCAAGCATCTCACCGCGCACTACCTGCAATCGTAAGCCATGTTGTACCAGCTCTGCATCGAGCGCCCGCAGACTGGTGAGCAGAAAATCGTAGTGGCGGGCGCTCATATCCGGCTGTGCCCACAAGCCAGGCTCAATCACATAGAGGCATAGCACCGGTCCATGCTGTGCAGCCGCCGCTAGCGCAGCATGATCATGCAAACGGAGATCGCGTTTGAACCAGACGACGTGATAGCTCATGGCGGGAGTGCGGCAGTCAGCCAATGGGATGCTGAGTTATTTAAAGCGCCCATTACGACAACAAGTACCGGAAAAGTTGGGCCGTGGTTGTGACAAGCGCCCATCCAATGATAAGGCCACCCTAGCCCAGCCGGTATAATCGCTTTTTCCCCAAGGTTATTGTCAATGCCCATACAGTGGTTTCCCGGCCACATGGTCGCCGCGCGCAAGAAGTCCGCGGAGGTCATGGCAAGCACCGACGTTGTCATCGAAGTCCTCGATGCGCGCCTGCCCATGGCGAGCAGCAATCCGATGATCGACGAGCTGCGCCGCCATCGCCAGCGCCCCTGTCTCAAGCTGCTGAACAAGATCGACCTGGCCGACCCGCATGCCACCAAGGAGTGGCTCGCCTACTTCAACGCCCAGCCGGGCGTGAAGGCTGTCGGCATCAGCGCCAAGAAGCCGGGCGACGTGTCGAAGATTCCCAATCTGTGCCAGAGCCTCGCACCGCACCGCAGCGACGGCATCAAGCCGCTGCGCATGATGATCATGGGCATTCCCAACGTCGGCAAGTCCACGCTGATGAACACCCTGCTCAAGCGCCGCGTCGCCGCCGTCGGCGACGAGCCGGCCGTGACGAAGTCGGTGCAGAGTCTGGAAATCAATTCGCGCATGACGCTGACCGACACGCCCGGCATGATGTGGCCCAAGATCGAGCATGACAGCGACGGCTTCATGCTCGCCGCCGCCCACGCCATCGGCCGCAATGCGGTGATCGAAGAAGAGGTCGGCGCCTTCCTCGGCACCATTCTGCTGGCGCGCTATCCCAAGCTGATCAGTGCCCGCTACGGTTGCGCCACCGAAGGCATGGACGGCATCGGCGTCGTCGAAGCCGTGGCCAGGAAGCGCAATTGCCGCATGAGCGGCAAGGGCCGCAACCATGAGCTGGATCTGGAAAAGGCCGCCATGATCCTGCTCACCGACTTCCGCGACGGCATTCTCGGCCGCATCAGCCTGGAAACACCCGCGACCCGTGCTGCCATGCTGGCCGCAGGCAAGACGGTCATGGCGCCGCCGGCGCCAGCCAGGGACGGTGACGAAACCGGCGTCGATGAAGCATGAAGCCTGACTGATCAGGCCTCAACCCCATGCCCGATCCGTTGCGCGCCACTCCACAGCCGCGCCTTGCGCACTAAAAATCCAGCTTTAACAATTGCTTACCCTGCTGCATTCGTAAATCGCGTCAACTTCGCTGCGGCTTTGTCGTTATTCGCGCAGGAGGTTCGCCATGAATAGCGATCAACAGCAGCAATCCCAGCAACTCAGCCCGTCGTTCAAGCCGCAGCAGCTTGGCCAGACTAGCCAGAAACAACCCGTCAGCCAGGCCGCGTCACATGACGAGGTCGCCCAGGTTGCACAGCTCGGCTACAACTGAGCCACTCTCCGCAGGTCACAGGCTTGCCGCCTGAAAGGTATTGCAGCGGTGCATGTCGCCGTGTTCAAACCCTTCCCTGAACCATCGCACGCGCTGCTTGCCGCTGCCGTGCGTGAATGAGTCGGGCACTACGGCCCGGCCCACCGAGCGCTGCAGCGTATCGTCGCCTATCTGTGAGGCCGCATTCAGCGCCTCCTCCAGATCCCCGCTTTCGAGTATCTGTCGTGCTTGCTGCGCGTGATGGGCCCACACGCCGGCGAAGCAGTCGGCCTGCAGCTCCTGCCTGACGGATAAGGCATTGCCGGCCTTTTCCGACAGGCGCTGGCGTTGCGCCTGCACCTTCTCCGAAATGCCGAGCAGGTTCTGCACATGGTGCCCCACCTCATGCGCAATCACGTAGGCCTGGGCGAAATCGCCGGGCGCACCCAGTCGGTTGCGCATGGTTTCGTAGAAACCGAGGTCGATATAGACCTTCTCGTCGGCCGGACAATAGAAGGGGCCCATGGCCGCCTGACCGGTACCGCAGGCGGTCGGGGTTGCCCCCGTGAACAGTACCAGGCGCGGATCACGATACTGGGCGCCCTGTTTGCTGAAGATATCGCGCCACACATCCTCGGTATCCGCGAGCACGACGGAGACGAAACGCACCATGGGATCGTCGGTAGGCGGTCGCTGAGCCGGCCCCTGCTGAACCTGCATCTGTCCGCCGCCACTCATGGCTTCGAGCAGGGTCACGGGATTGATGTCGAAGACCAGCCAGCCGATCAGGGCAATCGCGAGCGTGCCCATGCCGATGCGCCCACCACCCAGCAGCGGCATGCCGCCACCGCCGCCACCGCCGCCACGCCTGTCCTCGATGTTCCCGCTTTCACGATTTCCGTCCCAGCGCATGGCAAGCTCCGCCGCAATTTGCGATCAGGCAGAATAGCAACAAAGTCTTGTTCGCACACACCCTTGCTTGAAGGTACTCATGCTCACCCTGTTGGCACTCACGCTCAAGAAAACCATCACCCTGTTCGCGCTGGTAGGCCCGGTCGGTGTGATTCCTATCTTTCTGGCCGCGGTCGAAAATGAGGGGCTGCGCGGCAAGCTGCGTTTTGCGCGCACCATCGGCATCAGCGTTATCGTCGCCTTGCTGATTGCGGCCTTTCTCGGCCTGCCGCTACTCGGCCTGCTTGGCGTTTCGCTCGGGGCCATGCAGGTGGGTGGCGGCATCATCGTGCTGCTCCTCGCCATCGCCATGGTGCTGGGACAGGAAACCACCTTCAAGGGCGTGCCCACCGGGACCAAGCCCGGCGAAGTGCGCGAGGTCTCCATCATTCCCCTGGCTGTACCGCTGCTGGCCGGCCCGGCAGCCTTCAGCTATGTCATGGCCAACAGTGTCTGGGATGAATATACCGACATGATCCACATCATCTTCCCCATCCTGTTTGTCGGGGTTGCCTGCTGGTTCGTGTTCCGCAGCGCGGCGCTCGCCGGCAAGGCGGCGCGCAAATCGACGCTGAACCTGGTCGAGCGCATCGGCGGCTTCATCCTCGCCGCCATGGCCATCGAGATGATTGCTTCCGGCCTGCGTGGCCTGTTTCCGCTGCTCAAGCCTTGAAGCTGTAACGACTCAAAGAAAAGGGCGCGCCAAGGCGCACCCTTTTTTTTCCTGCCTTGCTCAGAGGATATGGTCGAGCAGATCCGGGCCGAACACTTCGCGGTGAATACGGCTGGGCGCGATACCTGCACCCACCAGGCTCTTCCATTGTTGCTGCATGAAGCCGGAAGGGCCGCAGAGATAGATGCTGGCGTCGGGCAACTGATCCAGCGCCAGCTTGTCCAGCGCCATGCGACCGGTGTGCTGATAGTCCACCCCGACTTCATCGCTGGCCTTTGGCGTTTCGTAGAACTGGATTTCGGTGAGCGCCTTGAGGCGTGCGCGGGCCTGGCGCACATCGCTGCGCAATGGGTGGTGGCCACCATGCCGCGCCGCATGCGCAAACAGCACGCGACGATTCGGGTTGCGTGATGCGAGGGTGTTCAGCACCGAGATCATCGGGGTAATGCCCACACCTGCCGAGAGCAGCACGATCGGTGCCTCACCGTCGATGGCCGGCTTGAAGTCACCGAATGCCGCACTGGCCTGCAGCGTATCGCCGGCCTTGATATGGTCGTGCAGCCAGTTCGAGATCTGGCCAACCGGGTTCTGCTCGCTCTCGCGCTTGACGCTGATGCGCCACCACGCTTGCTCGGGCGAATCGGAGAGGCTGTACTGGCGCAGCTGGCGCAGTTCACCAACCGTGCCGGCGACGCTGATGTACTGTCCGGGCTGAAAGGTGCCCGGCGACTTGCCGTCCTGTGTCTGCAGATAAAAGGACTTCACATTGTCGCTTTCGTCGCGTACCTCCCTGACCACCAGGGTCTGCAACTCACCCGGCGTCACGCCGGCCTTGGCATAGAGCTTTTTCTCGGCTTCGATCAGCACGTTCGCCAGCGCACCGTAGGCTTCGCCCCAGGCGGCCAGCAGGTCCGGCGTGGCTGCGTCGCCAAGCACGGCCTGGATTGCATCAAGCAGGTGCTTGCCGACGATGGGATAGTGCTCCGCCGTAATGCCCAGCGAGGCATGCTTGTGCACAATGCGCTCGACTACCGGCGCCAGGGCGTCCGGATTGCGGTAGTTGGCGGCGTACGCAAACACCGCGGCAGCCAGCGATTGCTGCTGTACGCCGCTGGCCTGATTGCCCATGTTGAAGATGTTCTTCAGCTCCGGATGTGCGGCGAACATCGCGGCATAGAAATGCTGGGTGATGGCAACACCATGCTCCCTGAGGACGGGAACGCTGGCATCGATGTAGGGGCGGGCAGCTTCGGACAGCATGACAACAACTCCTTGTGCGTTAGGGGGAATGCGAACCGCCGTTTCAGGCAGCCGCTTAATTGTTGCATATTAAATGCAACTTTAAGAGCGCCAATCCAGAAAAGATTTCTGGGACGGGAACAGGGAAGTTGATCGGCCGCAGGCGGCCGTGTCAGATCAGTGCGCGGAGCTGGCAGCAGAGAGGTAGCTGCGATGCATCCTGACGATGGCGGTTTCGGTACGGCCCGAGGCAACGTCGGCCAGGGTGTATTCGTTCATGCGCTCGTAGAAGGCATTCAGGCCGGACAGCAGGGCGCCGCTGAGCAGGCAGTTGCCGCCCAGCGCACAGGGCGGCTCGGCGCAATTGACCAAGGGCGTGTCGCCTTCAAGGCCGCGCAGGGTATCGCCAAGACGGATGCTCTCTGCAGGAAGTGCCAGCACCAGGCCGCCATTGCGTCCGCGCAAGGCCTTGACCAGACCGAGCTTGCCGAGACGGTTGGCCACCTTGATCAGATGATTGTGCGGCACATCGAACTGCCCGGCGATTTCGGCAATCGTGATCGGGGTGCTGCGATCGTGCTTGCTGAGATACATGAGCATGCGCAATCCAAAGTCGGTAAAGCGGGTGAGCTGCATGGCCGGACCAGTGTCAGAAAGGTGAGAAACAGGATTCAGAATACATAAGTTGCATGGACAAAACAACTAAAAAATCAAATATGACTCAATGCTTTAGCTTATCCCCGTGATGGTGCGCGACGCACTCTTTTTGTGCCGAAAACCGATTGCAAATGCAGCAGCAGGGTTTGCAGACGGAGGGGTTGATAGCGGCGACTGGGGTACACCGCGTACAGGGGGCTGGGGTCGCCCTGCGCTTCCGGAAACAGGTCGACCAGACGGCCGCTGTCGAGGTCCGCCTGGATGTCGAGGCGCGACTTGTAGGCGATGCCGGCGCCCTGCACTGCCCATTGCCGTACCATGGCGCCGTCGTCAGCGACGCGATCGCCGCGCACCTCGATCTCGCGCATGCGTCCCTGATGCCCGATGCGCCAGCGGTTGTAGATCTCGCCATTCAGATAGAAACAGATGCAATTGTGTTCCTGTAGCGCATCCAGCGTCGCCGGACGCCCGTGCTGCTTGAGGTAGGTCGGGGCGGCGCAGAGAACGCGCGCGTTGTCGCACAGCTTGTGCGCAATCAGGTTGGAGTCGCGCATGCTGCCATAGCGCAGCACAAGATCGACAGGAAAACGATAGAGGTCATGCATGCCGTCCGACAGATGCATGATCAGCCGCACCTGCGGGTGCGCGCGGCGAAACGGTTCGAGCGACTGATCGAGATAGCCGCGCCCCAGATCCGACGGCACGCCGAGATGAATATCGCCGCTCAGCGCGTGCCGATGCGCACCGAGCTGTTCCTGACCGTCGCGCAACAGTTGCAAGGCCTGCATGGCATAACCGAGAAAATCCTCGCCTGCCGGCGTGAGACGCAAGGAGCGCGTCGAACGCTCGAACAACTGGCTTTGCAGACGCTGCTCCAGTCGCTTGATGGCGGCGCTGGCGGCCGCGGGACTCAGGCCGACTACACGCCCGCCGGCGCTGATCGAGCCGGCCTGGCTGATTTCAAGGAAGAGTTGAACGTCATTGAGATAACTCATGGCGCCCTTTCACTTTCAAAAATAATTTGAAAGTGAATTTACTCCAAAACCCATTCCCGCCGATACTGGTGAAAAATAAACTGCGCTCATTCATTCAAGAAGGAATCCTCATGCGCACCCTGTTTGACCGCTACAGTCTGGGCCCGCTTGCCCTCAAGAACCGCATCGTCATGGCGCCGCTGACCCGCGCCCGCAGCAGCCAGCCCGGCAATGTGCCCAATGCACTGATGGCCGAGTACTACGCGCAGCGCGCCGATGCCGGCCTGATCATCGCCGAGGCCACCGACATTTCCGCCGACGCCAAGGGTTATTCGCAGACGCCCGGGGTGCACACCCCTGAACAGATCGCCGGCTGGCGACTGGTCACCGATGCCGTACATGCCAGGGGTGGCCGCATCTTCCTGCAGATCTGGCATACCGGACGCATGTCGCACCCGGACCTGCGCCAGGGCGCACAGACGGTCGCGCCTTCTGCCATTCCCTTCCAGGGACAGATCTGGATGACCGATGCCAACGGGGTCGGCCGCATGGTCGACTGCCCGACGCCGCGCGCACTGGATGTTTCCGAGATCGGGAGCATCGTCGCCGACTTCCGCCAGGCTGCGGTGAATGCCATCGCGGCGGGTTTCGACGGCGTCGAGATCCACGGCGCCAACGCCTATCTGGTGGATCAGTTCCTGCGCACCACCTCGAACCAGCGTACGGATGAGTACGGCGGCTCGCGCGCGAATCGCCAGCGCTTCCTGCTTGAGGTCGTCGATGCGGTTGCCGGCGCCATCGGCGCCGAGCGCCTTGGCGTCCGGCTCTCGCCCTATACCACCGCGCGCGGCATGGACTGCCCCGACATCCTGCCGACCACCCTGGAAGCAGCCGCAGCGCTGAACCAGCGCGGCATCGTCTATCTCCATCTGACCGAAGCCGACTGGGGTGATGCACCGGAGATCGCGGAGAGCTTCCGCAAGGAGCTGCGCAAAGCCTTCACGCAAACCCTCATGGTCGCCGGCAAGTACGATGCCGACAAGGCGCAATGGGTGCTCGATGCCGGCTACGCAGATCTTGTCGCCTTCGGTCGCCTCTTCATCGCCAACCCCGACCTCCCGGCACGCCTGCATGCCGGGCATTCCTTCAATACGCTCGACGGCGCCACTCTCTTTGGCGGCGATGCGACGGGCTATACCACCTACCCGGCCTTTGCCTGAGGAGCTCACATGAAAGCCGTCGGCTATCGCAACAACGGCGCCATCCACCGCGATGACGCATTGCTCGATCTCGAACTGCCACGCCCCACTCCCACGGGCCGCGACCTGCTGGTGGAGGTGCAGGCTGTCTCAGTAAATCCCGTAGACACCAAGGTGCGCAAGGCTGCCGCACCCGAGGCCGGTCAGGTCCGCGTCCTCGGCTTCGATGCAGTCGGCATCGTGCGCGAAACAGGGCCCGATGCGAGTCTGTTCAAGGTCGGGGATGCAGTCTGGTATGCCGGCGCCATAGACCGGCCGGGCAGCAACAGCGAATTCCAGCTCGTCGATGAACGCATCGTCGGACTGAAACCGAAGTCGCTCGCGCCGGCGGACGCGGTCGCCCTGCCGCTGACCGCCATTACCGCCTGGGAGCTGCTGTTCGACCGCCTGCAGATACCGCGCCGAGACAGCGGGGCGCCCGCTTCGCTGCTGGTCGTCGGCGCCGCCGGCGGCGTGGGGTCTATCCTGGTGCAACTGGCCCGCCAGCTCACCGGGCTCACCGTGATCGGCACCGCCTCGCGTCCGGAAAGCCGCGACTGGGTGAAGCAGATGGGCGCCCATCATGTGATCGATCATCGCCAGCCGCTTGCCGCACAAATCGCAGCGCTGGACATTCCGCCGGTCATGTATGTCGCCAGCCTCACCCATACCGAGCAGCACTACGCGCAGATCGTCGAGCTGCTCGCCCCGCAGGGCAAGCTCGCGCTGATCGACGACCCGGCCGAAATCATCGACATACGCCTGCTCAAGCGCAAGAGCATCAGCCTGCACTGGGAACTGATGTTCACCCGCTCGCTGTTCCAGACCACCGACATGATCGCCCAGCACGCCCTGCTCAACGAGGTCTCGGCCCTGGTCGATCAGGGGCGCATCCGCAGCACCGCACAACAGCATCTGGGCGCCATCAATGCCACCAACCTCAAACAGGCGCACCGCATGATCGAAAGCGCCAGCAGCATCGGCAAGATCGTGCTGGCCGGTTTCTGACCTTGCCGCGGCAAGGCGCCGGCCGCATTTTCTGGTCGGCGCTTTGCCGTAACATGAGGTCTTTCCCCTCCATGGATAGTCCAATGAAGCGTATCGCCATCGCCACCTGTCTCGCCCTCGCCAGCGCGGCCCATGCCGCCGACATCAAGGAAATGAAGACGCCATCCGGCATCACGATCAAGATGCAGAAGGAAGGCACGGGCGCGAACCCGCTGGCCGCCGACACCGTCAAGGTGCACTATCGCGGCACGCTCGCCGACGGCAAGGAGTTCGACAGCTCCTACAAGCGCGGCGAACCGACGTCCTTCCCGCTCAACCGCGTCATCCCCTGCTGGACCGAGGGCATCCAGCTGCTCAAGGTCGGCGGCAAGGCCACCCTCACCTGCCCGCCCAATCTCGCCTACGGCAGCCGCGGCGCCGGTAACGTGATTCCGCCGAACGCCACGCTGACCTTCGAGGTCGAACTGCTGGGAATCAACAAGTAATCAAGGACGGCGCAGGGGGCCGAGCAAGGGCTTCAGGCCGTTGTGATCGATCTCCAGCATCAGCGCCAGCAGGCGCCCGATCTCGCCCGGCGGAAAGCCCTTGCGCGCGAACCACGCGAGGTAATTGCCGGGCAGATCGGCGATCAGATAGCCCTTGTACTTGCCGAAAGGCATATGCAGTGTCACCAGCCGCTGCAGGTCGTCGGGATTCATGCGGCCGCCCTGTCCTCGCTAACGACAATGCCGTGACTGCGCAGCACCGGGCTCATCGCGTCGGCATGGCGCAGCGGGCGCAGATCGGCATACAGCGCCTCGGCCTGCGGATAGGCGCGGCGCATCAAGCCCAGCCACTGCTTGAGCCGGCCCGGCGTATGCTGCGGCGCCAGCTTGCGGTTGGCCAGCAGCCAGAAGCGCGCGATGAGGCCGCGCAGGGTTTCCCAGTCTTGCATCGCATCCTGGGGCGTGGTGCCGGCCAGCCGCAGCCGTATGCGGGAGGCAAGCATGGGATCGGCCACCGCGCCGCGGCCCAGCATCACGTCATCGCAGCCACTGACGGCGCGGATATCGAAGTAGTCCTGCAGCGTCCACACCTCGCCATTGGCAATCAGGGGCAAGCCCACTTCTTCGCGTATGCGCGCCAGCCATTCCCAGCGCGCCGGCGGCTTGTAGCCGTCCGCCTTGGTGCGCGCATGCACGACCAGGGATTCGGCGCCACCCGCCTCGAGCGCCAGCGCGCAGTCGAGCGCACGGCTGGTGTCGTCTATGCCCAGACGCATCTTCGCCGTAACCGGGATCTCGGCTGGTACGACGGCGCGCACGGCACGGACGATGGCGTGCAGCAACGCCGGCTCGCCCAGCAGGGCGGCGCCGCCGCGATGACGATTGACCAGCGGCGCCGGACAGCCGAAGTTCAGATCGATGCCGGCCGGCTTGAGCCGCGCCAGATGCGCGGCGTTGCGCGCCATCATGTCCGGGTCCGAGCCCAGCAGCTGCACGCGCGTCGGCGTTCCGGCTGCCGTTTTCGAACCCTGCTTCAGCTCCGGCGACATGCGCAGATACAGGCTGTGCGGCATGACCGTGCCCGTCACACGCACGAACTCGGTCACACACCAGTCGTAGGCGAGCGTGCTGGTCAGGACATCGCGCAACACATCGTCGGCGAGGCCTTCCATCGGAGCAAGAATCAGGCGGGACATGGAGTGGAGAGCCAGGGGGTACGGGCAGGACCCGGAAACAAAAAAGCCACTCCGCAGAGTGGCTTTCGGGCTTGCCGGACGACTTACTTGACCAGCAGGACCGGCTGCTTGGCAGTCGCCAGCACGCGCTGGGCAACCGAGCCGATCAGCAGGTCGGCGAGGCCGCTACGACCCTTGGAACCCATCACGATCAGATCGTACTTGCCGGCGGCGGCAAACTTGACGATCTCTTCCGACACGTGGCCGATCACGATAGCGTTGTTGTGCTTGACGTTGGCAGTATCAAGAACCTTGCGCGAGCTCTTGAGGTCCTTTTCGCTGACTTCACGCAGGTAGTCTTCCACCTGGGCCTTGCCAACAAACTTGGCGGCGTGGTTGAAACCGGTGTCGTCATGCACGCTAATCAGGGTGATCGAGTCGTTGGAACGCATGTTGCTGACCAGCTTGGCGGCATACTTGACTGCCGACAGAGAGTGCTTCGAACCATCGACTGCTACCAGAATCTTCATCGTGTTCTCCTGTTGGATGTTATTACTTAGGCTTGAAAAACAAGTTTACGCCGACAGCATACGGCATCTTTGACTTAACGCAAAAATTCTCGTTCAACTGTCGATTGTTTCGGCAGGGAAAATGGCGGGTGAGCATAGATGCACTGCCAGCATCCAGACATCTCCGCGCCGGCCGAGGTTCCTATTCTACCGTCACCGACTTGGCCAGATTACGTGGCTTGTCCACGTCCGTCCCCTTGACCAAGGCTACATGATACGACAGCAGCTGGAGCGGCACCACGTGCAGGATGGGCGATAGCAGGCCGTAGTGCTCGGGCAGGCGCACGATGTGCACCCCTTCGGACTCCGGCACCTCCGAGTCACGATCAGCAAACACATACAACTGGCCACCGCGTGCCTTGACTTCCTGCAGGTTGGACTTGAGCTTCTCCAGCAAGGTGTCATTGGGCGCCACCGAGATCACCGGCATGTCGCGATCCACCAGGGCGAGGGGACCGTGCTTGAGCTCGCCGGCGGCATAGGCTTCGGCATGGATGTAGGAAATTTCCTTGAGCTTGAGCGCCCCTTCGAGTGCGATCGGATAGTGGTGACCGCGACCAAGGAAGAGTGCATGCTGCTTGTTGGCGAAGTGCTGTGCCCAGGCCTCGATCTGCGGCTCGATGTCGAGCACTTTCTGCACCGCCACCGGCAGGTGACGCAAGGCGTTCAGGTGATTCTGCTCGTCCTGTACCGACAAGCTGCCCTGCTGCTTGGCCAGCGCCAGGGTCAGCAAGGCCAGCGCGGCCAGCTGGGTGGTGAAGGCCTTGGTCGACGCGACGCCGATCTCGGGACCGGCACGGGTCAGGAAACGCAGGGCGCATTCGCGCACGATGGCGGATTCCGCCACATTGCAGATCGCCAGCGTCATGTGCTGGCCGCGCTCCTTGGCGTAACGTACGGCCGCCAGGGTATCGGCCGTCTCGCCGCTCTGCGAAATGGCGACGACGAGCTGCTCCGGATCGTGCACCGAGATGCGGTAGCGATACTCGCTGGCGATCTCGACCGTGCAGGGAATGCCGGCCAGCTGCTCTATCCAGTAGCGCGCGACCAGACCCGAGTGATAGCTGGTGCCGCAGGCAAGGATCAGCACGGACTTCGCCCGGGTCAGCAGCTCACTGGCCTCTGCCCCGAAGATCTGCGGCTGTATGGCCTGCGCGCCGCCGACCATCTCCAGCGTATTCGCCAGCGCCTGCGGCTGCTCGAAGATTTCCTTCTGCATGTAGTGGCGGAAGTTGCCGAGTTCGACCGCATCGGCAGACAGGCTGCTTTCATGCACGGGCCGGGTCACGGCGCGGCCATCGGAACGGGCGATGCGCACGCTGCCCTGGGTGATCTCGGCAATATCACCGTCTTCCAGGTACACCATGTTGCGCGTCACCTGCAGCAGCGCCGAGGCATCCGAAGCCGCATAGTTGCCGTCGCTGCCCAGGCCAAGCAGCAGGGGTGCGCCGTGGCGGGCGACGACGATGCGCTGCTCGCCCTCATGGATCACCGCAATCGCATAGGCACCGAGAAAACGCAGGGTGGCGAGGCGTACCGCATCGAACAGGTCGGGCGTGGTCTTGAGCAGGTGATGGACCAGATGCGCGATGACTTCGGTATCGGTATCCGAGGTGAAGACATAACCGAGGGCGGTCAGCTCAGCCTTGATCTCGGCATAGTTCTCGATGATGCCGTTGTGCACCACGGCCAGACCGGAGGAAATATGCGGATGGGCGTTGCGCTCGGATGGCACGCCGTGGGTGGCCCAGCGCGTGTGCGCAATCCCCTGCACTGCATCCTTGCCGTCGGCCTGGCTGGCCAGTTCGGCCACGCGCCCCACGCTGCGCAGCCGCGTCAGGCCGCTGTCACCCAGATAGGCGAGGCCGGCCGAATCGTAGCCGCGGTACTCGAGCTTGTTCAGTCCCTCGATCAGGACGGGAACCACATTGCGTCTTGCGACGGCTGCAACGATGCCACACATGTTACGTCTCCGTAGGGCCGCCCCAAGGGGACGTGCGCCCCCCCTGGGGGGGCAGCGAGTTGATTTTGCGAACGTGGGGGGCCACAGTATTAATCTTTCTTCTGCTTGGTCGGGCGCACCCAACCGGAAATGGATGTCTGTTTCGCGCGCGACAGGGTCAACTGGCCCTC
>JAIEOJ010000146.1 GCA_019750575.1 Rhodocyclaceae bacterium | reverse complement strand
CGCAAGCAGGACCCCTATCCGCCGATGACCGCAGCGATGATAGAGCTGTCGCGCGGCATCGATCTGCAAAGCCGCTTTGACAGGCTGATTCAGACGGTTTGACGCACCGCTCTTGCCTTGCCGCGCCGCGGACATAAAAAATGTCCGCTGTCAAGTCGTTAGTGCGGACATGCAACGGTACGAAAGGTCTTGTGGGGCAATAGGTTAGGCCAGATTTCGGCCTCGGTGTGCTCTTACCGCGTTTTGAGCTAGGTGCCGCATAGGCGCTTCGCGGTAGCAAGCCTAGGAGCGGCGGAGCGGGCAAGGTCGCACCGCCATCATAGCCCGGCCTATCGCAAGCCACCGCTCAAAGCGAAAGCGCAGCCCTTGGGCTGCGCTTTCATCGTGGGCGGATGGTAGAGGCGTCCGCATCGTCAACTCGGCTTCGGCGGGGCGGCCTTGCCTGCCCCTCCTTTTCTGAATCCCCGATCCCCCGCCATGAACGCTTCCAGCATGTGCGGGATCAGCGTCGCCGCATCGACTGCCTCGCCATACGCCTGCGCGTGCAGCGCGGCGTAGCGGTCGAGGTCGGTTTTAAGACTGGCCGGGCAGGCAAAGGTGAGCTTGACGCTTTCGGTCTTGGGCAGCGGCCCCAGCCGCAGCTTCTTGGTTGTGCTCATCGTGAAGTCCCCCGATTGAAGAACAGCGGCTGGTACGGCCGCAACACCAAGTCGCGGTTGACGATGATCCGCACCGGCAGGCCGGGCCGTTGGGTCAAGGTGGGCTGGATGTTGAGGTTGCGCCGGGTCACTTCCTGGCCGATTTGATTCACCGTGTCCTGCAAACTGTCACGCCCGGCGATGATGACGCGATCGCCATCTTGTCGATTCTCCGGCGCGGCCAGTTCGGCGCCGACGCCCAGCAGGGTCGTCAGCGCCGCACCGGCAAAGATGCGGCCCCAGTGGTAGTCCACATCGTCTTCCAGGCCGGCATAGCCGGCCGGATCTGCGCCGGCCAGATTGTCGAGCGTCAACGAAGACGTGTCCGGCAGAATGATCCGATTCCAGACGACTTGAACGCGGCTCTGCCCGTAACTGACCTGGCTGTTGTATTTGCCCAGGATGCGCGAACCCTGCGGGATCAGCAGGAAACGCCCGGTGGCCGTGTCATAGACCGGCTCTGTCACAGTGGCGATCACGTCGCCGGGCAAGTCCGACTTGATGCCCGTCACCAGCGCTCCGGCAACCACCGTTCCGGCCATGACCTGATACGGCGAAGCCGGCAGGGTCAGGTTGCCGGAATTGCGGGTTTCCGTAGAGCCGCCTTTCAGGAAAGCCTCCTTCTGGTCTTGCCGGTTCTGCACGGCGGTCGGATCGGCAGGCTGGGCCGCCGTCGAGGCCGGCCCGGCGGCCATCGGGTCGAACGCCGCATTGGCGGCGAAGCCCGGCGCGGTGGCGGCCTGCGACTGCGCGACCGGCGCGGCCGCCTGCGCACCCGAGCGGAAGAACACGGACGATGCTGCGGCAGCTTCGGCTTCCTTGCGCAGCGCATCGTTCGGGTCGTGGCCGGGAGCCGCGTAGGCGGCTGTCACCGGCTGCTGCGACTTCACGATGACCGGGCCGAGGTCGCCCGGCAGCGGCGGCCCCAGCTCGGGTACATCGTGCGGCAAGGCTGGCGGCAGCTTCGAGTAGTCCGTCGGTAGCGCATCCAGCCCTTCGGACTTCGAGACGCGATCGACGTTGTAAAGCTCGGTTTGCTCGCCCGTACCGCGCCGATGCGGTTGCAGCGACCAGATCGTGGCCCCAAGCACGGCGACCGACAGGCCGCCCGCGAGGATGGCCAGCGTGCGCCGGTTCAGGCGCGTGACCGGACGCGGCTGGGCACGCAGCGCCACAGCCTCGGGCGCCACCTTGCCCGCCGGCGGAGCGGCGAGGTCGGGAGTGTCATCCTGGCTCATGGTCAGTTCCTCCGCGCCACGCCATCGGTGCGCTCGATACGCACCACGTCGCCGCCATCGCCGCCCAGCCGCAGTTCGGCCGCGCCGAACAGGCGATCCACGATGTAGTACGGCGAGCGGAAACGATAATTCACCAGTTGCCCGTCGCCCTGCACGCCGATGACGAACAGCGGCGGCAGCTCGCCCTGGGCAATGCCCGCCGGAAACTGGATATAGACCTTCTCGCCGTCATCGAAGGCACGCAGCGGCTTCCACGGCGGGTTGCTGCCCGATACCGCGTAACGGAAGCGGATCTTCTCCAACGCCAGGCCGGTATCGACTGGCGCGGCGGCGCTGGCCGCCTGCGACTGGCGCTGCAAGGCCAGCATCCGGTCGCGTGGATAGTCCCAGGATACCGAGGCCATCCATGCCTTTTCCGTCGAGGTCAGCTCCAGCAGGTAGGTGCGCCGGCTGGTGGTGATGACCAGATTGGTTTTCAGGCCCGAGCGGATGGGCTTGACCAGCACATTGACGCGCAGCGCGTCGCTGCTGCCGCTGGACGTGTCGCCCACGATCCAGCGCACGGTATCGCCGGCGGCGACCGTCACCAGTTCCTCGCCCGGCTGGAGCGAAACCACGGTCACGCGCCCCGGCGAGGCATAGACCTGATAAAGCGCACCATCGGTGAAAGGCCACACCTGGATAGCATTGACGTAGCCCTCGCGTGTGGGTGCGATGCGTGCCTCGGCGTTGGCACGGGAAACACGTACCTTCTCGTCGGCTGGCTCCGGCGCAGCCGGGGCCGCATCGACCTCCGGCAGTGGCTTCAACTGCGCCGGCAACGCCAGCGGCTCGGGGACGGCGACGACTTCCACCGGCGCGAGCGGTTCGGGCAGCGGCTGGGCCAGCACTGGCTCATCAAGTGAGATGGTCGGCGGCGGCTTGCCCTGCGAGGCGCAGCCCGCGAGGGCAAGCAGGATCAACGGCAAAGCGTGAAAGCGGAAAGGCAGGTTCATGGCTTGGCTCCTTCGGAAGAATCCAGTTCGCGGCTCCACGACAGGCCGTTGACGTAGATACCCAACGGGTTCTTGCGCAGGCGCTGTTCGGTGCGCGGGGTTTGCAGGACGGTGGAAAGCACGGCGTTCCAGCGTTCGGTGCCAGCGGGTGCGCCATTGACGAACCGTTGCTCCGTCCAGCGCACGTTGAAAGACGTGTCGCTGGCACGCACCACGCTGGTGATCTGCACCGTCACCGATTCCTTGCCGATGCGAGCGAATGGATCATTGGTGCGGGCGTAGTCGTTGAGCACGGCCGCGCCCCGGTCGGTGGTGTAGTCGTAGGCATCGAGCCAGTTTTGCCGCACGACGATGGGGTCGATGGACAGCGAGCGCACCAGGCTGACGAAGCGTGCCAGGTGGTGCGCGATCTGCGCATCGGCGGGCCGGTACGGCGTGGCGGCCTCGCCCACGGCGCGAACCTGTCCGGCCTGATCGACCTCGATGACGTAAGGCGTCACGATGGACTGCGCCGAGCGCCATACCAGGCCACCGGCCATCAGTAGCGCGAGCACCAGGCAGCCGAAGGCCATCAGCCGCCAGTTCTTGGCCTGCACGCGGGCCGAGCCGATACGCTCGTCCCACACCTGGGCGGCGGCTTGATACGGGGTGGCAGGCTGCGGCGTATCGGCGTAGCGCACCTGCGGTCGTTTGAATCGCATGGGTGTTCTCCTTGAGGGTCAGGTATCGGAATCGCGCAGGCTCGGGCCTTGCCCTGAGCCGCCGCCGTCGCCACCGCGCAGCGTGTGGGCGGTGGTGGTCGCGGCATGGGTGATCTGCTGGCGGCGGTGCATCCGCTTGGCCCAGGCGGGTTGCTCTTGCTTCTGCGAGTTGGCAGCGCCGTCTGCGGCCTCGCTTGCGGCGGATTGGCCCGCCGCGGCTGCACCGGCATCGTCCGAAGATCCGTTCCAGCCGGCACGAAAGGAACTGGTCATCTTCTGCCCTGCTGCGGAAGCACCAGAAGCGACGCGGCGGCTGGCGGCCTGTGCGCTGGTCTTGGCGACATTGCCAAGGCCAGCCGCCGCGCCTTTGGCCCCGCCGCCCGCAGCGGTGGAACCCGCCTGGAACGCCGACCGCGCGTTGCCAGCCGCTGAGGTGGCGGCACGCGCCCCGGCACCGGCCAGCTTCGCGGCGGCTGGCGCCATGCGTGCCCCGGCGGCTACGGCGGCGCCCACGCCGGTCGCGGCGGCACCGATGGCGACGCCCGTGCCGACAGCGCCGACAGCAGCACCGGCCATCGCGCCCGCGCCAAGCTGAGGCGCACCGGACACCAGGCCGGTGGCGATGCCGGGGCCGAAGATGCCCAGCGCCAGCAGCGCGAGCGAGGCCAGCATCACGACCAGCGCATGGTCGATGGATGGTTCATCGGGATGCGCTTGGAACTCGGCGAACAGACCCGAACCGATGCCGACGATGACGGCCAGCACCAAGACTTTGATGCCCGAAGACACCACGTTGCCGAGCACCTTTTCCGCCAGGAAGCTCGTCTTGTTCCACAGCGCGAACGGCACCAGCACGAAGCCGGCGAGCGTGGTCAGCTTGAACTCGATCAGCGTGATGAAAAGCTGCACCGCCAGCACGAAGAAGCAGAGGATCACCACCAGCCAGGCGAGGAACATCACCACGATGGGGTCGATGTTCACGAACACCTCGGGGAACCCGGCCATGTCCCCGATCTGTTCCAGAATCGGTGCTCCTGCGTCAATGCCGGTTTTCGCCAGCCGCCCCGGCTGAAGAAAATTCTCCATCGTCATGGCCGAGCCGGTGGCCGTCAGGCCCAGCCCGGCGAACGAGCGGAACACGATGCTCGCCAGCCAGTTGAAGTTGCCGATGATGTAGGCGAAGGCGCCGACGTAGAGCACCTTGCGCAGCAGCTTGGCGATCACGTCTTCGCCCTGGCCGGTGGCGTGGCTCATGGCCCAGTACAGGCCCGCGATCGTCATGTCGATGACGATGAGCGTGGCGGTGAGAAACGCCACTTCGCCTTGTAGCAGCCCGAAGCCCGAGTCGATGTAGCGCGAGAACGTATCGAGGAAACGGTCGATGATGGTCACGTCGTTCATGGCGTGTTCTCCGGCGAGGTGAGCGGCGCTGGCATGTCGTCGGTGGGCGTGTCGAAGCTCGGCGGAATCGGCGGCAGTTCGGTCAGCGATTCGTATTCGTCCGGCCCGGTGTGGCCGGCGAAGAAGCGTCGCCGGAAGGCTTCGGCGGCGGCGCGGCAGGCGTCCTCGCCTACGGCTTGCCGATCAGCCGCGCATTGCCCGCGTAGCGCCTTGAGCCGCACGGGGTCGGCGGCCAGGGCGTCGGCCAAGTTCTCGACCGGCTGCTGGCCGCAAGCGGTCAGCAGCACGGCCAGCAGGACGGAAGCGCATCGCATGGCCGCCTCCCGTCAGTTGTTGTAGAAGTTGACGGACTGCGGCGTGTACGGCGTGCCGGTGCCGAGGAAGCGCCGCCGCACTTCGCGGGCGCGTTCGGTCGCCGCCGCCTGCCGCGCCAGTTCCAGCGAAGCGGCCCGGTCTTGCGTGATCTGGAGCTGCTGCGCCTGGATCGACTGCTTGGCCTGCAAGGCGAGAAGCTGATTCGTCGCCTGCATGGCTTGCAGAGCGCCGGTGGCCGACTGGCTCTGGCTCACGAGGTCGGCCAGCGCACTTTCGTCTTGAGCAAGGTTTTGCGACACCTGCGCCTGCATCCGCATCGCGGTGTGCAGACCGTTCAAGGTGTTCTGCCAGCGTTCGCGGGCGTCCTGCGCCATGCGGTCGCCGCTGATGGTGGCGGCATATTGCTCCGGGTACAGGCGGGCGAACGTGGCGTCCATGCTCTGCACGTCGTAGGCCAGGCCGCGTGCCTCGGCGATCAGGCGCTCAGTGGTGGCGAGCGTCGAGCGCAGCCGGTTGACGATGTTGAAGTCCAGCTTCGCCAGATTGCGTGCCTGGTTCATCAGCATCTGCGCTTCGTTCTGGAGCTGGTTGATCTGGTTGTTGATCTGCTCCAGCGTGCGGATGGCTGTCAGCGTGTTCTGCACGAAGTTCGACGGGTCGAACACCGTCAGCGCGGACGCGGGCTGCACGGCCAGCAGCGATACCGACAGCACGGCGGCGAGCGAGACGGACAGCAAACGGGGCTTGGTCTTCATGGTGAAACCTCCAGTGGTTGGGAGTTGAGAAACGAAGCGGCCGCCGGTGAGGACGGCAGCAGGTCGGCAGCCCAGTCGAGGCCGCGATGGCGCAGCCACGCGCCGGTGAAGCCGGGGGCGCCGGCCTGCGTCAGCACGCGGTCGATGTCGCGTTGGTCTTGAGGGGTGGATGCGCCCGCGAAGGCGAGCGCCAACGGCCCCAGGTCGAGATCGAATAGGCGGTTGCCGAGACGCGACTGGTAGTAGTAGTCGCGCTTGGGCTGCGCGGTGGCGACGATCTCGATCTGCCGGCTGTTGAGCCCGAAACCCTCATAGATCGTGCGAATCTGCGGCTCGGTCGCCTGCGGGTTAGGCAAGAAAATCCGACTGGCGCAGCTCTCGATGATCGCGGGCGCGATGGTCGAGTCCTTGATGTCCGCCAGGCTCTGCGTGGCGAAGATGACGCTGACGTTCTTTTTCCTGAGCGTCTTGAGCCATTGCCGGATGCGGGCCGCGAAAGATGGCTCATCGAGGAACAGCCAGGCTTCATCCAGAATCAGCAGCGTGGGCGCACCATCGAAACGCTCATCGAAGCGGGCGAACAGGTAGCGCAGCACCGCTTGCACGGCGGCGGGGCTGTGCATCAGTTCTTCCATCTCGAAGCCCTGCACGTCGGCCATGCCCAGCCGGTCGCGGTCGGCGTCCAGCAGCTTGCCGTGGGCGCCGCCAAGCACATAGGGCGACAGCGCTTGCCGTAGCGCGTTCGATTGCAGCAGCACGGAAAGCCCGGTCAGCGTGCGCTGTTCCACCGGCGCACCGGCGAGGCTACCCAGCGCCGACCAGATGGCTGCCTTCTCGTCGGGGCCGACGGTCACGCCTTCGTGCAGTAGCCGGCCTTCCACCCATTCAGCCGCCCAGGTGCGGTAGCCCTCGCTGTCGATACGGGCCAACGGCTGAAAGGCGATGCCGCCATCGGCACCGAGGTCGTAGTGTTCGCCGCCGAGGCCGAGGATCGTGGCACGCATGGAGCGGCCCATGTCGAAGGCGAAGATCCGCGAGCCGAAGTAGCGCCGGAACTGCATGGCCAGAATGGCAAGCAGTACCGACTTGCCCATGCCGGTCGGCCCGGCGACCAGTGTGTGGCCCACGTCGCCGATGTGCGTGACCAAGCGAAAAGGCGTCGCGCCATCGGTGCGGGTGACGATCAGCGGCGGGCCGTCCAGATGGTCGTTCTTCTCCGGCCCGGCCCACACCGCTGACAAGGGCATCATGTGCGCCAAGTTCAGCGTCGAGACGATGGGCTGGCGCACATTGGCGTAAGCGTTGCCAGGAATGGACGACAGCCACGCATCCACGGCGTTCAGCGTTTCGGGGATGGTCACGAAGCCCCGGCCCTGGATGACGCGCTCCACCATGCGCAGCTTTTCGTCGGCCGCGGCTGGATCGACATCGAGCACCGTCACTGTGGCGGTGAGGTAGCCGAAGGCCACTTGATCGCTGCCCAGTTCCTGCAGGGCGGCGTCGGCATCGGCGGCCTTGTTGCTGGCGTCGGTATCCACCAGCGGGCTTTCCTGCTGGAATATGGTTTCACGCAGCAGCGCGATGACGTTCTTGCGCTTGGCGAACCACTGGCGGCGCAGGCGACCGAGTTCCTTTTCCGCTTCGGCTTTGTCCAGGCAGAGAAAGCGCGTGCTCCAGCGGTAGGCGAAGCCCAGGCGGTTGAGGTCGTCCAGCAGGCCCGGCCAGGTGGAAGTTGGAAAGCCCCGCACCGACACCACGCGCAGGTGCTGGTCTCCCAGCGTGGGCGCCAGGCCACCGACTAGGGCGCAGTCGGCCAGTAGCGCGTCGATGTGGAACGGCACTTCGGGCACGCCCACGCGATAACGCCTCGTCGAAACCGCGGCGTGCAGGTAGGTCAGCGTCTCGGCGTCATCGAGCCAGGCGATTTCCGGCATCACGCCATCGAGCAAGTCGAAGACACGATCGGCTTCCGCCACGAAGGCATCGAGGCGACCGCCCCAGTCCACGCCATCGCCGGGCGCGTTCTCGAAGAGCAGCTTGGCCGCGCGGGCGCGCGATTCCTCGGGCGGCAGGTAAGCCAGCGTCAGGTGATAGCCGCTCTCGAAGTGATGCCCTGATTCCTCGAAGGCGGCGCGGCGTTCCTCGTCCACGAGCCAGGACAGCGGTTCGGGAAAGTCGGAGTGTGGGTAGTCCGCCGCCGGCCGGCGTTCGGCCTCAATGAACAAGGCCCAGCCCGAACCCAGGCGGCGCAACGCGTTGTTGAGCCGCGCCGATGTGGCGATCAACTCGCCTTGCGTGGCGCTGTCCAAGTCCGGCCCGCGAAAACGTGCCGTGCGCTGGAAAGAGCCATCCTTGTTCAGCACAACGCCCGGCGCGATCAGCCCGGCCCAGGGAAGCCAGTCGGCCAGCAGCGCGGGCCGTTGGCGGTATTCGGCAAGGTTCAGCATGGCATCGTCCTCACACGTCCAGCAGCGGCTTGTGCTTGATGTGCCGGGCGAAGACCTGCATGAACTGCGGATCGACACGCGCGCCCCATACGGCCAGCGAATGGCCGATGATCCAGAGCACCACGCCGGGAATCCACAGTTGCAGGCCCAGCCCGACGGCGGCGGCCAGCGTGCCGTTGGCAATCGCCACGGTGCGCGGCGCACCGCCCAGCAGGATCGGCTCGGTCAGCGAGCGATGCAGCGGCACTTCAAAGCCCGGAAGATCGGTGGCCGTGCTCATACGACGGCCCCGCCGGAGAAGCTGAAGAACGACAGGAAGAAGCTCGAAGCCGCGAAGGCGATGGACAGGCCGAAGACGATCTGGATCAGCTTGCGAAAGCCGCCACTGGTATCGCCGAAGGCCAACGCCAGGCCGGTGGCGATGATGATGATCACCGCGACGATGCGGGCTACCGGCCCCTGGATGGATTCGAGAATGGATTGCAGCGGGCCTTCCCACGGCATTGAGGAACCGGCGGCCTGCGCCGTGCCCGCCAGCAACAGCATCAACACCGCGAGCAGCAACCCTTGTCCTGCGGGTCGGGCCAGGCGATGCAAACGCGCCAGCATGGGCAGCGGGGAAAGCGGGTTTACAGAAAGACGGAAAGCATCAACGTGCGTCATGGCAGTTCTCCAGGTTGTTCAGGGATCGAGGAAGGCGTAGCGGCAGCGGCTGTAAGAGGAACCGGCGGCAGCTCGGGAAGCGTCGCTTCCAGCGCATCCGCCAGGCGGTAGCCCGCGCCGTCGAAACCGACGACGCGGGAAATGGTTTCGACGTGGCGCTTGCGGCCGCGGCCTGCGATGTGGATCACGACATTGACCGCCTCGGCGATCAGGGCGCGGGGCGGATTCACCGCCACTTCGAGGATCAGTTGCTCCAGGCGCAGCAGCGCGCCCAACGCGGAGCCGGCATGAATGGTGGCGATGCCGCCGGGGTGGCCGGTGCCCCAGACCTTCACCAGATCCAGCGCTTCGCCGCCGCGCACTTCGCCGACGATCACGCGGTCGGGCCGCAGGCGCATCGTGGCCCGCACCAGCTCGGTCATGGACACGACGCCGGCGCGGGTGCGCAGCGGCACATGGTCGCGGGCCGCGCATTGCAGTTCGATGGTGTCTTCGAGCACCAGCACGCGGTCGCCGGTGGCGGCGATCTCGGCCAGCAAGGCATTGGCCAGCGTGGTCTTGCCGGTGCTGGTGCCTCCGGCGATCAGGATGTTGTGCCGCTCGCGCACGGCATGACGCAGAAACTCGGCCTGCCCAGTGGTCAGGATGCCATCAGCCACATAGCGATCCAGACCGATGATGCTCACGGCACGCTTGCGCAGCGCAAAGGCCGGGCCGGGTGCGGCGGGCGGCAGGATGCCCTCGAAGCGTTCGCCGGTTTCAGGCAGTTCGGCGGTCAAGAGCGGTTGGCCGCGATGCACCTCCGCACCGACATGGGCGGCGACCAGGCGGATGATGCGTTCGCCATCGGCTTCGGGCAGTTCGACGCCGAGCGGCGCACGGCCAGACGACAGCCGATCCACCCACAATGTCCGGTCGGGGTTGAGCATCACTTCCACCACGTCCGGGTCTTCCAGCGCAGCGGCGATCACCGGCCCCATCGCCGTGCGCAGCATCTGGATGCGGCGATCCTGGGATGCTGCAGCGGATGAGCGCGGTTCGGGCGGGATTTGAGGAACGGCACTCATGACGCACGCTCCGCAGTGCGTTCATGGGCGGCGGCCATCGCGGCCGCGTCATCCATGCGCATCTCGAACTCACGATCCTGGGGATGCAGTTCTTCCACCACGTCCCGTACCAGGCTGCGGCCACGCAGCAGGTGGCGGCCTAACTGTTCGACGAACTGCTCGAAGCGCGCCTTGCCCTGCGCGCGAGCCGCATCCTGATGGGCCTCCGGCACCGGCGTGCTGACGGTCAGGTAGTAGCGGACGAATAGCGCCAGCGTCTCGATCTGGATGTTCTGGTCACGCTCCAGGCGCTCGGCCTGCCGCGACAGGCGATCCAGTCGTTTGGCGATGGCGGCCTCACGCTGGTCGCCGGCATCGGGCGATAGCCACGATGCGAGCGCCGCCGCGACGATGGACGACTTGGACACGCCTTTCTTGGCGGCCAGTTCTTCCAGACGTTTGGCGTGCTCGTGCTGGATGAACAGATTGAGGCGGTATTGGCTCATAGGTCGATTCCGTCGTTGGGGTCGAGAGAAGCCAGTCGCGCCGTGCGTTGCAGGGCGGGGTCGATCTGGCCGGGAAGCACCGGGGGCATGTCGTCGTCATCGAGCAGCGACAGGTCGCTGCTCGGGGCATCCATCTCGGGGGCATAGGCGATGGCTTCGGACAGTTCGGGCTGGCGGCGTGGGCCGCCATCGTCGGTCGAACCCAAGGCCTCCAGGTCATCGGCGGACGCCGTGGCCGGTGTCGCGGGAACCGCAGGTATTGCCAAGCCGCTCCAGTCGTCAGGCCGTGCCGGCGGCACATCGGCATAGCGGCCAGCCGTCACCGAAGGCGGCGGTAATACCCGCTGCTTGAAATTGGCATCGGCGAAATAGCGCAGCTTCTTCGCCTTGATCGGCGCGACACTGGACACCATCACCACCGCTTCATCGGTCGGCAGTTGCATCACTTCGCCCGGCGTAAGCAGTGGCCGTGCGGTTTCCTGCCGCGACACCATCAGGTGGCCGAGCCATGGGGCCAATCTGTGTCCGGCATAGTTGCGCTGGGCGCGCAGTTCAGTGGCGGTGCCGAGGGTTTCAGAAATGCGTTTGGCCGTTCGTTCGTCGTTGGTAGCGAAGGTCACGCGCACATGGCAGTTGTCCAGGATCGAATGGTTCTGCCCATATGCCTTGTCGATCTGGTTGAGCGACTGCGCGATGAGGAAGCTGCGGATGCCATAGCCCGCCATGAAGGCCAGCGCGGTCTCGAAGAAGTCCAGACGGCCCAGCGCCGGGAACTCATCGAGCATCAACAGCAGCTTGTGGCGGCGTTGGATGCCATCACTGCCATCCAGCGATTCGGTGAGCCGTCGTCCGATTTGGTTGAGGATCAGCCGGATCAGCGGTTTGGTGCGCGAAATGTCAGAAGGCGGCACTACCAGATACAGCGAGACGGGATGCTCTGAAGCGATCAGGTCGGCAATGCGCCAGTCGCAACGCGAGGTGACTTCGGCCACGGTCGGATCGCGGTACAGGCCGAGGAACGACATGGCAGTGGAGAGCACGCCCGAGCGCTCGTTGTCGCTCTTGTTGAGCACTTCGCGGGCGGCGGAGGCGACAACCGGATGCTGCACATCACCCAAGTGCTTGGTCGTCATCATCCGGTGCAATGTCAGCTCGAACGGGCTGGCTGGATCGCTGAGAAAGTTGGCGACGCCACGCAGCGTCTTGTCTTCGCCCGCGTACAACACATGCAGGATGGCACCGACCAGCAGCGCGTGACTGGTCTTCTCCCAGTGGTTGCGCTTCTCCAGCGCACCTTCGGGATCGACCAGGATGTCGGCGATGTTCTGCACGTCGCGCACCTCATGCGCGCCGCGCCGCACTTCCAGCAGCGGGTTGTAGGCCGCCGAACTGGCATCGGTCGGGTTGAACAGCAGGCAATGCGAGAAGCGCGAACGCCAGCCAGCGGTGATCTGCCAGTTCTCGCCCTTGATGTCGTGGATGACGGCGGATGCCGGCCAGGACAGCAGCGTCGGCACCACCAGGCCCACACCCTTGCCCGAGCGCGTGGGCGCAAAGGTCAGGACGTGTTCCGGCCCTTCGTGCCGCAGGTAGTGGCCGTCATGCTGGCCGAGAAAGACGCCGGCGGGCTGCGTCAGCCCGGCCTTGCGAATGTCGGCGACATCGGCCCAGCGGGCCGAGCCATAGGTCGTCACTTTGCGCGCCTGGCGCGAGCGCCACACCGACATGGCGATGGCGACCACCACGGCCAGCAGGCCGCTGCTCGCCGCGATCATGCCGCCGGTGTCGAACACCTGCGGCGCGTAGGCGTCGAAGAAGAACCACCACTCGAACAGCTTCCACGGGTAATAGACCGGCGTGCCGTGGAAGTCGAACCAGGGCGCGCCCAGGCGTAGCTGGTAGCCCAAGGCGGCGGCGGTCCATTGCGTGGCACCCCACACACCGGCGATCACGATGCCGAAGACGGCGGCGATCTGCCCGAACAACACGCCCTGAGCTTGCATACCCTGGCCTCCGATTTCTCCTGCGCTGATTCCCCGTGGAAAACGCGGCACAAAGGCGTGCCGCAGGCGTCAGGATCGGTGCCGGTTCAGTGCCGGTCAAAGACCGTTATCGGCAGCAAGGTGATGCAAAAAGCATGGTGTCATGCAGAGGCGAAACCAGTAAAAACGCCGCAGGCGTGAGCGCGCGGCGGCGTGTCGAGAAAGAAAAATCAAGATTCGCGGCAGAAAGCCAACAATCAGAACTTCGGCGGCGTGTAGGGCGTGTTTCCATAGCCAAAGAAGCGCTTGTTCGTCGCCTCGGCCACCCGGTTGCACAGCACGTCTCCCATCGTCGGGCGTTCGGTCTTGCACTGGCGGCGCAGCTCCCTCAGGCGCGCAGGATCTGCGACCAGCTCTTCCACGGTCGGTACATTGGTTGCCTGTTTCGGTGTTTCGGACTGGCCGCAAGCGGACAGCGCGGCGACCAACAGGAATGGGGCGATCTGCTTCATGGTCATGACTCGACTTCCTCTTGGGAATCGGGTTCAAGGGGGGGCGTGGCTCTGATGCCGTCCGGCGATTCGATGGCCTGCACACGCTCGATAAAGCGTGACAGCACGTCCGAGGATCCACCTTCCCGGTGCAGCACATAAGTGGTCAGCATGGGTGAGCGACCCGCCAGCGGCCGAGCCACAATCCCAGGCTCACGGCTGCCTGCGATATGCGGCGCTCCGGCTAGGCCCAGCGCAAAGCCCGCCGACACTAACGCCATCATCAAATCGCACGAAGCCACACGTTCGGCAATCAGCGGCTCCATATCTATCCGGCGCAGTACACGCTCGACTTGGCGAGCATGGCCTTCGCATACGTGCGGATCGCACAGCACCAGCGGATAGCGCAGCACTTCTTCCAGCGGGATGCGCCTGTGCTTCAAAAGCGGATGGCGTGCAGGAACCGCCACCATCAGTGCATCGCTCCAAACGGCTTCGGCAGTGATGCCTTCTCCAACTTCATCGGACTGGGCAAAGCCCACGTCGTACAGGTCGTCATGCAGTCCCTTGATCTGCTGCGACAAGGGTACCTCGAACAGGCGAATCTCGACTTCGGGTTCTTCCTGCCGACACAGCGCCAGCAAGGACGGCAGGCGCGAGGGCGTGATGCCGTCGGACAGTGCGATACGCAACTGACCGTGGAAGCCGTTGGTGGCTGCATTCACGCTATCGCGCGCCTGCTGCAAGGCGGTGAAGATGCGCGGCACATGCTCCAGAAACAGCTTGCCCGCCCGTGTCAGCCGCGTGCTGCGGCTGGTACGAATGAACAACTGTTCGCCCAGGCTCTCCTCCAGTTCCTTGATAGTGCGCGACAGCGGTGACTGCTCGATGTGCAGCCTCTCGGCCGCGCGGGCGAAATGTAGTTCTTCGGCGACAGCGAGAAAGCAGCGTAAGTGTCGAATCTCCATTTCGCCTCCTGTTGTCAGTACAAAGGCCGTTTGAGAGTCGCAGCGTTGTAGCCGCTCATCTCACCGAGTTCATCCAGTTCAGGCCTGTCGCCGCTTTTGTGGCGCTGCGCGACTGCCTCGCCCTGCGGTCCGGGCAAGGCGTGTGACCAGCCGCCGGCCAGCGTCTTGTAGACCGCCACCAACGCCGTCGCCCTGCGGGTGGCGCTTTGTGCCAGCAAGTCTTCGGACTCCAAGCGTGAACGTTCGGCCTCCAGCACATCCAAAACATGGATGGCGCCGCCCTCAAATTGCAGGCGAGCCGTCTTGGCTGCCCGGCGGCTGGCCTCGGTCGCCTGTACCAGCATGGCGTTCTCGGTCTGCGCGCGCGATAGGCGTACCAGCGCGTTCTCGGTTTCTTCCATGGCGCGCAGCACCGTGCGCTCGTATACCGCCAAGTTTTCGGCAGTGGCTGAATTGGCCGCCGCGATGCGCGACCGCACCCGGCCCACGTCTAGGAAGGAACCACCCACACCGAGCGAGATCATTCGCGTTTCACTATCACGCTCGAACAACGAACCAAAGCCCAACGCCTGCGTGCCGATCAGCCCTCCCAACGTAAAGCGAGGGAACAGGTCTGCCATGGCTACGCCGATACGCGCAGTGGCCGCAGCCAGCCTACGTTCTGCCGCAGCCACATCGGGACGGCGACGCAGTAGATCGCCCGGTGCACCGGCGTTGATCTGGGCGGGCAGCTCAGGCAAGGCTGCGGGGTGATCCAGCACTTCGGCCATCGCCGCAGGCGTGCGGCCAGTGAGCACGGCAATGCGGTGGGCGGCCACAGCAGCCTCAGCTTCAAGCGGCGGAATGCGCGAGCGTGTCAGCGCCAATTGCGTGCGGGCGCGGTCGGCATCGAACGACGTGCCCCGGCCGTTCTCGAACAAGACCTCGATCAGCCGCAGCGTTTCGGCTTGGTTGATTTCGTTGTCCCGCGCGACCTGTAATTGCACTTGCAAGCCGCGCAAGCGGAAATAGGCGTCGGTCAACTCGGCCACCATAGCCACTTGTACGCCCGCCAGGTCGGCTGCGCTGGCCTCGGTCTCGGCGCGCTGCGATTCCACGCTGCGCCGCACTCGGCCAAAGAAGTCCAATTCCCAGATCACGGATAGGCCAGCCGAATGCAGATCGTTATCCCGGTCGGAGCGGGACACCAAGGGCGCGCAGCTCGATGCCGAAGGCCGCGCCTTGCTGGAAGAAGACCTGCGCTCGCCCTGCACCGAGGAAATCGCGGTGTTCCAGGCATTCTCCCGTGCCATCCGCGAAGGGGGCAGAAAGTTCGTGGTGATGGACACCGCGCCCACAGGCCACACCTTGCTGCTGCTCGACGCCACCGGCGCATACCACCGCGACATCGCCCGGCAGATGGGTGAGACGGGCGTTCATTTCACGACGCCGATGATGCAGTTGCAAGATCCGAAGCAGACCAAGGTGCTCATTGTCACCCTGGCCGAAACCACGCCCGTGCTGGAAGCGGCCAACCTGCAAGACGACCTGCGCCGCGCGGGCATCGAGCCGTGGGCCTGGATCGTTAACAACAGCGTGGCGGCCGCACATCCGCATTCCCCGCTGCTGCGCCAGCGTGCACGCAACGAGTTGCGGGAAATCGACGCCGTGGCCACACAACATGCCCGACGCCATGCTGTCGTGCCGCTTCTGACCGAAGAGCCGGTGGGAGTGGAGCGTCTGCGGGCTTTGGCAAACAGGAAAACCTCATGAATCACGACAGCCCCCAAAGCGGGCATTCGATGCTGAACACGCCATCGCGCCTGTCCTTCCTAGATCGCTATCTCACCGTCTGGATTTTCGCCGCGATGGCGCTGGGTGTTGCATTGGGTACGTTCTTCGACGGTTTGCCCGATGCGCTCAATGCGCTCTCGATCGGCACGACCAACGTCCCGATCGCCATCGGCCTGATCCTGATGATGTACCCGCCGCTGGCCAAGGTGCGCTACGAGACGCTACACGAGGTCTTCGCCGACCGGCGCGTGCTGTTGCTGTCACTGGTGCAAAACTGGATCATCGGGCCGGTGCTGATGTTCGTGCTGGCGGTGATTTTCCTACGCGACCAGCCGGAATACATGACCGGCCTGATCCTGATTGGACTGGCACGCTGCATCGCTATGGTGCTTGTGTGGAACCAGTTGGCGCGTGGTGATAACCAGTATGTCGCGGGCCTGGTCGCCTTCAATTCGATCTTCCAGATCCTGTTCTTCTCGACCTATGCCTGGTTCTTCCTGTCGGTGCTGCCGCCTGTGTTCGGCCTGCAAGGCAGCGTCATTGACGTGGGCTTTTGGACGATCACCGAGGCGGTACTGATTTACCTGGGCATCCCGTTCCTGGCCGGCTACCTGACCCGGCGCTCGCTGATTCGACGCAAGGGCCAGGACTGGTACGAGCGTGCATTCCTGCCGCGGATCAGTCCCATCACGCTGGCGGCGCTACTGTTCACCATCGTGGCCATGTTTAGCCTCAAAGGTGCCGACGTGGTGCGCCTGCCGATGGACGCGCTAAAGATTGCCGTGCCGCTGACACTCTACTTCGTGATCCAGTTCCTCATCAGTTTCTTTATGGGCCGGCTGATCCAGGCCGACTACCCACGCACCACCGCCATCGCCTTCACTGCCGCAGGCAACAACTTCGAGCTGGCCATCGCCGTGGCTATTGCGTCGTTCGGCCTGGCTTCGCCTGTCGCCTTCACCACGGTGATCGGGCCGCTGGTGGAAGTGCCGGTGCTCATCCTGCTGGTGCATGTCGCCTTGCGGTTGGGCCGCCGGTGGCGGCTCAAGGGCGCCAGCATGTATTCCGCCAACCCCACGAATCCCTGAACCGAGGCAA
The DNA here is from genome assembly GCA_019750575.1 of Rhodocyclaceae bacterium. Taxonomy (GTDB): domain Bacteria; phylum Pseudomonadota; class Gammaproteobacteria; order Burkholderiales; family Rhodocyclaceae. Next base: position 674 of record JAIEOJ010000146.1, on the reverse strand, counting down.
TGGCATGAGCCAGATCACCATCTATCACAACCCCGACTGCGGTACGTCGCGCAACGTGCTGGGCTTGATTCGCAACAGCGGCGAAGAGCCGACCATCATCGAATACTTGAAAACACCGCCCGACCGCGAGACGCTGAAAACGCTGATCGCTGCGATGGGTGTGCCAGTGCGTGCGGTGCTGCGCGAGAAAGGCACACCTTATGCGGAATTGGGCCTGGATGATTCCAAATGGAGCGACGAACATTTAATCGACTTCATGCTCCAGCACCCCATCCTCATCAACCGCCCCATCGTGGTCTCGCCGCTGGGCGCACTGCTGTGCAGACCTTCGGAAGCGGTGCTGGACATCCTGCCCCAGCCGCAGCGCGGTGCATTCAGCAAGGAAGACGGCGAAGCCGTCGTGAATGCGGAAGGCCGCCGTGTCTGAATCCAGAATCGACCTACCCAATATCGACACCGCGCTGTTCCAGCAACCCGATGCCCAGCGGTTAATGGCACCCGAGCGTGCCACCCACGCGCCGCGCTTCCTGCTGCTCTATGGCTTGTTGGCGCTGATGGAAAATTGACCCACCCTGCCGATTGAAATTTGACCCAGGACGGATTGCTGATTTTGTTACCAGCAACTGTGGATAAGTCTACCAGCGCAGCTGCTGTTGCCCCCACTCCTTCGCTAG
>JAIEOJ010000077.1 GCA_019750575.1 Rhodocyclaceae bacterium | reverse complement strand
CGGGCCGGTCACCCGTGAGCTTCGTACTGAGAAGTTCATGAAGATCGTGTCGCTGGCACCCGAAGTTCTGTAAGGAGTGCGCGCATGAACAAGATTCGTAAAGGCGACGAAGTCGTCGTCCTGACTGGCAAGGACAAGGGCAAGCGCGGTACCGTGTCGCAGTGGCTGAGCGAAGAGCTCGTCGTTGTGGCTGGCATCAATCGCGTCAAGAAGCATGTCAAGCCGAACCCGATGAAGGGTGAAACCGGTGGCATCGTCGAAAAAGAGATGCCGATCCAGATTTCCAATGTCGCGTTGTTCAACAAGGTCACCCAGAAGGCTGATCGTGTTGGCTTCAAGTTCCTGGACGACGGCCGCAAGGTTCGTGTGTTCAAGTCGAACGGCGAAGTTGTCGACGCATAAGGAATAGACATGGCTCGCTTGCAACAATTCTACAAAGAGACCGTGACGGCTGAACTGCAGAAGCAGTTCAACTACAAGTCCGTCATGGAGATCCCGCGCATCACCAAGATCACCCTGAACATGGGTGTGGGTGAGGCTGTGGGTGACAAGAAGGTGCTCGAAAACGCTGTCGCCGACATGACCAAGATCGCCGGCCAGAAGGTCGTCATCACCAAGGCCAAGAAGGCAATCGCCGGTTTCAAGATTCGTGAAGGTTATCCGATCGGCTGCATGGTTACCCTGCGTGGTACCACCATGTACGAATTCCTGGATCGCCTGGTTACCATCGCGCTGCCGCGTATTCGCGACTTCCGTGGTATCTCCGGCAAGGGTTTCGATGGTCGTGGCAACTACAACGTCGGTTTCAAGGAACAGATCATCTTCCCGGAAATCGAGTACGACAAGATCGATGCGCTGCGCGGCATGAACGTCAGCATCACCACCACTGCGAAGACGGATGCGGAAGCCAAGGCGCTTCTCGCCGCTTTCAAGTTCCCGTTCAAGAACTGAGGGAAACATGGCGAAACTTGCACTTATCAATCGTGAGGCCAAGCGTGCCAAGCTGGTGGCGAAATTTGCCGCCAAGCGCGCCGAGCTGAATGCAATCATTGACAACGCCAAGCTGTCGGATGAAGAGCGCCAGGCTGCACGCCTTAAGCTCCAGTCCCTGCCGCGTGACTCCGCTCCGACGCGTCAACGTAACCGTTGCGCGCTGACCGGTCGTCCGCGTGGTGTTTTCCGTAAGTTCGGTCTGGGCCGTCTGAAGCTGCGCGATATCGCAATGCGCGGCGAAGTCCCGGGCATGACCAAGGCCAGCTGGTAAGGAGATCGAAGAATGAGTATGACTGATCCGATCGCCGATATGCTGACCCGTATCCGCAATGCACAGATGGCCGAGAAGGCTGCTGTCACCATGCCTTCGTCCAAGCTCAAGGTGTCGATCGCCAAGGTGCTGAAGGATGAGGGTTATATCGACGACTTCGCCGTCCGTGAAAACGGCGGTTTGTCCGAGCTTGATATTGCGCTCAAGTATTACGCCGGTCGTCCGGTAATCGAGCGCATCGAGCGTGTTTCCAAGCCTGGCCTGCGCGTGTACAAGGGTGCGAATGATCTGCCCCGCGTCATGAACGGTCTCGGTATCGCCATCGTCTCCACCCCCCAGGGTGTGATGACTGATCGCAAGGCTCGTGCCGGCAATGTCGGCGGCGAAGTCCTCTGCGTCGTGGCGTAAGGAGGTATGACGATGTCACGCGTTGCAAAATATCCCGTTGAACTGCCGAAGGGTGTTGAAGTCAGCATCGCCGGCGGTGAAATCAGCGTCAAGGGCCCACTGGGCACCCTGAAGCAGCCGCTGCTGCCCTCGGTCACGATCGAGAATGACGGCCAGGCTCTGCAGGTCAAGGCTGTCGAAGGTACCGTCAATGGCGGTGCCATGTCCGGCACCCAGCGTGCACTGCTGAACAACATGGTTACCGGCGTCACCAAGGGTTTCGAGCGCAAGCTGACCCTGATCGGCGTGGGCTACCGTGCGCAAGCCCAGGGCGACAAGCTGAACCTCAGCCTGGGCTTCTCGCACCCTGTCGTGCATGAAATGCCCGAAGGCATCAAGGTCGAGACTCCGACTCAGACCGAGATCATCATCAAGGGCATCAACAAGCAAGTGGTTGGCCAGGTGGCTGCCGATGTTCGCGCGTATCGCTCGCCGGAGCCCTACAAGGGCAAGGGCGTTCGCTACTCCGACGAAACGGTTGTCATCAAGGAAACCAAGAAGAAGTAAGGGCGATAGATCATGGACAAAAAAGAAACTCGTCTGCGCCGCGCGCGCAGGACCCGCCTCAAGATCGCCGAGCTCAAGATGGCCCGTCTGGCGGTGCATCGCACCAACAGCCACATCTACGCCCAGATCTTCTCCGGTTGCGGCACGCAAGTGCTGGCAGCTGCTTCCACCGCCGAACAGGCTGTGCGCACCCAGATGGCCAACGGCGGCAACGTCGCTGCAGCTACTGTCATCGGCAAGCTGATTGCCGAGCGTGCCAAGGCCAAGGGTGTGGAGGAAGTTGCCTTCGACCGTTCCGGTTTCCGTTACCACGGTCGCGTCAAGGCGCTGGCCGAAGCTGCCCGCGAAGGCGGCCTCAAGTTCTAAGCGAGAGCAATCATGGCTAAACCGCAAAACAAGAAGCAACAGCAAGGTCAGGAAGAACGCGACGACGGCTTGCGCGAGAAGATGGTTGCGATCAACCGCGTCACCAAGGTGGTGAAGGGTGGTCGCATCATGGGCTTCGCAGCACTCACCGTGGTCGGCGATGGCGATGGCGCTGTCGGCATGGGCAAGGGCAAGTCCCGCGAAGTGCCGGTTGCCGTGCAAAAGGCGATGGATGAAGCCCGTCGCAAGATGAACAAGGTCAACCTGAAGTCCGGTACGCTGCAACATACCGTGACCGGCAAGCACGGTGCTGCCGTGGTGCTGATGCAGCCGGCCTCGCCGGGTACCGGCATCATCGCCGGTGGTCCGATGCGCGCCGTGTTCGAAGTCATGGGCGTGACTGACGTCGTGGCCAAGTGCCTGGGCTCGACCAATCCGTACAACGTGGTCCGTGCCACGCTGAACGGCTTGCTCAACACCAGCACCCCGTCGGAAATTGCTGCCAAGCGCGGCAAGTCCGTCGCCGAAATTCTGGAGTAAGACCATGGCTGACAAGAAGATCAAGGTCACGCTCGTTAAGAGCCTGATCGGTACCAAGCAGGAGCACCGCGCCACTGTTCGTGGCCTGGGCTTGCGCAAGCTGAACACCAGCGCCCTTCTGGAAGATACGCCGGCTGTCCGCGGCATGATCCACAAGGTCGCTTACCTGGTGAAGGTCGAGGGTTGAGAACATGGAACTGAATACTATCAAGCCTGCTGAAGGCGCAACGCACGCCAAGAAGCGTGTCGGTCGCGGTATCGGCAGCGGTCTCGGCAAGACTGCCGGCCGTGGTCACAAGGGTCAGAAGTCCCGTGCTGGGGGTTTCCACAAGGTTGGCTTCGAAGGCGGTCAAATGCCGCTGGCTCGTCGCCTGCCGAAGCGTGGTTTCGTCTCGCTGACCGCCGGTCGCAACGTTGAAGTGCGCCTGTCGGAAATCGAGAAGCTGCCGGTTGACCAGATCGACCTGCTGACCCTCAAGCAAGCTGGCGTGATCCCGGGCGACGCTCTGTCGGCCAAGGTGATCCTGTCGGGCAATCTGACCAAGAAGGTCACGTTGCGCGGCGTGGGTGCCACCAAGGGTGCCAAGGCGGCGATCGAAGCCGTCGGCGGCAGCGTTGCAGCTGAGTAAGTAACCAAGGTAAGCGTTCGTGGCGACAGCAACTCCCGCTATCGGCAAGACTGGCAAGTACGGCGACCTGTGGAGCCGTCTGTGGTTCCTGCTGGGTGCACTGGTGGTGTACCGTATCGGTGCACACATCCCTGTGCCCGGCATTGATCCGCAGAAGCTTGCCGAACTTTTCCAGAGCCAGCAGGGCGGCATCCTCGGGGTGTTCAACCTGTTCTCCGGCGGGGCGCTGTCGCGCTTCACGATCTTTGCCCTGGGCATCATGCCCTACATCTCTGCCTCCATCATCATGCAGCTGATGACGATTGCGATCCCGCAATTCGAGCAGCTCAAGAAGGAAGGCGAAGCGGGTCGTCGCAAGATTACCCAATACACCCGTTACGGTACCGTGGCGCTGGCCCTGTTCCAGGGCTTCAGCATGGTCATTGCGCTCGAGTCGCAAGCCGGCCTGGTGCTCGATCCGGGTGTGCTGTTCCGCTTTACTGCCGTGATGACTCTGCTCACCGGCACTATGTTCCTGATGTGGCTGGGCGAGCAGATCACCGAGCGTGGTCTGGGCAACGGCATCTCGATCATCATTTTCGCGGGCATCGTTTCCGGCTTGCCGAGCGCGCTGGGCGGCATGTTCGAACTGATCCGTACCGGTTCCATGCATGCACTGGCCGGCCTCTTCATCTGCCTGCTCGTGGTTGCAGTCACCTATGTGGTGGTGTTTGTCGAGCGTGGCCAGCGCAAGATCCTGGTCAACTACGCCAAGCGCCAGGTAGGCAACAAGGTTTATGGCGGCCAGAGCTCGCATCTGCCGCTGAAGTTGAACATGTCGGGTGTGATCCCGCCGATCTTTGCGTCGTCCATCATTCTGTTCCCGGCAACCGCTGCCAGCTGGTTCAGCTCCGGCGATGAAGGCCTGACCTGGCTCAAGGACATCGCTGCGACCCTGTCTCCCGGACAGCCGATCTATGTGATCCTGTATGCGCTGGCGATCGTGTTCTTCTGCTTTTTCTATACCGCGCTGGTCTTCAATTCACGTGAGACCGCCGACAATCTGAAGAAGAGTGGTGCCTTTGTGCCGGGGATCCGTCCGGGCGAACAGACCTCCAAGTACATTGACAAGATCCTGATGCGTCTCACCCTGGTCGGTGCGATCTACATCACCGTGGTCTGTCTGCTGCCGGAGTTCCTGATTCTCAAGTGGAACGTACCGTTCTACTTCGGCGGTACCAGTCTGCTGATTATTGTGGTTGTGACGATGGACTTCATGGCACAGGTTCAGGCTTACCTGATGTCGCATCAGTACGAAAGTCTGTTGAAAAAGGCGAACTTCAAGGGTGGCCCAGCACTGCCTGGCCGCTGATAGGTTTATGTCCAAGGAAGACGTTATTGAAATGCAGGGTGAGGTTGTTGAAAACCTCCCCAACGCAACATTTAGGGTCAAGTTGGAAAACGGGCACATTGTGCTCGGCTATATCTCCGGCAAGATGCGCATGCATTACATCCGCATCCTCCCCGGCGACAAGGTGACAGTTCAGCTGACACCCTACGATCTGTCCAAGGCGCGGATCGTGTTTAGAACGAAATGATTCAAGGCCCTGGCCAGTAGTACGGCGAGGGCATCAAGCAAGGTGTTTGTACCTTGTGCTCCTGAGTGATCGGGAGAGAAAAGTTAAGTAATGAAGTGGAACGGATAGCCCCGTTCCTGTACGTTCGAAGCCCGCCCCCTCAGGCAGGTGGAGAAAGCGCAAGGGGTGGCTGCCCCCGAGCAGCCCGGGCAACCGGGTTCAAGTTATAAGATGTAACCGGAGACAATCATGAAAGTTCTGGCTTCAGTAAAGTGCATTTGCCGCAATTGCAAGATTATTCGGCGCAACCGCGTGGTCCGTGTGATTTGCACCGATCCGCGTCATAAGCAGCGTCAAGGTTGACGCAAATTAGTGACCTGCGATACAATCGCGGGTTTTCCGTTCCACCGATTAGGGTGACTTAGTTATGGCCCGCATCGCAGGCGTCAATATTCCGAATCATCAGCATGCTGAAATCGCTCTTACTGCGATTTTCGGCGTCGGCCGCACTCGCGCACAGAAGATCTGTGACGCAGCAGGTGTGGTTCGTACCAACAAAATCAAAGACCTCACTGACGCTCAGCTCGAGCGTCTGCGTGAAGAAGTGGCCAAGTTCACCGTCGAAGGTGACCTGCGCCGTGAAGTGACGATGAGCATCAAGCGCCTGATGGACCTGGGCTGCTACCGTGGTCTTCGTCATCGTCGCGGTTTGCCGTGCCGCGGTCAACGTACCCGCACGAATGCACGTACCCGCAAGGGCCCGCGCAAGTCGATCGCTGGCGCCAAGAAGTAATTCAGGAAGCTAAAACATGGCAAAGACTGCAACTAAAGTCCGCAAGAAGGTCAAGAAGAATGTGGCCGAAGGTATCGCCCACATTCACGCTTCCTTCAACAACACCATCATCACCATCACCGACCGTCAGGGTAACGCCCTGTCGTGGGCAACCTCGGGTGGCGCAGGCTTCAAGGGCTCGCGCAAGAGCACCCCGTTTGCTGCGCAGGTCGCTGCTGAAGCCGCCGGCAAGGCTGCTCAGGAGTGTGGTGTCAAGAACCTCGAAGTGCGCGTCAAGGGTCCTGGTCCTGGTCGTGAGTCGTCGGTGCGTGCGCTGAATGCCCTCGGCATGAAGATCACCAGCATTACCGATATCACTCCGATTCCCCACAACGGTTGCCGGCCGCCCAAGCGCCGTCGCATCTAACCAGGAGACGCAAACGTGGCCCGTAATCTTGATGCCAAGTGCCGTCAGTGCCGCCGTGAGGGCGAGAAGCTGTTCCTCAAGGGCGAAAAGTGTTTTACCGATAAATGCGCCATCGAGCGCCGCAGCTATGCGCCTGGTCAGCACGGCCAGAAGTCCGGTGCCCGCCTGTCGGGCTATGGTCAGCAACTGCGTGAAAAGCAAAAGATCCGCCGTACCTACGGCGTACTCGAAGGTCAGTTCCGTCGCGCGTTCGCAGAAGCCGAACGCAAGAAGGGTCAGACCGGCGAGAACCTGCTGCAACTGCTTGAGTCGCGTCTTGACACCGTTGCCTATCGCATGGGCTTCGGCGCCTCGCGCGCAGAGTCGCGCCAGATCGTCCGTCACAACGGCGTGCTGGTCAACGGCAAGCGTGTAAATATCCCGTCGTACTCGGTCCGTCCTGGTGACGTGGTCGAACTGACCGAAGCCGCTCGTGGCCATCTGCGCACGAAGGCTGCTCTCGCGGCTGCCGACTCGCGCGGCTTCCCGGAGTGGGTCAGTGTTGATGTGAAGGCTGCCAAGGGCACCTTCAAGGCCAAGCCGCAACGCGCCGAGCTGTCTTCGTCGCTGAACGAAGGCCTCGTGGTCGAACTTTACTCGCGCTAATCCGAATGCGACAGGCGATACGGGCTGATAGCCCGTGTCGCCGTTGCTATTTAACGAAGGAATGCAGATGCAAAGCAGTGCTCTTCTGAAACCGCGCATCATTGACGTACAAACCCTCTCGCCGGTTCATGCACGTGTCGTGATGGAACCGTTCGAGCGTGGCTACGGCCACACCCTCGGCAACGCCCTGCGCCGCATTCTTCTGTCCTCGCTGCCTGGCGCTGCGGTGACGGAAGTGTCGATCGACGGCGTTCTGCACGAGTACTCGACCCTGGACGGCGTCCGTGAAGACGTCGTTGACATCCTGCTGAACCTCAAGGGTGTCGTGTTCAAGCTGCAAAACCGCACCGAAGTCCAGCTGACCCTCAGCCGCGATGGCGAAGGCGTTGTCAAGGCCGGTGATATCGAACTGCCGCATGACGTGGAAATCATCAATCCGGATCACGTGATCGCTCACGTTGCACCGGGTGGCAAGCTGAACATTCAGCTCACCGTCGATACCGGCCGCGGCTATGTCCCGGCCAACACCCGTCCGCAGGACAAGGAAAGCAAGGCAATCGGCCGCATCCTGCTGGATGCCTCCTACAGCCCCGTGCGTCGCGTCAGCTACGCTGTCGAATCCGCCCGCGTCGAGCAGCGTACCGACCTCGACAAGCTGATCATCGACATCGAAACCAGCGGTGCCGTGGATCCCGAAGAGTCGATCCGTCACTCCGCTCGTCTGCTGATGGAACAGCTGTCCGCCTTCGCCGATCTGGAAGGCACGCCGACGACGGTCGAGACCAAGTCCACCACCACTGTGGATCCGGTTCTGCTGCGCCCGGTTGATGATCTCGAACTGACTGTTCGTTCCGCGAACTGCCTCAAGGCCGAGAACATCTACTACATCGGCGACCTGATCCAGCGTACCGAAACCGAGCTGCTCAAGACCCCGAACCTGGGTCGCAAGTCGCTCAACGAAATCAAGGAAGTCCTCGCTTCGCGCGGCCTCACCCTTGGCATGAAGCTTGAAAATTGGCCGCCCGCCGGCCTGGAAAAAATGGGCTAAAGGGTATTCGGCCAATTTCAGCGAAGACTAACCTTCAGGTTAGTCGGAGCTAAAACTGGCCGCCCTGTGCTCCAGAATCGGGGCCGACCGAGACAAAACTCGCGGCCCCTTGTCTTAACCACACAATAATAACGATTAACCGATCACTTGCATTGCGCGGTGGTCGCATAAAAGGAAATAGAAAATGCGTCACGGAAACGGACTCCGCAAGCTCAACCGCACCAGCGCCCACCGTCAGGCAATGTTGCGCAACATGGCCAACTCGCTGCTGCGTCACGAAGCCATCAAGACCACCCTGCCCAAGGCCAAGGAACTGCGCCGCGTCGTCGAGCCGCTGATCACCCTCGGCAAGAAGCCCAGCCTGGCCAACCGCCGTCTGGCTTTCGACCGCACCCGCGATCGCGAAATGGTCGTCAAGCTGTTTGACGTTCTGGGCCCGCGCTTTGCCAACCGCAACGGCGGCTACCTGCGCATCCTGAAGATGGGTTTCCGTCAGGGCGACAACGCGCCGATGGCCTATGTCGAACTGCTGGATCGTCCGGAAGAGACCGAAGCAGTTGAGGTAGCTGGCGAGTAAGCAAGCCACACACATGAAAAAGCCGGCGCGAGCCGGCTTTTTTGTTTTCTGGTGGTCAAGTCGCCGCCGTCTGTCTGGGGCCTAATACCTGCAGGATTGTCGGCAAATTTAACAGGCCATCCGTTATTTTATGGCAAGCCCTTGCTTTTAAAAGAGTATTTTTCTGGCATGACATGTGCTGTTTGACTGTTAGTCAAGTCATTTCAGAGGAGTCACCATGAAAAGCAAGTTGCTCAACACTGTCGCTGCCAGTCTGCTGGCGTTGTCCGCGCTGAATGCAAACGCGGGCCCCATCCCCTATCCGAACCCCGGCGTACCCAACCCTGTCACTTATGCCTTCACGGCAGCCTCAACTGGTGATGTGCTTGCCTACTTCTGGGGTTCCACTGCGGGTTATACCAGCACCCTGAGCCTGCTGGTGAATGGCGTTGATACCGGCATCAGCGGTCTCAACAACCACAGCTCCGCCTACGGTGATGTGCTCAATTTCGGTACGGTGAATGCAGGCGACAGTCTGGTGTTCCGCCTCAACGTGCTGACCACCGGCGATTACTGGTATTCCGACACGGGGCTCAACTACGACGGTGTCAATCACGTCTATTCCACCAGCTTTGATGGCGACAGCATCATTCCGGCGGGTATCTTCGTGTCGTTCGAGGATCTGCCATTCGGCGGTGATTTCAACTACAACGACGAGGATTTCGTCTTCACGAACATCCGCGACATCAACGATGTGTCCGAGCCGCTGGGTGTCCTGCTGGTCGGCGCAGGGCTTGCTGGCATCGGCATGCTGCGTCGGCGCAAACACTGAGCTGGCATATTCGACAATGCACCAGAAACGCCCCGCAAGGGGCGTTTCTGTTTTCAGGCTTGCGTTTCCGCTTCTTCCTGCATCTGAAGTGCCCACATCTGGGCATATTGTCCACCTGCGGCGAGTAGCGCACGGTGGCTGCCGCACTCAACCACGCGGCCCTGATCCAGTACCAGGATCTGGTCAGCCTGCATGACGGTGGACAGGCGGTGGGCAATGATGAGGCTGGTCCGACCGAGCGCGGCCAGATCAAGCTGTTCCTGGATCGCCTGTTCGGTCTTTGAGTCCAGCGCCGAGGTGGCTTCGTCAAAAATCAGGATGGGCGGATTCTTGAGCAGGGCGCGGGCGATGGCGACACGCTGTTTTTCGCCCCCGGAGAGTTTCAGGCCGCGTTCGCCAACCTGGGTCTGGTAACCGGCGGGCAGGCGCTGAATGAAGCTGTCGAGCTGGGCCGCACGCGCGGCCGCATAAACCTCGTCCTCAGTGGCTGTTGGGCGGCCGTACTGGATGTTGTAGAAAATCGTGTCATTGAAGAGGACGGTGTCCTGCGGCACGATGCCGATGGCCGCGCGCAGCGAGGTTTGTGTCAGTTGGCGGATGTCCGTGCCGTTGATGCAGACCCGCCCTGTGCCCACATCGTAGAAGCGATACAGCAGACGCGCCAGCGTGGACTTGCCGGAGCCGCTGTGACCAACCACGGCCAGCGAGGTACCGGCCGGAATGCTGAAGCTGACGCCATGCAGGATCTCGCGCTGCCCGTCGTAGCTGAAATGCACCTGGTCAAAGCTGACCGCGCAGGCCGCGGCCTGCAGGGGCCGGGCATCGGGCGCGTCCTGGATTTCCAGATGCTGCTGCTTGAGTGCGAACAGGCGCTCGATGTCGGTCAGTGCCTGGCGGATCTCGCGATAGAGCACGCCGAGGAAATTGAGCGGAATGTAGAGCTGGATCAGGAAGGCATTCACCAGCACGATGTCGCCCACCGTCATGCTGCCGTTGGCCACGCCCTCGGCCGCGCGCCACATCATCAGCGCCACGCCGATCGAGATGATGAAAGCCTGGCCGATGTTGAGGAAGGAGAGCGAGAGCTGGGTCTTGACCTGGGCTGTCTCCCAGCGCTGCATCTGCACATCGTAGCGATCGGCCTCCCATTTCTCGTTGTTGAAGTACTTGACCGTTTCGTAGTTGAGCAGGCTGTCGATGGCGCGGCTGCTGGCGGCGGAGTCGATCTCGTTGGCCTCGCGGCGCAGGTGGGTGCGCCAGTTGGTGACGATGACGGTGAAGCTGATGTAGCAGGCCAGCGTCACTACCGTGATCAGGGCGAAGGAGGGTTCGTACCTGACTACCAGAATGCCCAGCACCAGCAGGATTTCCACCAGCGTCGGCAGGATGGAGTAAAGGGTGTAGCTGAGCAGGGAGCCGATGGCCTTGGTGCCGCGCTCGATGTCGCGCGTCAGGCCGCCGGTCTGGCGTTCGAGGTGGAAACGCAGGGACAGCGAGTGCAGGTGGGAAAACACCTGCAGCGCGATATTGCGCACGGCACGCTGGGTGACGCGGGCAAAAATGATCTCGCGCAGTTCGCCGAACAGCGAAGCGGAGAAGCGCAGACCGCCATAGGCCGCGAGCAGGCCCAGCGGCACCAGCATGAGCTTGCCCGGATCATCCAGCCCCAGGTCATCGACGATGTGCTTGAAGATGATGGGTACCGCCACATTCGCCAGCTTGGCTGCGATCAGGCAGGACAGGGCCAGCAAGACACGCCATTTCCATTGCCACAGATAGGGCAGCAGGGACTTGATCGTGGTCCAGTCATGGCGCTGGCCGGTGCTGGCCGCGGGCAGGGGGAGAGAGCTGAATTTGCGCATGCATGATTATAAGGCCGCGACCTCGCACGAGCCCCGCGCAGCGCTGGCGCCGGGCATGGCGGGGTTTGACTTGTCTCGGCGGCCGCGTAACATGGGTGCTGTATAAGGACATTGGCATGGCGGCATAAACGATGCTGCTGCTTTTGTCCTCCTGCCCCCGGCAAGAGGGGCGACAAGGAGGAAGCGGAATGGACGCGCTGTTCGTAATGGTCACGGTCGTGCTCGCGCTGCTGGCCGTGTTCGTGTGTCTGCTGTGCCTGCGCGGCTTGCGCCAGCGCTGGATCACGGCTCCCATTTTCAGGATTTACCGGCGCTTGCTACCGTCCATGTCGCAGACCGAGCGCGACGCACTGGAAGCCGGCACCGTCTGGTGGGAGGGCGAACTCTTTTCCGGTCGGCCCGACTGGAACACCCTGCTGGCCTATCCGCGCCCGCGACTTTCCGCAGCCGAGCAGAACTTTCTCGACACCGAGGTCGAGGAGCTCTGCCGTCTCTGCAATGACTGGGACACCGCGCACATCCATCATGACCTGTCGCCGCAGGCATGGGCCTACATCAAGGCCAAGGGCTTTCTCGGCATGATCATCCCCCAGCGCTACGGCGGCCTTGAATTCTCCGCCTACGCACATTCGCAGGTCGTGGCCAAGCTGGCCTCGCGCTCGTCGACGGCGGCGGTATCGGTCATGGTGCCCAACTCCCTCGGCCCGGCCGAGCTGCTGCTGCACTACGGCACCGATGCCCAGCGTGACTACTATTTGCCCCGTCTCGCGCGCGGCGAGGAGATCCCGGCCTTTGCCCTGACCAGCCCGCAGGCCGGCTCGGATGCGGCCTCGATTCCCGACTTCGGCATCGTCTGCAAGGGCGTGTGGAACGGAGAGGAAGTGCTGGGCATGCGCGTGACCTGGGACAAGCGCTACATCACCCTGGGGCCGATCTGCACGCTGCTGGGGCTGGCCTTCCGTCTGTATGACCCGGACCACCTGCTCGGCCGAGATGACGATAGCGAGGACATCGGCATCACCTGCGCGCTGGTACCGACCGATACACCCGGCGTGAATATCGGTCGCCGTCACTGGCCGCTCAATGCCGTGTTCCAGAACGGGCCCAACTGGGGCAAGGACGTTTTCATGCCGCTGGACTGGATCATCGGCGGCCCGGCCATGGCCGGCACCGGCTGGCGCATGCTGATGGAGTGCCTCGCCGCCGGTCGCTCGATTTCCCTGCCGGCCTCGACCACCGGCGTATCCAAGCTGGCGGTGCGCGCCACCGGCGGCTATGCGCGTGTACGCAGCCAGTTCAAGACGCCCATTGGCAAGTTCGAAGGCATCGAGGAAGCGCTGACGCGCATGGGTGCCTACACTTACCTGATGGATGCGGCGCGCATGATGACGGCGGGCGCCATCGATCAGGGCGAGAAGCCCTCGGTGGTCTCGGCCATCGTCAAGTACCACGTCACCGAGATGGGGCGCAGCGTCATCAACGATGCGATGGACGTGCTCGGCGGCAAGGGCATCTGCCTCGGGCCCGACAACTTCATGGGGCGCGTCTATCAGCAGGTGCCAATCGGCATCACGGTCGAGGGCGCGAATATCCTGACACGCAGCCTCATCATCTTCGGCCAGGGTGCGATCCGCTGCCATCCCTACGTGCTCGCGGAAATGGCGGCAGCGCGCAATCCGAGCCGGGCACAGGGTCTGATCGATTTCGACCGTGCCTTGTGGGCGCATATCGGCTTTGCCACCAAGAACATGCTGCGTTCGCTGGGCATGGCCCTGACCGGCTCGCACTTTGTCGCCGTGCCGCACAATATCGCGCCGGAAACGCGGCGCTACTACCAGCAGCTGACACGTTTTTCGGCCTCCTTCGCCTTCCTCACCGACGTCTCCATGATCGTGCTCGGTGGCGGCCTCAAGCGCAGGGAGAAGCTCTCGGCACGACTGGGCGACATCCTCTCGCTCATGTATCTCGTCTCTGCCGCATTGAAGCGCTACGAGGATGAAGGCCGCCAGCAGGCCGATGCACCGCTGCTGCATTGGGCGATCTGGGATGCCATGTTCAAGGCGCAGAATGCCTTCGAGGGCGTGCTGGCGAACTTCCCCAACCGTTTCGTCGCCTGGCTGTTGCGCCGCGTGATCTTCCCGCTCGGCCGTCCCTATGTAGTGCCTGCCGACGCCCTCGGTGCGCAGGTGGCGCAGAAGCTGATCGCGCCCTCGCCGACGCGCGAACGCCTGACGCACGGCATGTACATTCCCAAGGGCGAGGACGACATCGTCGGCGCCATCGAGCATGCGCTGGCAGCAACGATCGCCGCCGAGCCGATCGAGCAGCGCCTGCGGCTCGCGCAGAAGAACGGCCGCATCCAGGGCCGCACCCCGTCCGAGCTGCTGGCGGCCGCCAAAGGCGCTGGCATCATCGGCAACGGCGACGCAGAAGTGCTGGCGCGCCGTGATGCCTTGCGCGATCGCGTCATCCGTGTCGATCATTTTGCGCAGGACTTTGCGCACGAGGCGCCGCCCGCCCACGCCGTATCCGCCGCGCCTGCAGCCGGCGCCGGACTATCCGTATCGAAGGGAGCGGATGCATGAGTTTCCAGCCTGTCTATATCGTCGATGGCGCTCGCACGCCCTTCATCAAGAGCCGCAATACGCCGGGGCCGTTCTCGGCTTCCGATCTGGCGGTGGCGGCCGGTCGTTCGCTGCTGATGCGCCAGCCCTTTGCCGCCGCTGATCTGGATGAGGTGATTCTCGGTTGCGCGATTCCCAGCGTCGATGAAACCAATATCGGTCGTGTCGCCGCGCTGCGGCTGGGCTGCGGACACAAGGTGCCGGGCTGGACCGTGATGCGCAATTGCGCCTCCGGCATGCAGGCGCTGGATTCGGCCGTCGCCAATATCCAGCTGGGCCGCTCGCACCTCGTTCTGGCCGGCGGCACCGATGCGCTGTCGCGTGCGCCGCTGCTTTTTTCGGACGAAATGACGCGCTGGTTTGCCGCCTTCGCGGCCGCGCGCAGCACGGCTGAAAAACTGCGCCAGCTGGCGCGCCTGCCGCTCAGGCGCATGGGCCCGGTCATCGGCCTGATGCGCGGCCTCACCGATCCCGTCGTCAATCTGATGATGGGACAGACGGCGGAAAATCTGGCCTGGAAATTCGGGATCACGCGGCGTGAGCAGGACGAGTACGCGGCCAACAGTCATCTGCGCGTGACGGGCGCGCAACAGGCCGGGCATTTTGCTGCCGAGATCGTGCCCCTGATTGCGCCGGATGGCAGCGTGATCGAGAATGACGACGGCGTGCGCGCCGATTCGACGCCGGACAATCTGGCCAAGCTGCGCCCTTTCTTCGACCGCAACTACGGCAGCGTCACTGCCGGCAATAGTTCACAGGTAACAGACGGGGCGAGCTGGTTGCTGCTGGCCTCGCAGGAGGCGGTCAAGCATTTCGGCCTGCAACCGATCGGACGCATTCTCGATACCCAGTGGGCCGGACTCGATCCGGCGCAGATGGGGCTGGGCCCGGTGCATGCGGCCACGCCCATCCTGCAGCGCCACGGCCTCGGGCTCGACGATCTGGATGCCTGGGAAATCAACGAAGCCTTTGCTGCCCAGGTGCTGGCCTGCATCGCGGCCTGGGACGATGCCGAATACTGTCGCGAGCAACTGGGCCTGGATGCGCCCATGGGCCGGCTGGATACCGGCAAGCTCAATATCGACGGCGGCGCGATTGCGCAGGGCCATCCGGTCGGCGCCTCCGGCGCGCGCATCGTGCTGCATCTGCTGCATGTGCTGCGCCGCAAACAGCAGCGGCTGGGCATGGCCGCCATCTGCATCGGCGGCGGGCAGGGCGGTGCGGTTCTCGTGGAGGCACTCTGATGAGCTTCTCTTACTGGACACTCGAACACGATGCCGACGGCATCACCTGGGTCACGCTGGATCGGCCGGATGCCAGCGCCAATACGCTGGCGAGTTTCGTCATGGACGAGCTGGCGCAGGTGCTGGATGTGCTCGACGAGGTCAGGCCGCGTGGCCTTATCTTCCGCTCCGGCAAGCGCGCCGGCTTCATCGCCGGTGCCGACATCGAGGAGTTCAAGGGCATGGATGCGGCCACCGGCCGCAGATTGATGCAGCGCGGCTGGGACCTCTACAACCGTCTTGCCGCCGTGAAGTATCCGACCCTGGCGCTGATCCATGGTCATTGCATGGGCGGCGGACTGGAGCTGGCGCTGGCGTGCCGCTATCGTGTTGTCGTGGATGAGCCGGGTACGCGGCTGGCCCTGCCCGAGGTGAAGCTGGGCATCGTGCCCGGCTGGGGCGGCATGCTGCGCCTGCCGCAGCTGATCGGCCCGGCAGCGGCGCTGGACATGATGCTGACCGGTCGCAGCGTCGATGCGCGCCGGGCGAAGAAGATGGGCCTGGCCGACGAGTGCGTGCCGCCGCGCGTGATGCGGCAGGCGGCGCAGATGCTGGTGGTCTCGGGCCGGCCGCGGCGGCGCCCACCGCTGCTGCAGCGCCTGCTCAACGGCCCGCTGCGCGGCATCGTTGCGAAGCAGGCGCGGAAGTCGGTAGCGCAGAAGGCGCAGCCCGAGCACTACCCGGCGCCCTATGCCCTGATCGACATGTGGCAGAACCACGGCGGCAATGCGCTGGCGGTGCCGGCGGGTGCAGCGACCTCGCTGGACGCCCTGATCAATTCGCCGACCACGGCGAACCTGGTGCGCGTGTTCTTCCTGCAGGAGCGGCTCAAGTCCTTCGGCAAGATCGAAGGGCTGAAGTTTGAGCTGCAGCATGTGCACGTCATCGGCGCTGGCGTCATGGGCGGCGACATCGCCGCCTGGTGCGCGCTGCGCGGCCTGCGCGTGAGCTTGCAGGATCAGACCATGACACGCATCGCGCCCGCCGTGCAGCGTGCCCGGCAGCTGTTTGAACGCCAGTTGCGCGAACCGCGCCTGGTGCGCCAGGCCATGGACAGGCTGATGCCGGACCCGCAGGGGCAGGGCGTGGCGCAGGCCGATGTGATCATCGAGGCCATCTTCGAGAATCTCGAAGCCAAGCAGAAGCTGTTTGTCGAGCTTGAGGCGCGGGCGCGGCCGGATGCCCTCCTGGCCAGCAATACCTCCAGCCTGAGGCTGGGCGATATCGCGCTGGCACTGCGCCATCCCGAACGACTCGTCGGCATCCACTTCTTCAATCCGGTAGCGCAGATGCCCCTGGTCGAGGTGGTCAGGAGCGCGCTCACGCAAGCCGAGCTTGCGGACAAGGCAGCCGTCTTCGTGCGCAAGCTCGACAAGCTGCCGCTGCCGGTGGCCGATGCGCCGGGCTTCCTCGTCAATGCGGTGTTGGCCCCCTATCTGGAGGAAGCCATGCGCTGCGTGGACGAGGGCATCGCGCCCGAGCTCGTGGACCGCGCCGCCACCGATTTCGGCATGCCCATGGGGCCGATCGAACTGGCCGACACCGTGGGGCTGGACATCGCCGCCATGGTCGGCACGCAGTTGGTCAGCGGCCCGAAGGGGACGGAGCCGCCGCGGCGGCTGGGCGAGCTGCTGGCGGCCGGGCAGCTCGGTCGCAAGACCGGGCAGGGCTATTACCGCTACGCAGACGGCAAGCCGCTCAAGGCCGCGGCCGGAGAGGTGTCGGCCGGCCTCACCGAACGCCTGATCGAGCCCATGCTGACAGCGGCCCAGGCCATCGTCGATGCCGGCATCGTCAGCGATGCCGATGCGGCCGA
>JAIEOJ010000072.1 GCA_019750575.1 Rhodocyclaceae bacterium | reverse complement strand
TTCTGCGCCAGGGTAAAGCCGCGGCCGGAGTCGACCGGGGGCTTGGGCAGGCGGAACAGGGTGGAGGCGGGCAGGCCCAGTGCCTCGCGCGCCTTGGCGGTGAGGCCGCGGCCGATGATCAGGTTGATGCGGCCGCCGGCGCGCACTTCGTCGAGCAGCACGTCGGACTTGTAGCTGAAGGTGGATACGACCTGGCCGTTCTTCTCGACCTTGCCGGCCATGGGGAAGATGTCGATCACGTCGCCCATGTTGAGGTTGGCGACATCGCATTCGATCGGCAGGGCGCCGGCGTCTTCCTGGGTGTTGAAGAAGATGGGGGCGATCTTGCCGCCGAGGCAGAAACCGCCGTAACGCTTGTTCGGCACGAAGGGGATGTCGTCGCCGGTCCACCACAGCACGGAGTTGGTGGCGGATTTGCGCGAGGAGCCGGTGCCGACCACGTCGCCGACGTAGGCCAGCGGATGGCCCTGCTTCTTGAGTTCCTGGATGAAGCTGATCGGGCCGATTTCACCGGGCTTGTCCGGGGTGATGCCGTCGCGCGGATTCTTCAGCATGGCCAGCGCGTGCAGCGGAATGTCCGGGCGGCTCCAGGCATCGGGCGCGGGGGAGAGGTCGTCGGTATTGGTTTCGCCGCTGACCTTGAATACGGTCACGGTGATTTTCTCGGCCAGTGCAGGCTTGCTGGTGAACCATTCGGCGTCGGCCCAGGACTGCATCACGGCCTTGGCGTTGGCGCTGCCGGCCTTGGCCAGTTCGGCCACGTCGTGGAAGTAGTCGAACATCAGCAGGGTGTGCTTGAGCGCATGCGCGGCGACCGTGCCGACCTCGGCGTCGTCGAGCAGATCGATCAGCGGCTTGACGTTGTAGCCGCCAAGCATGGTGCCCAGCAGTTCGGTCGCCAGCGTGCGCGAGATCAGCGCGTTCTGCTCTTCACCCTTGGCGACGGCGGCAAGAAACTTGGCCTTGATCTCGGCGGCGTCGTCCACGCCGGCCGGGATGCGGTGGGTAATCAGGTGTACGAGTTCGGCGCCGTCGACAGCGGCGGGATTGCGCAGGAGTTCGATCAGTGCGGCGGTCTGCTGCTTGGTCAGCGGCAGCGGCGGAATGCCGAGCGCAGCGCGTTCGGCGACATGTTGTCTGTAGGCTTCGAGCATGAGGGACTCCTGGGGTGTTTCCGGTGTGGTTATACGGTGTGTTCGGTGAAGAAGCGCTGACGCGCCGGTGCGGGCAGGTCCGCGCCGGTGGCCCGGGCGCGCTGCAGCAGTTCCCAGTAGTAGCGGAAGGAGGCGCGGTCGTGCAGCTTGCCGGCGTGCTGGATCGGGCCCCAGTCGGCATCCTGGGCCGCGCAGATGATCTGGCTGGCCATCTCGACTTCCGAGTAGTCGGGTTGCATGGCCTCGACGATGGGGCGGATCTGGTTGGGGTGAATGCTCCACATGCGCAGATAGCCGAATTCGCGGTGGGCGCGTTCGGCATCATTGCCGACCACCTCGGTATCGCGGATTTCCGTGGTGACGTTGTGCGAAGGCACGACGCCGTGGGCGAGTGCAGCCGCCGAGATTTCCGTCTTGGCGCGCACCATCAGCGGGTGGGTGAACTGGCCGGGCGAGATCATGGCATTGCCGGGCACGGCACCGTGGTGGCTGCTGACGAAATCCATGATGCCGAAGTCTATGCTTTCGACATGCGGCAGGGCGGCGATCTCCCAGACCTCGCGCAGGGCGCCGTGGGTTTCGATGAGCACATGTACCGGAATCTCGCGCGTCACACCGTAGCGGGCACGGGTGGCGTCGAGGATGCCGATCTGTTCCAGCACGTCCGCGGCGCGTTCGGCCTTGGGCAGGACGATGTAGGCGATGCGCTCGCCGGCGCGACTGATCAGGATGTCGAGATCCTGGCGCCAGTGCGGGTGGGTGCGGTCATGGATGCGCACGCCGACGCGGTCGTGGCGGTTGTCTGCCGAGTTCAGGAAGTCGGCCACCATCTCGGCGTGTTCCTTCTCGCGGCCGGTGGCGGCACCATCCTCGCAATCGCAGGTCAGGTCGAAGATGGGGCCCAGCTCGGATTGCAGCGCCAGCGCCTTGGTAATCAGCTTGGCGCTGCCGGCATAGTGTTCGCAGGCGGGCAGCACGGGAAAACGCTTGCTGCCTTCGCCGTACAGGACGTCATTGGGGTGCGGTTTGCTCATGTATCGATTGCGATCAGCCCAGCAGGTGCTTGATGGCGTTCCTTTCCTCTTGCAGTTCCCTGACTTCGATATCCAGCTTGTCGCGGCTGTAGGCATCGATTTCCAGGCCGGGCACGATCTTCCAGCTGCCGTTCTCGGTGGTCACGGGCATGCCGTAGATCAGGCCTTCCGGAATGCCGTAGCTGCCGTCGGAGCAGACGCCCATGGTGACCCAGCGACCCTTGCTGCCGAGCAGCCAGTCCTGGATGTGGAAGATGGCGGCATTGGCGGCGGATGCTGCCGAAGACAGACCGCGCGCCTCGATCACGGCCGCGCCACGCTTGCCGATGGCGGGGATGTAGGTGTCGTGATACCAGTTCTCGTCGATCATGCCGATCACGGCCGCGCCGTCTGCCGTTGCATAGCGCAGGTCGGCATACATGGTGGGGGAGTGGTTGCCCCAGACGAAGACGCGGTCTATGGCCGTGACGGGCTTGCCCAGATGCAGCGCCAGTTGGGCGACGGCGCGATTATGGTCGAGGCGCAGCATGGCGGTGAAGTTCTCGCGCGGCAGGTCGGGGGCCGAGTTCATGGCGATCAGGGCATTGGTGTTGGCCGGATTGCCCACCACCAGTACCTTGACCTTGCGCGAGGCAACGGCATTCAGGGCCTTGCCCTGGGTTGTGAAGATCGCGGCATTGGCTTCCAGCAGATCCTTGCGCTCCATGCCCTTGGAGCGCGGCTTGGCGCCGACGAGGATGGCGATATCGGCATCCTTGAACGCCACCATGGGATCGTCACTCTGCACGATGCCGGCGAGCAGCGGAAAGGCGCCGTCCTCCAGTTCCATGACCACGCCGCCAAGGGCGGGCAGGGAGGGTGTGGCCTCCAGTAGTTGCAGGATGACCGGCTGATCCGGACCCAGCATGTCGCCGCTGGCGATGCGGAACAGCAGTGCATAACCGATCTGGCCGGCGGCGCCGGTGACGGTGACGCGAAGCGGGGCTTTGCCTGTCGTGCTCATAGCGTACTCCTGCAAGGAAGTGATCGGTGTATTCATGCCCATTGTATGGCATGCCTGCGTGGGTGCAGTCGGCAGGGCATGGTACGTGTTGTATTCTAGTGACGGACCTTTGTTTTGTAAATAGATATCTTATGTCTTATATAAGACATTAAGCCATAGACGTTGGCCCTGATTTGTGATTTACTCATTTCATACCGTCCTGGATGCTCCGATGACCGGCTCTCCCACCTTTAGTCCCTTGTACCGTCAAATCAAGGCGCTGCTCGTGCAGGCCCTGGATGAGGGTGAGTGGCGGCCGGGCATGGCCATACCCAGCGAGGCCGAACTGGCGGTGCGCTTCAGTGTGAGTCAGGGCACGGTGCGCAAGGCCATCGACGAACTGGCGGCGGACAAGATGCTGGTACGGCGTCAGGGCAAGGGTACTTTCGTGTCCACCCACAATGACCCGCGCGAGTATTTCCGTTTCCTGCGTCTGGTTCCCAACAATGGCGAAGTGGTGCCGGCGCGCAGCGTGCCGCTGGAATGCTGGCGCGCCAAGGCCGGCCCGGAGCCGGCGCGCATGCTGGATCTGCCGCATGGCGCTCCTCTGATCGTGCTGCGCCGCGTGCTGCAGTTCAATGACAGGAATGTGGTTGGCGACGAGATCTATCTGCCGGAAGAGCATTTCCGCGGCCTCGACATGGACATGCTCAAGGCGCACGAAGGCTCTCTTTACAGTCTTTTCGAGGCGCGCTTCGGCGTGCACATGATACGTGCGCAGGAGCGGGTGCGTGCCGTGCTGGCCGACCGCGAAGGGGCGCAACTGCTCGGCGTGGATGAGGGCAGTCCGCTGTTGTCGGTCGAACGCGTCAGCTACACCTATGGCGACCGCCCGATGGAGTGGCGCCGTGGCCTGTATTCGACGGTCGATCACGCCTATCTCAACGAGTTGAACTGACGATGCACGGGTGCCGGATCATGCAGAACGAATTGTGCGGATTTGCACCTTATAATGAATTCGCAATTGTGCGGTGCAGCAGAGACGCCGGATCTCTCCATGCCCGCGTTCAGACCGGGGGATCGCATGGCCGCGCCGCGTAGCAAGCAGTTGATCAACAAGCCGCGTCCCAAGTTCCTGGATCTGACGGCGATACGCCTGCCGCTGGCCGGCTTTGTTTCCATCCTGCATCGCATCAGTGGTTCGGTGCTGTTTCTGGCACTGCCTGCCCTGATCGCCATGTTTGCGCTGTCGCTCGAGTCGCCGGAAGGTTTCGAGCGTGCCCGTCAGCTGATGCGCCAGCCCATGATCGCGATTCCGCTGTTCGGCCTGGCTTGGGCCTATCTCCATCATTTCTGTGCCGGCATCCGCTTCCTGCTGCTCGACTTGCATATCGGTCTGGACAAGCAGGGCGCCCACCAGTCGGCGATCGCCGTCATGGCGGTGAGCCTCGGGCTGACCACCCTGCTGGCGGCCAAACTGCTGGGAGTATTCTGAGATGCGTACGACAACCGGCGCCCATTACGGCCTCAGCGACTGGATCGTCCAGCGCATTACCGCGGTGGCCATGGCCATCTACACCCTCGTCATGGTGGTGGCCCTCTTGTGCGGCGTGGCGACGTCGTACGAACGCTGGCATGCCTTCTTCTCGTCCGGGCCGGTGCAGTTCGCCACCTTCCTGTTCGCGATGTGTCTCTGCTATCACGCCTGGATCGGCATCCGCGACATCTGGATGGACTACGTGAAGCCTGTCTGGGTACGCCTCACCCTGCATTCCCTCACTGTACTGGCATTGCTCGGCTACGCCGGCTGGTGCCTTGAAATTCTCTGGAGACTCTGAGCATGGCGGCATCGGTATCCGTTCGCAAATTCGATGCAGTCATTGTCGGCGCCGGTGGCGCCGGGCTGCGTGCGGCCATTCAGCTTTCCGAAGCGGGGCTGCGCACGGCTGTGATCTCCAAGGTTTTTCCTACGCGCTCGCATACGGTGGCAGCGCAGGGCGGCGTGGCCGCCTCGCTCGGCAATTCCGAGGAGGACCACTGGCACTGGCACATGTACGACACCGTCAAGGGCTCGGACTGGCTGGGCGACCAGGATGCCATCGAGTTCATGTGCCGCAAGGCCAACGAGGTCGTGATCGAACTCGAACACTACGGCATGCCTTTCGATCGCCTCGATAACGGCCGCATCTACCAGCGCCCCTTCGGCGGGCACATGTCCAATTTCGGCGAGAAGCCGGTGGCGCGTTCCTGCGCCGCGGCCGACCGCACCGGACATGCCATGCTGCATGCGCTCTACCAGCGCAACCTCAAGGTCAACACGCACTTCTTCACCGAGTGGATGGCGCTGGACCTGATCCGCGACGCCGACGGCGATGTTCTCGGCGTGACCGCGCTGGAAATGGAAACCGGCGATATCGTCGCCTTCCACACGCGCGCCACCATCTTCGCCACCGGTGGCGCCGGGCGCATCTATCACTCCTCGACCAATGCCTTCATCAATACCGGCGACGGTCTGGGCATGGCGGCGCGCGCCGGCATTCCGCTGGAAGACATGGAGTTCTGGCAGTTCCACCCGACCGGCGTGGCCGGCGCCGGCGTGCTGATCACCGAAGGCGTGCGCGGCGAGGGCGGTATTCTGCGCAACGCCCAGGGCGAGCGATTCATGGAGCGCTATGCGCCCAATGCCAAGGATCTGGCCTCGCGCGACGTGGTCTCGCGCGCCATGGTCACCGAGATCAATGAAGGGCGTGGCTGCGGGCCGAACAAGGATTACGTGATGCTCGACATCACGCACCTGCAGCCCGAAGTCATCATGAAGCGCCTGCCCGGCATTCGCGAGATCTCGATCCGCTTTGCCGGCGTCGATCCGATTCACGCACCGATTCCCGTGGTGCCGACCTGCCATTTCCAGATGGGCGGCATTCCGATCAACTACCGCGGTCAGGTGGTGGCGCCCAAGAGTGGCTTGTCCGAAGTCGTGGTGCCGGGTTTCTACGCCGCCGGCGAGTGTTCCTGTTCCTCGGTGCATGGCGCCAACCGTCTCGGCACCAACTCCCTGCTCGAGTTGCTGGTATTCGGCAAGTCGGCCGGCGAAACCGCCATCAATGACATGCGCATGGGCCGGCGCGAACACAAGCCGCTGCCGAAGGAGTCCATCGACAAGACGCTGGCACGTCTCGACCGCCTGGAAAACCAGAAGGATGGCACCGATGTGCATGAGACTCGTTTGGCCCTGCAACGCGTGATGCAGAAGCACGCCGGCGTGTTTCGTTTCAAGGATCTGCTGGAGCAGGGCGTGCATGAAATCATGGCGGTGGCCGAGCAGGTCAGCCACACCCAGATCAAGGACAAGTCGCGGGTCTTCAATACCGCGCGCATCGAGGCGCTGGAGCTGGACAACCTGATCGAGGTGGCCAAGGCCACCATGGTCGGCGCCGAGGCGCGCAAGGAGTCGCGCGGTTCGCATGTGCGCGACGATGCGCCGGATACGCCAGAGCATCCGGACGGCCGCGACGACGAGAACTGGCTCAAGCACACGCTCTGGTATTCCGAGGGCAACCGTATCGACTACAAGCCGGTGCACATGGATCCGCTGACGGTGGCCTCGATTCCACCAAAAAAGCGCGCTTACTAAGGGAGACCGGATATGAGCACGCGTACCGTCCAGTTCCGCATCTACCGCTACGATCCCGACAAGGATGCCAAGCCGTGGATGCAGGACATCTCGCTGGAGCTTGAAGAGACCGAGCGCAAGCTGCTCGACGCCATCGTCAAGCTCAAGGCCAAGGACGACAGCATTTCCTTCCGCCGTTCCTGCCGCGAAGGCGTGTGCGGTTCGGATGCGATGAATATCAACGGCAAGAACGGTCTGGCCTGCCTCACCGATGTCGATGACCTCAAGCAGCCCATCGTGCTGCGCCCCTTGCCGGGCCTGCCGGTGATCCGCGACCTGATCGTGGACATGACGCAGTTCTTTGCGCAATACCATTCGATCAAGCCCTATCTGGTCAACCACGATCCGCTGCCCGAGCGCGAACGCCTGCAATCGCCCCAGGATCGCGACGAGCTGGACGGCCTCTATGAGTGCATTCTCTGCGCCTGCTGCTCGACCGCCTGTCCTTCCTTCTGGTGGAACCCGGACAAGTTTGTCGGCCCGGCCGGCCTGCTGGCCGCCTATCGCTTCATTGCGGACACGCGCGACCAGGCCACCAGCGAGCGTCTCGACAATCTGGAAGACCCCTACCGCCTGTTCCGTTGCCACACCATCATGAACTGTGTGGATGTCTGTCCCAAGGGGCTGAACCCGACCAAGGCGATCGGCAAGATCAAGGACATGATGATGCGGCGGGCGGTGTGATGGAAATGACTGCACAGCAAGCGGACTCGCCGGAACGGGTGCGCGACGACCGCCTGCGCTGGCACTGCCGCCGTGCCTTGCTGGAGCTGGATATCGTGTTCTCGCGCTTCTGGGCGGCACAGGGAGCGGTGCCGCTGACGCCGGCGGAGGCGCAAAGCATGACGCGCCTGCTGGCACTGGAGGATCACCCGCTCTGGGCCCTGGTGAATGGAAGCAGTCCGGATCAGGGCTTGCCGGCGGAAGACGCTGCCTTCCTGGCGCGGCTGCGCTGCCTGTGAATGCATTGCCCGAAGAGCGCGGAGCCGCTGTCTTCGGCTGTTAGAATCGAACGTTTCGCCCCAGCGCTGAAGTTTCAGGCCTGGAACAGGAATTGAATCAGAGGGAAAGGAATTCAAACATGGCCAGCAACCGCAACACGACACTGACACTGGACGGAACCGCCTACGAGTTTCCGGTCATGCAGGGTACGCACGGCAACGATGTCATCGACATCCGCGCGCTGGGCGGCAAGGCGGGTGTGTACACCTACGATTCCGGCTTCCTGTCCACCGCCAGCTGCCAGTCCAGCATCACCTACATCGACGGTGACAAGGGCGAGCTGCTGTATCGCGGTTACCCCATCGAGCAACTCGCGGAGAAGTGCAACTTCCTCGAAGTCGCCTATCTGCTCAAGAATGGCGAACTGCCCAACACCGAACAGAAAAGCAAGTTCGAGAACACCATCAAGTCGCATACGATGGTGCATGAGCAGCTGAGCCGCTTCTACCAGGGCTTCCGTCGTGATGCCCACCCGATGGCCGTCATGGTCGGCGTGGTCGGCGCGCTGTCCGCCTTCTATCACGAGGCGATGGACAACTCGGATGCCGAGCACCGCAGCATCAACTTCAACCGCATCGTCGCCAAGATGCCGACGATCGTGGCCATGGCCTACAAGTACAACACCGGCCAACCCTTCATGTATCCGCGCAACGATCTCGACTACACCGCCAATTTCATGCACATGATGTTCGGCACCCCGTGCGAGACCTACAAGCCGAATCCCGTGCTGGTGCATGCGCTGGACACCATCTTCACCCTGCATGCCGACCACGAGCAGAACGCCTCGACCTCGACCGTGCGCCTGGCCGGCTCGTCCGGTGCCAATCCCTTCGCCTGCATTTCGGCCGGCATCGCCTGCCTGTGGGGCCCGGCCCACGGCGGCGCCAATGAAGCCTGCCTGACCATGCTGGAAGAGATCGGCGACGTGTCGCGTGTCGGCGAATACATCAAGCGCGCCAAGGACAAGGACGATCCTTTCCGCCTGATGGGCTTCGGACATCGCATCTACAAGAATTTCGATCCGCGCGCCAAGCTCATGCGCAAGGTCTGCGCCGATGTCCTGGCCGAGCTCGGCCTGCACAACGATCCGCTTTTCAAGCTGGCCATGGAGCTGGAGCGCATTGCGCTCGAGGACGAGTACTTCGTCGATCGCAAGCTCTACCCGAATGTCGACTTCTACTCGGGCATCGTGCAGCGCGCCCTGGGCATCCCGACTTCCATGTTCACCTGCATCTTCTCGCTGGCGCGCACCGTCGGCTGGATGACGCAGTGGGAGGAAATGCTCACCGATCCCGAGTACAAGATCGGCCGCCCGCGTCAGCTCTATATCGGCGCCGCGCGCCGTAATGTGCCGGATGTGAGGTAAGTCCGCCAGGGGCGGCGATCGCCCCTGTTTTCTGGGTTGCAGTGCTTGTGGTGCAGTTTGCGGAATCGAGGTGACATCATGTTGCAGATGCTTTCCAACTCCTACCTCTTCGGCGCCAATGCGCCATTCATCGAAGAGCTCTACGAGGGCTATCTGGTCAATCCGGCCTCGATCGATCCGGCCTGGCGCGACTACTTCGACAAGCTGGCCAGCCTGCCGGGCGCCGGCAGCTACACCGGCCCGGACGTGCCGCATGCGCCTATCGTTGCCTCGTTTGCACAACGTGCCCGCGAAGGCGAACTGCATACCCAGCAGCGTCCTGCCGTGGCCGAGGATGGCAAGCAGCATGGCGTGTTCCGCCTGGTTTCCGCCTATCGCTTCCTCGGCAACCGCTGGGCCCAGATCGATCCGCTCAAGCGCGCCGAGCGCCCGAACATCGCCGAGCTCGAACCGGCTTTCTACGGCTTCACCGAGGCCGACCTGAGCCACAACTTCAGCGCCGGTTCCTTTGCCGGCGTGAGCGAGAATGCCACGCTGCGCGAGATCATCGACGGCCTGCGCCAGACCTACTGCGGCAGCATCGGCCTCGAATACATGTATATCTCGGACGTGGCGCAGAAACGCTGGCTGCAGGCCCGTTTCGAGCCCATCCGTTCGACGCCGGCCTATACGCCGGAGCGCAAGCTGCACTTTCTCGAACGCCTGACCGCAGCGGAAACCCTGGAACGCTACCTGCATACCAAGTATGTGGGGCAGAAGCGTTTCTCGCTCGAGGGCGGCGAGTCCACCATCCTCGCACTCGACGAACTGATCCAGACCGCCGGCCAGCTGGGCGTGCAGGAAATCGTCGTCGGCATGGCCCATCGCGGCCGTCTCAACGTGCTGGTCAACACCCTGGGCAAGTCGCCCCGCGATCTGTTCTCGGAGTTCGAGGGCAAGCATGCCGAGGAGCTGAGTTCGGGTGACGTGAAGTACCACATGGGCTTCTCGTCGAATATCGCCACCGCCGGCGGGCCGGTGCATCTGTCGCTGGCCTTCAATCCCTCGCATCTCGAAATCGTCAATCCGGTGGTCGAGGGCTCGGTGTATGCGCGCCAGCGGCGTCGCGGCGACAAGAGCGGCGATGGCGTGCTGCCGGTCATCCTGCACGGCGATGCCGCCGTGGCCGGGCAGGGCGTGAATCAGGAAACCCTGAACTTCTCCAAGACCCGCGGTTACGGCGTCGGCGGCACGGTGCACATCATCGTGAACAACCAGATCGGTTTCACCACCTCGGATCCGCGCGATTACCGTTCCTCGACCTATTGCACCGATGTCTTCAAGATGATCGAGGCGCCGATCTTCCATGTGAACGGCGATGATCCGGAGGCGGTGGCCTATGTGACCCAGGTGGCCATGGAGTACCGCCAGGAATTCAATACCGATGTGGTCATCGATCTGGTCTGTTTCCGCAAGCTCGGCCACAACGAGCAGGATGAGCCCATGGTGACGCAGCCGCTGATGTACAAGCGCATCCAGGCCCACCCGGGCACGCGCCAGCTCTATGCGGACAAGCTGATCAGCCAGGGCGTGTGCGCCGAGGGCGATCCCGAGCAGGTCATCAAGGACTACCGTGCCGCGCTCGATCGTGGCGAACTGCTCTACAACCCGGTACTGACCAATCACCCGGTCACGCTTGCCATCGACTGGACGCCTTTCGTCGGCCAGAAATACAGCGACGAGTGCAAGACGGCCGTGCCCCTGCCCGAGCTGCAGCGCATGGCGCAGGCGCTGACCACCTTGCCGGAAGGCTTCAGCCTGCATCCGCGTGTGCAGAAGGTCATCGACGATCGTCGTCTGATGGGCGAGGGCAAGCTGGGTCTGGACTGGGGCATGGGCGAGAACCTTGCCTACGCCACGCTCCTCATGCAGGGCTATGGCGTGCGCCTGTCCGGCGAGGACGTCGGCCGTGGCACCTTCTTTCACCGCCATGCCACGCTGCACGACCAGAATCGCGAGAAGTGGGATATCGGCAGCCATGTGCCGCTGCAGCATATCGATGCCAAGCAGGCGCCCTTCATCGTCATCGACTCGGTGCTGTCGGAAGAGGCGGTACTGGCCTTTGAGTACGGCTACTCGACCGCCTCGCCCAACGAGCTGACCATCTGGGAAGCCCAGTTCGGCGACTTTGCCAACGGCGCCCAGGTCGTCATCGATCAGTTCATCTGCTCGGGCGAGGCCAAGTGGGGCCGTTTGTCGGGACTGACGCTGATGCTGCCGCACGGTTATGAAGGCCAGGGGCCTGAGCATTCCTCGGCACGCATCGAGCGCTACATGAGCCTGTGCGCGGAAATGAACTGGCAGGTCTGCGTGCCGTCCTCGCCGGCGCAGATTTTCCACCTGCTGCGCCGCCAGATGCTGCGCAAGCTCAGAAAGCCGCTCATCATCATCACGCCCAAGTCGCTGCTGCGTCACAAGGACGCGGTGTCCAGCCTGGACGAACTGGCCAGCGGCCAGTTCCATACCGTGATCGGCGAGAGCGACGCGCTGGATGCGAACAAGGTCACACGCGTGGTGTTCTGCTCCGGCAAGATCTACTACGAACTGCTGGCGCATCGCCGCGAACAGAAGATCGAGAACACCGCGATCATCCGTATCGAGCAGCTCTACCCCTTCCCGAATGACGCGATCCAGGCCGAGCTGCTGAAATGGCCGCAGGCGACCGAGATCGTCTGGTGTCAGGAAGAGCCGCGCAATCAGGGTGCCTGGTACTGGCTCGCCTCGCGCTACCACATTGCACGTACCGTCACTTCGGGCCAGGAGCTGTTCCTCGTCGCACGGCCGGCCTCGGCCTCGCCCGCAGTCGGCTATTACGCCAAGCATCATGCACAACAGAAAGCGGTGATCGAAGGCGCCTTCGGTCCGCTTGAACGCCACCTCTGAAAGGTTCTACGGAGAAAACCATGCTGATCGAAGTGAAGGTGCCGCAGTTATCCGAATCGGTGGCCGAGGCCACCCTGGTGAGCTGGCACAGGCAGGAAGGGGAATCCGTCACGCGCGACGAGAACCTGATCGATATCGAGACCGATAAGGTCGTGCTGGAATTGCCGGCGCCGGCGGATGGCGTGCTGGTCAAGCTGCTCAAGCAGAATGGCGCCAGCGTGACCTCCGGCGAGGTGATTGCCCATCTCGATACCGAAGCCAGGGCTGCCGCCCCCGCTGCGGCGAAGGCTGAAAAGCCCGCGTCCGCCAAGGCGGACAAGGCCGCGCCGGTCCAGCCTGCTGTTGCCGCCTCTGCCGCTCAGGCCGGCGCCACTGTCGCTGCCACCGTGATGCCCGCTGCGCGCAAGCTGCTGGCCGAGTCCGGTGTCGATGCCAGCCAGATCGAAGGCAGCGGCCGTGGCGGCCGCATCACCAAGGCCGATGTGCTGAACATGTCCAAGCCCGCGCCCGCCGCACCCACAGCGCCTGCAAGCAGCGCACCTGCACCGGCCGCAGCGCGCCCATCGTTGCCGCAGCCGCCGGCGATCAATCTCGACGCCGTGCTGGCCGATCGCCCCGAGCAGCGCGTGCCGATGTCGCGCCTGCGCGCGCGCGTGGCCGAGCGCCTGCTCCAGTCGCAACAGCAGAATGCCATCCTGACCACCTTCAACGAAGTGAACATGGGACCGGTCATGGAGCTGCGCGCCAAGTACCGCGACAAGTTCGAGAAGGAGCATGGCGTCAAGCTCGGCTTCATGTCCTTCTTCGTCAAGGCGGTGGTGGCCGCGCTCAAGAAATACCCGGTCATCAACGCTTCGGTGGATGGCAGCGACATCGTCTATCACGGCTATTTCGATATCGGCATTGCCGTCGGCAGCCCGCGTGGCCTGGTGGTGCCCATCCTGCGCGATGCCGACCAGATGAGCCTGGCTCAGATCGAAAAGAAGATCGCCGAATTCGGCAAGAAGGCCATGGACGGCAAGCTCTCGATGGAGGATCTGACCGGCGGCACCTTCTCGATTTCCAATGGCGGCGTGTTCGGTTCCATGCTGTCTACGCCCATCATCAATCCGCCGCAATCGGCCATCCTCGGCATCCATGCGACCAAGGACCGGCCGGTGGTCGAGAACGGACAGATCGTGATTCGCCCGATCAACTACCTTGCCATGTCCTACGACCATCGCATCATCGACGGCCGCGAGGCGGTGCTGGGGCTGGTCACCATCAAGGAAGCGCTGGAAGATCCGGCCCGCTTGCTGCTCGATCTTTGAAAAGCAACCACAGAGGCACAGAGACACAGAGAAAAAACAGTTCCTGTCTTTGATGTTCTCCCCGACTCTGTGTCTCTGTGGTGAATAGAAAGGTTTTCCAATGAAAGAGTTCGACGTCGTTGTCATCGGTGCCGGGCCGGCCGGCTATGTTGCTGCCATCCGTGCGGCGCAACTGGGCCTCAAGTCGGCCTGCATCGAGTCCGAATCCTATGCGGACCCCAAGGGCCAGGTACGCCTTGGCGGCACCTGCCTGAATGTGGGCTGCATTCCGTCCAAGGCCCTGCTGCAATCCTCGGAACTCTACGAGCAGGCGAATCACTCCTTCCGCATGCATGGCATCGGCGTCGAGGGCGTGAGCATGGACGTGGCAACCATGCTGCGGCGCAAGGACAATATCGTCAGCCAGCTCACCACCGGCATCCGCGGCCTGTTCAAGAAGAACAAGGTGACCCTGTTGCCGGGGCGTGGTCGTTTCGTCGGCCGCGAGGGCGACAGGTGGATGGTCGAGGTGTCGGGCAAGGATGGTGATGAACTGGTCGCCGCCACCCACGTCGTTGTTGCCACCGGCTCCAGTGCACGCCATCTCGACGGCGTGCCGGTCGACAACCACATTGTCTGCGACAACATAGGTGCACTCAGTTTCGAGAGCGTACCGAGGCGCCTGGGCATCATCGGCGCCGGCGTGATCGGGCTGGAGCTGGGCTCGGTATGGAAGCGCCTCGGCGCCGAAGTGACCATACTCGAAGTCGCGCCGGATTTTCTGGCCGCCGCCGATCAGGCCATTGCCAAGGAGGCATGGAAGGTGTTTACCGCCGGCCAGGGCCTGGATATCCGTCTCGGCGTGAAGATCAACAGCGTGGTGGCCGCTGAAGCCGGTGTGCGCATCGAATACGACACCGCCGACGAAAGCCAGGTCCTAGAGATCGACCGGCTCATCGTTTCGGTCGGCCGTGCGCCGAATACCACCGGGCTGGGGGCGGAGGCCATCGGTCTGCAGCTCGATGCGCGCGGACGCATCGAGGTCGATGTACAGTGCCGTACCAACCTGGAAAACATCTGGGCGGTCGGCGACGTGGTGCGTGGCCCCATGCTGGCGCACAAGGGCATGGAGGAGGGCGTGATGGTGGCCGAGCTGATGGCCGGTCAGGCCGGCCATATCGACATGAACACGATTCCCTGGGTGATCTACACCCATCCGGAAATTGCCTGGGTGGGCAAGACGGAACAGCAGTTGAAGAACGAGGGTGCCGAATACAAGGTCGGACAGATTCCTTTTGCCGCCAATGGTCGCGCCCTGGGACAGGGCGACACCACTGGCTTCGTCAAGATGCTTGCCTGCGCCAAGACGGATCGCATCCTCGGCATGCACGTGTTTGGCAATCATGCTTCGGAGCTGATTGCGGAAGCGGTGGTGGCGATGGAGTTCGGCGCCAGCTCGGAAGATATCGCGCGCATCTGCCACGCCCATCCCACCCTGTCGGAAGCGGTGCACGAAGCGGCACTCGCCATCGACAAGCGCGCGTTGCATTTCTAGAAAAGCGAACCACGAAGGCACGAAGAGCACAAAGTCACACGAAGAAAGAAGCAAACCTTTCATGGTTTTTCTTTGTGCCGCTTTGTGTCCTTTGCGTCTTTGTGGTGAAGGTTTTTTGCACTGAATGGACGCCCACCTGATTCTCAACGTGCCCGAAAAGGGCATGCTCGAACGTTTCGCCGAAGTGGCGAAGCAGCGTGGCATCACGCCGGATGCGGCACAGGCTGCCGCCGCCGAGCGGCTGCAGCGCTTCTACGAGGAGCTGCTGGAGTTCAAGGCGGCGCGGCGCACGGCCCTGCATCGCCTGCTGATGAATCCGGAGCTGCCGCGTGGCGTGTGGATATGGGGGGGCGTGGGGCGCGGCAAGAGCTTCCTGATGAACTGCTTCTTCGATGCGGTGCCTTACAGGAAAAAGCGGCGCGTGCATTTCCATGCCTTCATGCAGGAGGTGCACGCCGCGCTCAATGAAAGACGCGGCAAGGGGCAGGCCGATCCGCTGGCCGCCATCGCCCACGAGATCGCCGAGAAGACCCGGCTCATGTGCTTTGACGAGTTCCACGTCAGCGATATTGCCGACGCCATGATTCTGGGGCGCCTGATGCAGGCCCTGTTCGACGAGGGCGTGGTGTTCTGCATCACCTCGAACTATCCGCCGGAACGGCTGTACCCGAACGGACTGCATCGTGACCAGTTCCTGCCCGCCATCCATCTGCTTGAGGACAGGCTCGACATCATCGAGATCGATGCCGGCATCGACTACCGCAGCCGTGCGCTGGCGAAGACCGAGAGCTACCATGTCGGGGCTGACGAAGGCGTCTGGTTCGAGATGCAGCAGGCCTTCACGAAGATCGCCGGCGGCGTCGGCAATGACGAGTCCGTGTATCTCAACGGTCGCGAGCTGCTGGTGGTGCGGCGTGCCGCCGGCGCCATCTGGTGCGACTTCCAGGCCCTGTGCGGCGAACCGCGCGGCCAGGCCGACTATCTGGAGCTCGCACGCCAGTTTCATACCCTTTTCCTGACCGGCGTGCCGCGCATGCTGGCCGGCCAGGCCTCGGAGGCGCGCCGCTTCACCTGGCTGATCGACATCCTCTACGACTGCGGCGTCAAGCTGGTAATTGCTGCAGATTGCGCCGCCGAGGAACTCTATACCGACGGCGTGCATGCCGGCGAGTTTCATCGTACGGTGAGTCGACTCAATGAAATGGGCTCGGCCGAATATCAGGCCGCCCCTCATCATCCGCCACTGCGACTGGCCTGAGCCATCCCGCATGGCGCAACGGGAATTTCTGCCACAAGGCGGCTGGAGTTTGTTCTAGAATCGCTTCAAGGTCGAGGCAAGCCAAATAAGCGGCGCCTGATCCAGGGGATAAAACAACATTGCTCAGCAGGAGGCAGCATGCTGCATGTTGGCCAGCCAGTACCGTTCTTCGAGTTGCCGGACGCGGACATGGCAATGTTCAGTCCGTCATCCCTGCGCGGCACGTCCCATGCCGTTCTTTTCTTCTACCCGCGTGACGATACGCCGCTGTGCACCATGGAAGCGGCGGACTTCAGCGATCACGAGAGCGATTTCAACCGGCATCGCTGCGCCATTATCGGCATCAGCCGTGACGACTGCCTCAAACATGCGGATTTTCGCGACAAGCACGGCCTCTCGATCCGCCTGCTTTCGGACATGGACGCCAAGGTCAGTCGCCAGTTCGGGGTTTGCCACTTCAAGGAGGTGGACGGCGTGAAAAAGCTCTGTGTGGTACGCTCTACCTTCATCATCGACATGCACGGCGTCGTCCGGCATGCCTTGTATGATGTACACCCCCGTGGGCATGCTGCGGAGGTTTTTCAACTCGTGAAGGAACTTGAT
>JAIEOJ010000176.1 GCA_019750575.1 Rhodocyclaceae bacterium | reverse complement strand
GAAATCGCCTACCGCATGGGCTATATCGATGCGGCCGCACTGGAACAACTGGCCCGGCCCATGCTCAAGAATCCCTATGGCCAGTATCTGATGAGTGTGCTGAAAGAGCGGGTGTTCTGACATGCAGGCAGTGAAGACGGTAGTGGATGGCGTGCTGGTGCTGGAGCCCAGGGTGTTCGGCGATGCCCGCGGTTTTTTCTACGAGAGTTTCAATCGCCAGGCCTTCGAGGCCGCGACGGGCCTGAGCGTTGATTTCGTCCAGGATAACCACAGCAAGTCTGCGCAGGGCGTGCTGCGCGGCCTGCACTTCCAGCTCGCGCCGCATGCGCAGGGCAAGCTGGTGCGCGTGATCCAGGGCGAGGTCTTCGATGTGGCCGTGGATATCCGCAAGGATTCGCCGACATACGGCAAGTGGCACGGTGAATTCCTGTCCGCCGAGAACCGGAAGCAGATGTGGATTCCGGCCGGCCTTGCCCATGGTTTTCTGGTTGTGTCGGAAACGGCGGAGTTTCTCTACAAGACCACCGATTACTACGCGCCCGAGCTGGAACGTTGCCTGCGCTGGGACGATGCGCGCCTGAACATCGCTTGGCCTTTGCACGGTCAGCAACCCCAGTTGTCCGCCAAGGATGCCCAGGGACTGGCATTCGACCAGCTCTGACCCCGCCCGGCCTCAGGTGGCTCCGGCATTCCCGGCTGCCAAGCCGGGCCTGCCGGTGGTAAAATCGCGACATTGATGCCCACGGCTGGCCGGAATTCCCGGTTTCGGTACCGCGGCGGCGCCTGCGGGCGCGTCGGCCGCACCGCTTCGCCTCTTCCGGGCCCTCAATTTCCCAACGAAATTTCAAGGATTTAGCATGAGTACTCAGGAAAACGCCGCGGTCAGCTCCCTGGAGCGCCGTATCGATCTGACCGTGGTAATGGCCGATATCGAAGCCGATGTGACCGAGCGCCTGAAGAAGCTGTCGCGCACCGTCAAGATGGCCGGTTTCCGTCCGGGCAAGGTGCCGTTCAAGATGGTCGAACAGAACTACGGCCCGCAAGCCCGTTCCGAAGCCATCGGCGCCGCCGTCGAGAAGAGCTTTGCCGAGAAGGTGCAGGAGCAGAAGCTGCGCGTTGCCGGTTACCCGAAGATCGAACCCAAGCCGGCCGCCAACAGCGATACCCAGATCGAGTTTTCGGCCGTCTTCGAGATCTATCCCGAAGTCACGCTGGCCGACGTGTCGGGCAAGGAAATCGAGCGCGTGACCTTCACCGTCACCGATGCCGAAGTCGACAAGACCCTGGACGTGCTGCGCAAGCAGCGCACCGAGTTTGTCGCCTCTGACCGCGCCGCCGCCAAGGACGACCGCGTCACCGTCGACTTCCTCGGCCGCAAGGACGGTGTCGAGTTTCCGGGCGGCAAGGCTGAAGGCTATCCCTTCGTGATCGGCCAGGGCCAGATGCTGCCCGAGTTCGAAACCGCCGCCATCGGCCTCAAGGCCGGCGAGAAGAAGACCTTCGAAATGACCTTCCCTGCCGACTATCAGGCTGCCGATCTGGCCGGCCAGAAGGTCGAGTTCGACATCACCGTGCACAAGGTCGAAGCCCCGCAGCTGCCGGCGCTGGACGCCGAGTTCGCCAAGAGCATCGGCATCGCCGACGGCGACATCGCCAAGATGCGCGAGGAAGTGAAGAGCAATCTCGAACGCGAAGTGAAGAAGCGCGTGCAGTCGCGCATCAAGAACCAGGTGCTGGACGTGCTGCTGGCCGCCAACCCGGTTGAAGTCCCGAAGGCCCTGATCGAAGCCGAATCGCAGCAGATGGCCCAGGCTGCGCTGCAGGACATGCAGGCACGCGGCATGGACACCAAGGGCATTCCCTTCAATCCGGACTGGTTTACCGAGCAGGCCGTGCGCCGCGTCAAGCTGGGCCTGATCCTGGCCGAACTGGTCAAGGCCAATGACCTGCGCGCCAAGCCCGAGCAGGTGCGTGCCGTGGTCGAGGATTTCGCCTCCACCTTCGAGCAGCCCGAGCAGGTCGTGCACTGGTACTACTCGCAGCCGCAGCGTCTGGCTGAAGCCGAAGCCCTGGCCGTCGAAAACAACGTCGTCGAATGGATGCTGGCCAACGCCAAGGCCGTGGACAAGTCGATTGATTTTGACGAGCTGATGGGTAATGCGGCATGATGCATTGCAAGGCCTTTGCAGCCGTATGACACGGCGGTGAAGGGGGTCGGTTGGGGCACTGCGGATGCAGGCTCCAACCGATTGAAACAACAGATAATTCGGGGTTCTGAATGAATATCACGTCGCAATCTTCCTGGGATCCCTCCATGCTCGGCCTGGTGCCCATGGTCATCGAGACCAGCGGCCGTGGCGAGCGCGCCTATGACATCTACTCGCGCCTGCTGCGCGAGCGCGTCATCTTCCTTGTGGGCCCCGTCAATGACGCCACCGCCAATCTGGTCGTGGCGCAGATGCTCTTCCTTGAGTCGGAAAATCCGGACAAGGACATCCACTTCTACATCAACTCGCCGGGTGGTTCGGTGACGGCCGGCATGGCCATCTACGACACCATGCAGTTCATCAAGCCGAATGTCTCGACCTTGTGCATCGGCCAGGCCGCCAGCATGGGCGCCTTCCTGCTCGCCGCCGGCGAAAAGGGCAAGCGCTTTGCGCTGCCGAACTCGCGCGTCATGATCCACCAGCCGCTGGGCGGCTTCCAGGGCCAGGCCTCGGATATCGAGATCCATGCCAAGGAGATCCTGTATCTCAAGGGCAAGCTCAACCAGATGCTGGCCAATCACACCGGCCAGTCGATCGAGAAGATCGAGAACGACACCGATCGCGACAACTTCCTGTCGGCCGAGGCTGCCGCCGAGTATGGACTGATCGACAAGGTCCTGAACAGCCGCAGCGAAACCGCAGCTTGAAAATAAAACCAACGGCGCGCCGAACCACCCAGCGGAGATCATCATGACGGAAAAGAAGACAGGACCGGAAAAGCTGCTGTACTGCTCCTTCTGCGGCAAGAGCCAGCACGAGGTGAAGAAGCTGATTGCCGGCCCTTCCGTGTTCATCTGCGACGAGTGCATCGATCTCTGCAACGACATCATCCGCGACGAAGCCGCGGCGGAAACGCCGGGCAAGGATGCGCGCGACCTGCCGACGCCGCATGAAATCGCCGATCTGCTCAACCAGTACGTGATCGGCCAGTCGACTGCCAAGCGTGTGCTGGCCGTGGCCGTGTACAACCACTACAAGCGCCTGCGTCACCAGAACAAGGCGATTGGCGGTGAAGAGGTCGAACTTGCGAAAAGCAACATTCTCCTCATCGGCCCGACCGGTTCCGGCAAGACCCTGCTCGCGCAGACCCTGGCCCGCATGCTCAACGTGCCCTTCGTGATGGCCGATGCCACCACGCTGACCGAAGCCGGCTATGTCGGCGAGGACGTCGAGAACATTATCCAGAAACTGCTGCAGAAGTGCGACTACGATGTCGAGAAGGCGCAGCAGGGCATCGTCTACATCGACGAAATCGACAAGATTTCGCGCAAGAGCGACAACCCCTCGATCACCCGCGACGTATCGGGCGAAGGCGTGCAGCAGGCACTGCTGAAGTTGGTCGAAGGCACCATTGCCTCGGTGCCGCCGCAGGGCGGGCGCAAGCATCCGAATCAGGACTTCGTGCAGGTCGATACCACCAATGTGCTGTTCATCTGCGGTGGCGCCTTCGACGGTCTCGACAAGGTGATCCGCAACCGTTCCGACAAGTCGGGCATCGGTTTCGGTGCCGAGGTCAAGAGCCGTGACGGCCGCAATGTCACCGAGTCACTCAAGGGCGTCGAGCCCGAGGATCTGGTCAAGTTCGGCCTCATCCCCGAGTTTGTCGGCCGCCTGCCGGTGATCGCGACGCTGCAGGAGCTGGACGAGGAGGCGCTGATCCAGATCCTGATCGAGCCGAAGAATGCACTGATCAAGCAGTACCAGAAACTGTTTGCGATGGAAGGTGTCGAACTGGAGATTCGTCCGGCTGCACTGCAGGCCGTGGTCAAGCGCGCCATCAAGCGCAAGACCGGTGCGCGTGGCCTGCGTTCCATCCTCGAACAGACGCTGCTCGACACCATGTACGACCTGCCGACCATGGAGAATGTGTCCAAGGTGGTGATCGACGAAGGCACGATCGAAGGCACGGCGCAGCCCATCCTGATCTATGAGGATCAGCCCAAGGTGTCCGGTTCCAACTGAAACAGGATTTTTGTTGCATAGCAGTCTTGCAGGGCGATTCGTAGCAGGGGAAGTGGGGACGGACCTTGAAATCCGATGCCGTGCCCGCAAGTGTGATCCATGTCCGGTCCGGCTTTTTCGGTCCGGATAACTGAAAAGGATAAAACCATGTCAAGCGAGCTTGACCTTCCCCAAGAAAATCTGGAACTCCCGTTGCTGGCGTTGCGCGACGTTGTCGTCTTCCCGCACATGGTGATTCCGCTCTTCGTGGGACGCCCCAAGTCCATCAAGGCGCTGGAAGCCGCGATGGATGCCAACAAGAGCATCCTGCTGGTGGCGCAGAAGTCCGCCGCCAAGGATGAGCCCGAAATCGAGGATCTGTACGGCATCGGCTGCGTGGCCAGCATCCTGCAGATGCTCAAGCTGCCCGACGGCACCGTCAAGGTGTTGGTCGAAGGCGCGCAGCGCGCCCGCCTCAACAGCGTGGACGACCAGAAGACACTGTTCGTTTCGCAGATCAGCCTGCTGACCGCCGACGAGCGCACCAATCACGAAATCGAAGCCATGCGTCGCGCCATCCTGACGCAGTTCGATCAGTACGTGAAGCTGAACAAGAAGATCCCGCCCGAGATTCTGACCTCGCTGGCCGGCATCGAAGAGCCCGGCCGCCTGGCCGATACCATCGCCGCCCACCTGCCGCTCAAGCTCGAGCAGAAGCAGGAAGTTCTGGAAACCCTGGATGTGGGCGAGCGTCTGGAAAAGCTGCTGGCGCAACTCGAATCCGAACTCGACATCCTGCAGGTGGAAAAGCGCATCCGTGGCCGCGTCAAGCGCCAGATGGAGAAGAGCCAGCGCGAGTACTACCTGAACGAACAGGTCAAGGCCATCCAGAAGGAGCTTGGTGAAGGCGAGGAAGGTGCCGACATCGAGGAGATGGAAAAGAAGATCCGCGACGCCGGTCTGAGCAAGGAAGCACTGGCCAAGGCCAATGCCGAAATGAAGAAGCTCAAGCTGATGTCGCCGATGTCCGCCGAAGCCACCGTCGTGCGCAACTTCATCGAGACCTTGGTCGGTCTGCCGTGGAAGAAGAAGTCGCGCATCTCCAAGGATCTGGTGCTGGCCGAGAAGACCCTGGACAAGGATCACTTCGGCCTCGAAAAGGTTAAGGAACGCATCGTCGAGTATCTCGCCGTGCAACAGCGCGTGGACAAGGTCAAGGCGCCTATCCTGTGCCTGGTCGGGCCGCCCGGCGTGGGCAAGACCTCGCTCGGCCAGTCGATCGCCAAGGCGACCAACCGCAAGTTCATCCGCATGGCGCTCGGCGGCGTGCGTGACGAAGCCGAAATCCGCGGTCATCGTCGCACCTACATCGGCTCCATGCCCGGCAAGATTCTGCAGAGCATGACCAAGGTCGGCGTCAAGAATCCGCTCTTCCTGCTCGACGAAGTCGACAAGATGGGCCAGGACTTCCGTGGCGACCCCTCGTCGGCCCTGCTTGAGGTGCTGGATCCGGAACAGAACCACACCTTCCAGGACCACTACATCGAGGTCGATTTCGACCTGTCCGATGTGATGTTCGTGGCCACGGCGAATACGCTCAACATTCCCGGTCCGCTGCTCGACCGCATGGAAGTGATCCGCCTGTCCGGCTACACCGAGGACGAGAAGGTCAATATCGCCATCCGTTATCTGCTGCCCAAGCAGATGAAGAACAATGGCTTGAAGAAGACCGAAGTCACCGTGACCGAAGACGCGATCCGCGACATTGTGCGCTACTACACCCGCGAAGCCGGTGTGCGTGCGCTCGAACGCGAGGTGTCGAAGATCTGCCGCAAGGTGGTGAAGACACTGGTTGTGCGCAAGCGCAGCACCAAGGTCATCGTCAATGCCAAGAACCTCGACAAGTACCTGGGTGTGCGTGTGTTCTCGTACGGCATCGCCGAAAAGGAAAACCAGGTTGGCCAGGTCACCGGTCTTGCCTGGACCGAGGTCGGCGGCGAGTTGCTGACCATCGAATCCGCCGTCATGCCAGGCAAGGGCAATGTGCAGCGCACCGGCTCCATCGGCGACGTGATGAAGGAGTCGGTCGAGGCTGCCCGTACGGTGGTACGCAGCCGTGCCAAGCGTCTGGGCATCAAGGACGAGTCTTTCGAGAAGCAGGATATTCACATCCACTTCCCGGAAGGCGCCACGCCTAAGGACGGTCCGTCCGCCGGCATCGCCATCACCACGGCCATGGTGTCTTCGCTGACCGGGATTCCGGTGCGTGCGGATGTCGCCATGACCGGCGAGATCACGCTGCGCGGCGAAGTTCTGCCTATCGGTGGTCTCAAGGAGAAGCTGCTCGCAGCGGTTCGCGGCGGTATCCGTCTGGCGCTGATCCCGCAGGAAAACGTCAAGGACCTGACCGAGATTCCGGACACGATCAAGAACAAGATCGAGATCGTGCCGGTCAAGTGGATCGACAAGGTGCTGGAGCTGGCGCTTGAACATGCGCCGGTGCCGCTGCCTGAAGACTCCGCGGCAGAAGTCTCGTCCACGCCGGCAACCCCGCCGGGTAGCGGACTGGTTGCGCACTAGGCAATCCGCACCTTGCATGTCTCGACAAAAAGGCCATCTCCGGATGGCCTTTTTGTCGCGTGCGCACGGTATAATTGCGGCTCTATCGGGCGCTTAGCTCAGCTGGTAGAGCGCCTCCCTTACAAGGAGGATGTCGGCGGTTCGATCCCGTCAGCGCCCACCAAGAATTCTTCGCAGCAACGCGGCAAGGCGGACCCCCACCACGGTTCGCCTTTTTTACATGTCCTCCTGATTCTTCGACCGACAGACACGCCATGTTCGATTCCGTTCGCAACAACAAGAAGCTGGTTCAGATCTTTCTGCTGTTGATCACCGTGCCTTTCGCGCTCTGG
This sequence comes from Rhodocyclaceae bacterium, assembly GCA_019750575.1. Taxonomy (GTDB): domain Bacteria; phylum Pseudomonadota; class Gammaproteobacteria; order Burkholderiales; family Rhodocyclaceae. The sequence continues at coordinate 9,577 of JAIEOJ010000176.1, read as the reverse complement.
GGCGTTGATTCCTACATGCGCGATACAGCCGGTGCGGGCGATCTGGCAACGGTCGGCAAGAGCAGCATCACGCAGCAGCAGTTTCAGGAAGCCCTGCGCGAACAGGCAGAGCGCATGCGGACTGCCACGGGCGGCCAGTTCGATGCCGCCACCATGGAGCGTCCGGAAGTGCGTCTGGCGGTTCTGGAGAACCTGATCAACCAGCGCCTGCTGCTGACGCATGCGATGGAGTCGCGCGTTGGCGTGACCAACGAGCAGCTGGCCCAGGCGATTGCCTCGATTCCCTCGCTGCAGGTCGACGGCCAGTTCTCGGTCGAGCGCTTCGAGCAGATCGCCGCCGCCCAGGGCCTTTCCAAGCAGGGTCTGGAGGCGCGCCTGCGCCAGGACATGGCGACGCGCATGGCGCTGCTGCCGGTGGTGCAGGGCTCGCTCGTATCCCGCACGGGCGGCAACGCCTTTCTCGCCGCGGCGCTGGAAGAGCGCGAGATCAGCGACATGACGCTGAAGCCCGAGGCCTATCTGCCCAAGGTCCAGCTCGCGGCCGATGCGGTCAAGAATTTTTACGAAAGCAACAAGAGCCGCTTTGAAGTGCCGGAGCAGATTCGCTTCGAATTCGTCGTGTTGAGCCAGAAGGAGTTCGAGCACAAGGCCCAGCCGGGTGAAGCCGAAATCAAGGCCTGGTACGACAGCCATCAGGATCGCTACAAGCAGGCCGAAGAACGTCGCGCCAGCCACATCCTGATTCTGGCGGACAAGGATGCCAAGCCCGAAGCGGAAAAGGCGGCACAAGCCAAGGCCGCTGATCTGCTGGCTCAGGTCAGGAAGAATCCTGCCGACTTCGCCAGGCTGGCGAAGCAACACTCCCAGGACCCGGGTTCGGCCGCTGCCGGCGGCGATGTCGGCGTGGTGGCGCGTGGCGCCATGGTCAAGCCTTTCGAGGATGCGGTATTTGCGCTCAAGGAAGGCCAGATCAGCGATGTGGTGCGCACCGACTTCGGTTTCCACATCATTCGCCTCGCCAGCATCAAGCCCGAGCGCATCAAGCCACTCGCCGATGTGAAGGCGGATATCGTCGCCGAACTCAAGTCGCAGACGGCCGCGCGCAAGTATGCCGAAGCCGCGGACCAGTTCAGCAATGTGGTCTATGAACAGTCCGACAGCCTCAAGCCGGCAGTCGAGCAGTTCGGCCTGCAACTCCAGCAAAGTCCGTGGCTGGCCAAGGGCCGCCAGGTGCCGGGCCTGAACGACAAGGTCGTGGCCGCGCTGTTCAGCGATGACGCCATCAAGAATCGGCGCAATACCGAAGCCATCGAAGTGGCGCCCAACACCCTGATGGCGGCCCGCGTGACCGAGCACAAGCCGGCGGCCCTGCTGCCGCTGGAACAGGTACAGGCGCAGATCGAAGCCAAGCTGAAGCGCGACGAAGCCGCCAAGCTGGCCGCTGCCGATGCCGAGGCACGTCTCGCCAGGCTGAAGGCCGGCGAAGCGGGCGCAGCCAGCTGGAGCGCCGTGCGCAAGCTGACCCGCGCCGGTGCGCAAGGCATCAGCGGGCCTGCCCTGAAGGCTGTGTTCGGTGCCAAGGCCGATACGCTGCCGGCCTACGTGTCGGCTGCATCTCCTGATGGCAGCACCACGCTGTACCGGATCAGCAAGGTCAAGCCCTATGTCCCGGCGGACAAGGATGACGCCACGGCCGCCGCGCTGCGCCAGCAGTACGAGCAAATGGCGAGCGAGGCGGATTTCACGGCCTGGCTGACCAGCCTGCGTGAACGTTACAAGGTCGAGATCAACCAGAAGGCACTGGCGGTCAAGGCCGCTGAGTAAGAGAGAGACCATCCCCCTGACCCCCTTCCCGCGGTCCCACAGGGATTCCCTTCGGTCAAGGGGGTAACTGTAGTTTCCCAACAAAAAGCCCGACCTAGGTCGGGCTTTTTGTTGGGCGGGTAATCCGCTTTGGCGCCTTAGGCGGGCAGCGGATCCGGGTTGCCGAGGGCGGTGGAGTGCATGCCGCCATCCACATAGATGACTTCGCCGGTGATGCCGCTGGCGAGGTCGGACAGCAGGAAGGCGGCGGCATTGCCGACTTCCTCGATGGTCACGTTGCGGCGCAGCGGGGCGTGGTGCGAGTTGTAGGCCAGCAGCTTGCCGAAGTTGCCGATGCCGGAGGCAGCCAGTGTCTTGATCGGGCCGGCCGACAGGGCGTTGGCGCGGATGCCTTCAGGGCCGAGCGAGAAGGCCAGGTAACGGGTAGCGGCTTCAAGGCTGGCCTTGGCCAGACCCATGGTGTTGTAGTTGGGCATGGTGCGCTCGGCGCCCAGATAGGACAAGCACAGCAGCGAGCCGTTGCGGCCCTGCATGAAGGGGCGTGCGCCCTTGGCCAGCGCGGCGAAGCTGTACGAGGAAATGTCGTGGGCAATGCGGAAGGACTCGCGCGAGATACCGTTGAGGAAGTCGCCCTCGATGGCTTCGGCCGGTGCGAAGGCGATGGAGTGCACCAGACCGTCGATGCTGTCCCAGTGCTTGCCGAGTTCGCTGTAGAGCGAGTCGATCTGCGCGTCTTCGGCGACGTCGCACTGGAAGACCAGCTTGCTGTCGAACTCGGCCGCGAACTTGCTGATGCGGTCGAGGAAGCGTTCGTTCTGATAGGTGAAGGCGATTTCCGCACCTTCACGATGGCAGGCCTTGGCGATGCCATAGGAGATGGAGCGGTTGCTCAGCAGTCCTGTCAGCAGGATGCGTTTTCCGGCTAGAAAGCCCATTCTTGTTTCTTCCCTGATTCCCTGATTGGAGACGCGATTATATAGCGTATGCCCCGCCGCCGCAGGCGGCATGCCCTCGCCGGGGCGGCTTGGGCTACACTCGCGGCATGTTCGCGCGCCTCTTTTCCCTTTGCTGCCTGAGCTGCCTGCTGGCCCTGCTGACGGCCTGCGGCAGCGAGTGGAACAACCCCTATCCGGCCGCCGAGCGCAGCGCCAATACCCTGTACACCGCTTTTACCGAGCGCCCCAAGCATCTGGATCCGGTCCAGTCCTATGCCGAGGACGAGGCCACCTTCCTGGCCCAGATCTACGAGCCGCCGCTGCAATACCATTACCTGAAGCGGCCCTATACGCTGATCCCGGGCACCGTGACGCAGGTGCCGCAGGCGCAGTACTTCGATGCCAGCGGCAAGCGCCTAGCGGCGGATGCGCCGGCCGAGCGGATTGCCTACAGCGAGTATGTGATCGAGCTGCGGCCCGGTATCCGTTTCCAGCCGCACCCGGCCTTTGCGCGCAACAGCGACGGCAGCCATCGCTACCACGCGCTCACGCCCGCCGACCTTGCCGCGATCACCGGCCTGCGCGACTTTGCCGAGACCGACAGCCGCGAGCTGATCGCCGCCGATTACGTCTACAACATCAAGCGCCTGGCGCATCCGCAGCTGCACTCACCCATCTTCGGCCTCATGAGCGAATACATCGTCGGCCTGGATGATTTTGCGCAGACGCTGAAGAAGGTGGCTGACGAACAGCCCGCCGGGGCCTGGCTGGACTTGCGCAAATACGACATTGCGGGCGTGGAAGTCCTCGACCGCTATCGTTACCGCATCCGCATCAAGGGCAAGTATCCGCAGTTCCTCTACTGGCTGGCGATGAACTTCTTTGCGCCCATGCCCTGGGAGGCGGAGCGCTTTCACAGCCAGCCGGGCATGCGCGAGAAGAACCTCGTACTCGACTGGTATCCGGTCGGCACCGGGCCCTACATGCTGACGGAGAACAATCCGAATGCGCGCATGGTGCTGGAACGGAATCCCAACTATCACGGCGAGACCTATCCCTGCGAGGGCGAGCCGGGCGACCGCGAGGCCGGCCTGCTGGCCGATTGTGGCAAGCCGTTGCCCTTCATCGACAAGGTCGTGTTCACACGCGAGAAGGAGCAGATTCCCTACTGGAACAAGTTCCTGCAGGGCTATTACGATGCCTCCGGCATTTCCTCCGATTCCTTCGATCAGGCGGTACAGGTCGGCGGCAGCGGCGATGTGAACCTCACGGACGAGATGCAGGCGCGCGGCATCCGTCTGATCACCTCGGTGGCGATCAGCGACATGTTCATGGGCTTCAACATGCTGGACCCGCTGCTGGGGGGCGTGGCCCCCACGCTTGCGCCCGATGGCGCTGCCCCGACCGCGAGCGGTCTGCCCCCCAAGGGGGCGGGCGCTGCCTCGGGACGGCCCAGCGGCAGCACCGGCGGCAGCGATCCCGAAGCAGCACGCAAGATCCGTCAGGCCATCTCGATCGCGCTGGATCAGGAGGAGTTCATCTCCATCTTCACCAACGGCCGCGGCGTGGCCGCGCAGGGGCCGGTGCCCCCGGGCATCTTTGGTCACCGGCCGGAGCCCGAGGGTATCAATCCCTACATGTACCGCACGGTGGACGGCAAGCCGGAGCGACGCAGCATTGCGGATGCGAAAAAGCTGCTCGCCGAGGCGGGCTATCCCAATGGGCGCCATGCGCGTACCGGCGAACCGCTGATCGTGAATCTCGACACCACCGGCGGCGGGGTCGGCTCCAAGGCACGTACCGACTGGCTGGTGAAGCAGTTCCAGAAGATCGATGTGCAGCTGGTGGTACGCAGCACCGACTGGAACCGCTTCCAGGAAAAGGTACGCAAGGGCGCCAGCCAGATCTTCTATTTCGGCTGGAACGCCGACTACCCCGATCCGGAGAACTTCCTGTTCCTCTTCTACGGGCCGCAAAGCCGCGTCAAGCATGGTGGCGAGAACGCCGCCAACTACGCCAATCCCGAGTACGACCGCCTGTTCGAGCAGATGCGCAGCATGGACAACACGTCCGAGCGCCAGCGCATCATCGACCGCATGGTGGAGATCCTGCGTCACGATGCGCCCTGGGTCTGGGGTTTCCATCCCAAGGACTACACCCTGGGACACGCCTGGCTTTACAACCGCAAGCCGAGCAAGGTGGGCAACAACACCCTCAAGTACCAGCGCATCGATCCCGAGCTGCGCGCGGCAAGGCGGGCTGAATGGAATTCACCCGTGCTGTGGCCGCTCGCGCTCTTGCTGCTGCTCGGCGCTGCAGCCGTGATGCCCGCCCTCATGGCCTGGCGCAAGCGCGAACGCGCGCGCATGCTCTGACACGAATCCAACACATGCAGGCCTTGCCGCGCAGCGCATGCGCCGGTAATCGGTAAATTCTGCAAAAGCCGATAAACTGGCAGGCTGTGATATACCAGCGCCCGGCGATCCTGCAGTCCCTCTGCCACACCATGTTCAGGCATGGCGGCAGGGTCTGCTTTGTGTTGCTTGCGTTGTTCAGTTCGGTCGGCCTGCAGGCAGCCGAGCGCATCACCCTCCAGCTCAAGTGGTCGCATGCCTTTCAGTTCGCCGGTTACTACGCGGCGCTGGCGCAGGGCTACTATGCCGAGGCGGGGCTGGAGGTCAGCCTGAGCGAGGCCAGGCCGGGCATTGATCCCATCGATGAACTCCTGAGCGGTCGCACCGACTATGCGGTCGGCAACAGCAGCGCCCTGATTGCGAGCCAGCAGGGCAAGCCGCTGGTGGTACTCGCGACCATTTTCCAGCATTCCCCGAGCGGGCTGGTCGCTTTGCGCCGGCCGGGCCTGGGCAGCGTGCATGACCTGGCGGACAAGCGCCTCATGCTCGAGCCCATGTCCGAGGAAATCGATGCCTATCTGCGGCGCGCCGGCATCCCGCTTGAGCGCATCCAGCGTGTACCCCACGAGCACTCCCTCGACGCGCTGCGTGAACGTCGGGTGGAGGCGATGTCGGTGTACAGCACCAATGAAACCTACCACCTGGAACAAAGCGGTCTGGACTATCTCATGTTCAGTCCGCGCTCGGTCGGCATCGACTTTTACGGCGACAATCTCCTCACCACGCTGAATGAGCTGCGCCAGCATCCGCAACGTGTCGCCGCCTTCCGCGCGGCCAGCCTGCGCGGCTGGGAATATGCGCTGCAACATCCGGAAGAGATGATTGCGCTGATCCGATCCAAATATGCGCCGCAGCTCGGCAGCGAGTTCCTGCGCTACGAGGCGGCGCGCACGGCCGAGCTCGTCCATGCCGACCTCGTGCCCATCGGCTATATGCATCCGGGCCGCTGGCAGCATATTGCCGAGGTCTATGCCGAGCTCGGCATGCTGCCGGCCGATGTCGCACTGGACGATTTCCTCTACAGCACGGAAGCAAAAGCCGGGCTGCCGCGCTGGGTGCATGCGGTGCTGCTGCTGACCCTGCTGGTCGTGTTCGCGATTGCCGCAGTGGCCTGGCATATTCACCGCATCAATCAGCGCCTGCGCCAGGGCCACGCCGAGTTGCAGAAGGCCCACCAGCAGCTGCGGCTGTTTCTGACGGCCGCAGAGCAGGGGCCGATGTCCATCCTGATCACGGATGCCGAGAGCGTGATTCGTTACGTCAATCCCTTTCTCACCAACATCACCGGCTACACGGCTGGCGAGGTGATCGGACAGACGCCGCGCATGTTCCGCTCGGGCCTGACGCCCGTCGAGACCTATCGCGACATGTGGAGCACGCTGCGCAGCGGCGAGCCTTGGGCCGGCGAGCTGCAGAACCGGCGCAAGAACGGCGAACTGTACTGGGAGGAAACCCATATTGCGCCGGTGCGTGATGACGACGGTACAGTCACCCATTACATCGGCCTCAAGCGCGACATCACGCGGCGCCGCGAGGCGGAACAGTTGCTGGCCGCCAGCGAGGCGCGCTTACGCACCATCTTCAGCAATCTGCCGTGCATGGTCTATCAGCTGCTGCTGCGCCCCGATGGCGATGTGCGCTTCACCTTTGTCAGCGAGGGGGTGAGCCTCTTCGGCCTCAGCCCAGCGCAGGTGACCGGCGATGCCGCAAGCCTGATGGGCCTGATTCATCCCGATGATCAGGACTACGTCATGCAGAGCAGCCTGGAAGCGGCGGCCGCCATGCGCGACTGGCATGCGGAATTCCGCCTGTGTCATCCGGATGGCCGTCTGATCTGGGTCGAGGCACGCGACCAGCCGATAGGCCAGGAAGGCGAGGCGGTCCTGTGCACGGGTTACCTGATCGACATCACCGCCCGCCGCGAGCTTGAGGATCGCCTGCGCAGCAGCGAGGAAAAGTTCCGCACCTTTGTCGAGAACGCCAACGACATCATCTACACCGTGACGCTGGATGGCGTGATCGACTATGTGTCGCCCAACTGGAGCGAGATTCTCGGTCATCCCCTCGACAGCATCATCGGTCGCGGTTTCAGTGACATGGTGCATCCGGAAGATCTGGCGGCCTGCGAGGCCTTCTTTGTGCGCCTGATCGAGACCCGCCGCAAGCAGAGTGGGGTCGAGTATCGCGTGCGCCATGCCGATGGTCACTGGTGCTGGCATATTTCCAATGCAGCGCCGCGTTTCGATGCCGCCGGCAATGTCTGCGGCGTGCTCGGCATCGCCCGCGACATCAGCGAACGCAAGGCGGCCGAGCTGCACATGACGCATCTGGCGCACCACGATCCGCTGACCGGCCTGCCCAACCGCATCCTCTTTTCCGATCGGGTGCGTCAGGCCCTGCTGGTGGCGCAGCGGAGCGGCGAACATCTGGCCCTGATGTTCATCGACCTGGACCGCTTCAAGTCCATCAACGATACCCACGGCCACCACGTCGGCGATCTGGTCCTGCAGGAGGTGGCGCGTCGCATCAGCAGCACCGTGCGTGCCGCCGATACGGTTGCCCGCGTCGGCGGCGACGAGTTCGTGGTGCTGCTCACAGGCCTGGATGATGCGCCGGCCGCCGTGAATGTGGCCGCCAAGATCCATACCGCGCTGCGCCAGCCCTTCGAGTACGACGAGCTCTCGCTGCATCTGTCCAGCTGCATCGGCATTTCCCTCTGTCCCGAGCATGGCAGCACCGAGCAGGAACTGGCCGCGCATGCCGACAACGCCATGTACGAGGCCAAGCAGGCAGGCCGCGACGGCATCCGTCTGTACGCAGCGCCCGAGGTCTGACTGCGCCCGGCGCGGGGGCTACACATTTCCTTACCCCGGCAGACTTGTAAAAGCCGGCTGCCACCCCCATAATCCTGCTCATGGTTGTAATTCCGGCAACTGGACGGCATTCTGGACGCGGGTTCGATTCCCGCCACCTCCACCACTGAGGGGGTGTACTGGTTTCGACAGGGTGAAAAAAGGCGAGCAGGCAACCCGAGAGGCGACGGACGTAATCCGCGCAAAACCACAAACGCCAACGATGAGCGTTTCGCACTGGCCGCTTAAGGCCCGCTGAGGACGTAGCCGTCCAAGAAACAGAATGGCTATCGGCGGGGACTTCGGTCCCCGCCGTCATTTTCAACCTGGAGTTTCCTGTAAAAGCGTAGCGAGGACGACCAGCTGCAAGGCGCCCAGCGCGGAGGAACCGGAGCGTATTCGGCATACGCGAGGATTCCGAGCACTGCGCAACGCCGCAGATGGTTGCCGCAGTAGCTTTTACAGGAAACTGCTGACTGGACCCATCATGCATTATCCACGCGTCCTTTCCATTGCCGGCTCGGACAGCGGCGGCGGCGCCGGCATTCAGGCCGACATCAAGACTATCGCTGCCCTCGGCGCCTACGCCATGACCGCAGTGACGGCGATCACGGCGCAGAATACCACCGGTGTCACTGCCATCCATGCGGTTCCGATCGAGGTGCTCAAGGCGCAGATCGAGGCGGTGCTCGGCGATATCGGCGCCGATGCACTCAAGATCGGCATGCTGCATTCGCCCGAGGTGGTCGAGGTGGTGGCCTGGGCCATTCGCCACTACCGGATTGAAAAGGTCGTGCTCGACCCCGTCATGGTTTCGGCCAACGGCGATCCGCTGATCACGCCGGAGACCGTGGATGTGCTGGTGCGCGAGCTGTTCCCGCTCGCTTCCGTGATCACCCCCAATCTCGATGAGGCTGCTTTCCTGCTGCAGCGCAAGCTTGCTGACCGCGCCGCGCTTGAGGATGCCACGCGCGACCTGCTGGCACTGGGTGCCCCGGCCGTCCTGCTCAAGGGCGGCCACCTGCCGGGTGAGCAGATCGTGGATATCTATGCCGAACAGGGCCGGTCACCGTCGGAATGGCTGCGCATGGAAGGTCCGCGCATTGCCAGCCGCAATATTCACGGCAGCGGCTGTACGCTGTCCTCGGCGATTGCCGCCCAGCTGGCGCTGGGCCTGTCACTGCCGCAGGCGGTGGGGGCCGGCCGTGACTACATCATCAAGGCGATTGCTGCCGGCGCTGCCGTCAGTACAGGCCGCGGCCAGGGACCTGTCAATCACGGCCATGCCCCGGTCGCCATGCACCTGCGGCCCTGAGATCGGCTACCGCCGTCTGTCTGGCCTGCGTCCTGCTCAGAGGCCGTTCACGATACAGTTGCGACCGCGCTGCTTGGCGAGGTAGAGCTGGCGGTCGACTGACTCGATGAATGCGGTCATGTCGTCGCGCGGTCCGGGCAGGATGGTGCCGACCCCGAGGCTGATGGTGAGCATCTGGCCCGCGGCAGACTGCGCATGCGGGATCTGCTCCTTGAAGATCGCACTGCGGCAGCGTTC
>JAIEOJ010000255.1 GCA_019750575.1 Rhodocyclaceae bacterium | reverse complement strand
CTCAGCCAGTCGGTCATCGTCTACAACATCAAGAACCTGGAAGCCGGGTACAAGGTGCTGCCGATTGCCGAATGGGCCGACATCAAGGATGACGGCGCAAAGCGCGTGGTGCAGCCGGAGTACAACAAGGCCGGTGACGAAGTCTGGTTCTCGGTGTGGTCCGCCACCAACAAGGAATCGGCACTGGTGGTCGTGGATGACAAGACGCTGAAGCTGAAGGCGGTCATCAAGGATAAGCGCCTGATCACGCCGACCGGCCACTTCAACACCTACAACACCCAGCACGACGTGTATTGATGCAGTCCCGCGGCGGAGGATCTCCGCCGCGCCCCTCACGCAAAGGAATTGCCATGAAAAGAACGACTACCCTCATCGCTGCCGGCCTGATGCTTGCCGTCGCTGCACCCGTCTTTGCCGACGAGGCTGCCGCCAACAAGGCCGGCTGCATGGCCTGCCACGCCAAGGACAAGAAACTGGTCGGCCCCAGCTTCAAGGACATCGCCGTCAAGTACAAGGGCCAGGGCGATGCCGTTGCCAAGCTGTCGGAGAAGGTGCGCAAGGGCGGCAGCGGCGTCTGGGGCCCGATCCCCATGCCGCCGAATGCGGAAAGCAAGATCAACGACGCCGACATGAAGAGTGTCGTGGAGTGGATACTCAAGAGCGCCTGAGGCCCTGTCACTGCGGATGACGGCACAGCGGCGGCGGATCGCCTGCCTGCTCCTTGCCCTGGGCTGCACCACGACGGCGGCTGCACCGCCGACGGCGGTGCGCGAGCGCCAGCTCGTGCACCTGGTGCGCCAGGACTGCGGTGCCTGTCACGGGCTGACACTGCGCGGCGGACTGGGCAGCGCCCTGACGCCCGAGGCCTTGCGCGACAAGCCGACCGCCAGCCTGGTGGCGACGGTGCTGCACGGCCGGCCCGGCACCGCGATGCCGCCCTTCGCCAGCCTGCTCAGCGAGGACGAAGCGCACTGGATCGTCACGCATCTACAAAAGGGTTTCCCGCATGTGGAATAGCCTGTCTGTCTGGATTGCCGCGCTGCTGCTGAGCGCCTGTGCCCAGGCACCGCTGCGCGGCAGCGGCGACCTTGGCGTGGTGATCGAACGCGCCAGCGGCAGCGTGCAGGTGGTGGACACCACCCAGCGCGCCGTCATCGGCAGGATCACCGGCCTCGGCGACCTGTCCCATGCCTCGGTGGTGTTCTCGCGCGACCAGCGCCACGCCTTCGTATTCGGCCGCGACGGCAGCCTGTCCAAGGTGGACCTGCTGACCCAGTCGCTGGTGAAGCGCGTGCAGCAGGCCGGCAACGCCATCGGTGGCGCCGTGTCGCAGGACGGCAGCCTGGTGGTCGCACAGAACTACGAGCCGGGCGGCATCAAGGCCTTCCGCAGCGACACGCTGGAACAGGTGGCCGACGTGCCCGCCAGCTATGGCAGCGAAGGCAAGCGTTCCAAGGTGGTCGGACTGGCCGACCTGTCCGGCAACCGCTTCGTCTACGCCCTCTTCGATGCGGGCGAAATCCGCATCACCGACCTGTCCGACCCGAGCCAACCGAAAACGCAAAGCTGGCCGGCCGGCAAGCAACCCTACGACGGCTTGGTCACGCCGGACGGTCGCCATTTCATCGCCGGCCTGTTCGGCGAGGACGGCCTCGCGGTACTCGACACCTGGCAGCCGCAGCAGGGCGTGAAGAAGGTTCTCTCTGGCTACGGCCGCGGACAGGCGCCGCTGCCGGTTTACAAGATGCCGCATCTGCGCGGCTGGGCGCAAGCCGGAGGAAAACTCTACCTGCCTGCCATCGGCCGCCACGAGGTGCTGGTGGTAGACCGCTACAGCTGGCGCGAAGTCGGCCGCATCGCGGTCAAAAGCCAGCCGGTGTTCGTGATGGCGCGGCCGGACGGTCGCGAAGTCTGGGTCAACTTCGCCTTCCCCGACAACAGCCATGTGCAGATCATCGACACCCTAACGCAACAGGTCACGCACACCCTGCGGCCCGGCAACACGGTTCTGCACATGGAGTTCACGCCGCGCGGCGAACAGGCCTGGGTATCGGTGCGCGATGACAACCGCGTTCTGATCTATGACACCGCCACCCACACGGTGCGCAGCCAGCTCGATGCAAACAGCCCGAGCGGCATTTTCTTCAGCGCGCGCGCCGCGCGCACAGGCTTCTGAGAAGGAGGACGGCATGAACGACCGCACGGCCATCGGCTTCCGCCTGCTCAACGAATTCCAGCGCGACTTTCCGCTGCATCCGACGCCTTATGCGCAGATCGCGGACCGCCTCGGCCTCGACCCGGCCACCGTCATGGCGGCCTATGCCGAAGGGCTGGCCAATGGCGTGGTCAGCCGCATCGGCGCTGTGTTCGCGCCCAACCGCATCGGTTCGAGCACGCTGGCCGCGATGCGGGTGCCGGCGGAGCGCCTGGATGCGGTGGCGGCCCAAGTCAGCGCTCATGCTGCGGTGAACCACAACTATGCGCGCGAACACGAATGGAATCTGTGGTTCGTTGTCACCGCCTCCGGCACCGATGCGCGCGAGGCGGCGCTCGCCGCCATCGCCCGCGACACCGGCCTGCCCGTGATCGCCCTGCCACTGCAGGATGAATTCCACATCGACCTCGGCTTCGACCTGAATGGCGGCCAGAAACGTGTCGCCTGCGGCGCACGGCGGCCGGCACGCGCCCTCGCCCCCGCCGAGGAAGCCCTGGTCAGCGCCATCGACAGCGGCCTGCCGCTGGAAGCGCGCCCCTTCGCTGTCATTGGTGCGCGCATCGGCATGTCGGAAACCGCCGTGCTGGCGCAACTGCGTGCCTGGCAGGACGAAGGCGTGCTCAAGCGTTTCGGTGTCGTCGTGCGCCACCATGAACTGGGCTATACGGCCAATGCCATGTGCGTGTGGAACTTACCGGATGGCGAAGTGACACTGGCCGGCTGCCGCCTTGCCGGCCTCGATGACGTCACGCTCTGCTATCGGCGTGATCGCGCCGAGCCGCACTGGCCCTTCAATCTCTACTGCATGATTCACGGCAAGTCGCGCGAGGCGGTACTGGCGCGCCATGCCGCCATCAATGCCGAACTCGGCCTGGCGCAATATCCGGGCGCGGTCCTGTTCAGCGTTCGTCGTTTCAAGCAATGCGGCGCACGCTATGCCGCTGGAGCAGGCCGATGAATGACAGAGCCGAAGCGGTCATGCTGGATGCCACCGATCGCGCCATCATCAACGCGCTGCAGGGCGAGTTTCCGCTGTGCGAGCGCCCTTACGCCGCCGCCGCAGAAACGCTTGGCCTGAGCGAGGACGAATTGCTGGCCCGCCTGCAGCGCATGCTGGATGAAAAAGTGCTGACGCGCTTCGGCCCCATGTTCCAGATCGAACGCATGGGCGGCGCCTTCTGCCTCGCCGCGCTGGCGGCGCCTGAGAGCCGCTATGACGAGGTCGCCGCACAGGTGAATGCCTTTGCCGCAGTGGCTCACAACTACCGCCGCGAGCATGCGCTCAACATGTGGTTCGTGCTCGCCACCGAGAAGCCGGAAGGCATCGCCGAGACCGCCGCCGCGATCGAGGCGGCGACCGGACTGGCCGTGCGCTGTTTCCCGAAGCAGCGCGAGTATTTCGTCGAAATGAGGCTGAAGGCATGAATCCCACCACGGACGACACCGAACGGCGTCTCATCGTCGCCACCCAAAGCGGGCTGCCGCTGGTGCCGCGTCCCTACCACGCCATCGCCGACGAGCTTGGCATCAGCGCCGAGGAAGTCATGCAGCGGCTCGGCGACATGCTCGCGCGTGGCGTCATACGCCGCATCGGGGCTGTGCCCAATCACTACGCCATCGGCTATACCGCCAACGGCATGAGCGTCTGGGACATTGCCGATGCGCATATCCACGCCGTGGGTGAACGCATCGGCGCCCTGCCCGCCGTCACCCATTGCTACCAGCGGCCGCGCGCCCTGCCCGACTGGCCCTACAACCTGTTTGCCATGGTGCATGGTCGCAGCCGCGATGAGGTCCTGCGCGAAGTCGAGACCATCGCGGCACTGATCGCGCGCGAATTTCCCGATGCCTGTGCACGGCACGAGATACTCTTCTCCTCGCGCATACTCAAGAAAACCGGCCTGCGCATCGCGGCCTAGACATGCCTACCTGAGGAAACTACCATGTTTCGCATCTCGAAATTCATGCGTGAGTTGACGGACCCCAGCCCGGTCGGGCCACACCGCAATCCGCCCGGCCCGGTGGTGATCTGGAACCTGATCCGCCGTTGCAACCTGACCTGCAAGCACTGCTACTCGATCTCGGCGGACATCGACTTCAAGGGCGAGCTCTCCACCGAGGAGGTCTATGCGGTGATGGACGATCTCAAGGCTTTCCGCGTGCCCTGCCTCATCCTTTCCGGCGGCGAACCGCTGCTGCGCCCGGACATCTTCGACATCGCGCGGCGCTCCAAGCAGATGGGCTTCTTCACCGCCCTGTCTTCCAACGGCACCCTCATCGACGAGAGCAATATCGACGCCATCGATGCCATCGGCTTCGACTACGTCGGTGTCAGCCTCGACGGCATCGAAGCCACGCACGACAAGTTCCGCCGCAAGGACGGCGCGTTCAAGGCCTCGCTGGCCGGCATCCGCCTGTGCCAGGAACGCGGCCTCAAGGTGGGCATCCGCTATACCATGACCGAGGACAATGCCCACGACCTGCCGGCGCTGCTGGAACTGGCGCGCCGCGAGGACATTCACCGCTTCTATTTCTCGCACCTCAATTACGCCGGCCGCGGCAACGTCAACAAGAAAACGGATGCCCACCACCAGACCACGCGCCGGGCCATGAACAGGCTCTTCGACCACTGCTGGGAAGATCATCAGGCCGGCCTTGAACGCGACTTCACCACCGGCAACCAGGATGCCGACGGTCCTTTCTTCCTGCAATGGGTGGCCGAACGCTGGCCCGAGAAGGCCGCGCATATCCGCGCCAAGCTGGTGCAGTGGGGCGGCAATGCCTCGGGCGTGAATGTCGCCAATATCGACAATCTCGGCATCGTGCACCCCGACACCATGTGGTGGCATGTGCCGCTGGGCAATGTGCGCGAACGGCCCTTCTCGCAGATCTGGAGCGACGCGGACAATCCGCTGCAGCTGCGCCTGCGCGAGCATCCGCGCCGCATCGACGGGCGCTGCGGCAGCTGCCAGTATCTCTCCATCTGCAACGGCAGCTCGCGCGTGCGCGCGGAGCAGGCCGGTGGCGATGTCTGGGGCGCAGACCCGGCCTGCTACCTCAGCGACGAGGAGATCGGCCTCAAGGCCCCTGCCTGCGAGGCGGTTGCATGAGGCGGGCTTTCTCCCTGCTGGGCGCCCTGCTCCTGGGCACTGCCGCCGCACACGCGCAGACCAGCGCGCCCGCGACGCTCTACCAGCAGCACTGCGCCGCCTGCCACGCCGCCAATCGCAGCGGCGCCATGGGCCCGGCACTGCTGCCGGACAGCCTGGCGCGCCTGAAAAAAACCGAGGCCCTGCGCGCGATTGCGGAAGGCCGCGTGGGCACGCAGATGCCCGCCTTCAGCGGCGTGCTGGGCAAGGAGGAGATTGCCGCGCTGAGCGAATGGATCTACGCTCCGGCGCCGGCGCTGAGCTGGAACGAAAGCGATATCCGCGCCTCGCGGATACAGGTCACCGATCCGCACACCCTGGCCGCCCGACCCGTATTCAAGGCCGATCCGATGAATCTCTTCATCGTGGTCGAGGCCGGCGACCATCATGTCAGCATCCTCGATGGCGACCGGCTCGAACCCATACACCGCTTCGCCTCGCGCTACGCGCTGCACGGCGGGCCGAAATTCTCGCCGGACGGCCGCCATGTTTACTTCGCCTCGCGCGATGGCTGGATATCCAAGTTCGACATCTGGAACCTCAAGCTCGTCGCCGAAGTGCGTGCTGGCATCAACACGCGTAATGCGGCGGTTTCCGCGGATGGCCGCTACGTCATGGTCGCCAACTACCTGCCGGGCAATCTGGTGCTGCTCGACGCCGAACTGCGGCTGGTCAAGATCATCCAGGCGCACAGCCTCGACGGCAAGGAGCAGTCGCGCGTCTCTGCCGTCTATGATGCGGCGCCACGCAAGAGCTTCGTAGCCGCCATGAAGGACATGCCGGAAGTCTGGGAGATCAGCTACGACGAGCAGGCCGCGCCGATTTTCGATGGCTATGTGCACGACTACAAGATGAAGGAGGGCATCGCGCTGGCCGGCTTCCTCAATCCACGGCGCACGCGCCTCGATACCGTGCTCGACGATTTCTTCTTCGACCAGACTTACCGCAACGTGATGGGCAGCTCGCGCGAGGGCAAGGGCCAGGTCGTCAATCTCGATGTGCGCCGCAAGATCGGCGATCTCGACCTCTCCGGCATGCCGCACCTCGGCTCCGGCATCACCTGGCAACGCGACGGACGCACCGTGATGGCCTCGACCAATCTGCGCGAGAACGCCATCACGGTGATCGACATGGGCGACTGGAAGAAGATCGCCAGCATTCCGACCGGCGGCCCCGGCTTCTTCCTGCGCAGCCACGAGAACAGTCGCTACGCCTGGGCGGACTCGATGATGAGTCCGAGCGCAAAGGACACGCTCTACGTCATCGACAAGCAGACCTTGCAGGTCGTGCGGGAGCTACGTCCCGAGCCGGGCAAGACGCTTGCACACATCGAATTCACGCGCGACGGCCGCCATGCGCTGGCCAGCCTGTGGGAAATGGATGGAGCGCTGATCGTCTATGACGCGCAGACGCTGGCGGAAGTAAAGCGCATCCCGATGAAGAAGCCGGTCGGCAAGTACAACCTGTGGAACAAGATCAAGCGCTCGGAAGGCACCAGCCACTGAGGCACAGCCTCAGCGCGAGGAGAGGCGCGTGCAGTCGAGATCGAGCGCATTGAATTCCGCCACGGGAATCGGCCGGCTGAACAGATAGCCCTGGTAGGAGTGGCAACCAAGTCGGAACAGCAGCTCGCGCTGCGCCTGGGTTTCCACGCCTTCGGCAATCACATTCAGGCCCAGGCTGTGGCCGAGTGCGATCACGGTACGCACAATCGCCGCATCGCTCGGATTGTCGAGAACGTCGCGAACGAAGGACGGATCGATCTTGAGCTGGGCCAGCGGCAGGCGCTTGAGATATGACAGCGAGGAATAGCCGGTACCGAAATCATCAAGCGAGAAGCTCACACCTAGGCTGCGCAGGGCGTGCATCTTGTCGATGGTTTCCTCGACATTGTCGACGAGCTGGCTTTCGGTGAGTTCCAGCTTGAGGCGTTGCGGATTGGCACCGCTGCGCGCCAGCGCCTCATTCACCTGGCTCACGAAATCGGCATGGCGGAACTGGCGGGCGCTCACATTTACCGCGATCGTCAGGTGTTCACGGCCGGACTCGCGCGCCCAGGCTGCAAGCTGATGACAGGCGGTCTCGAGGATCCAGGCACCGATCTGCAGGATCAGGCCGCTATCCTCGGCGACCGGAATGAAGTTGAACGGCGACATCAGGCCGTGCTGCGGATGCTGCCAGCGCACCAGCGCCTCGGCACCGGTCAGGCAGCCGTCCGCATCGACCTGGGCCTGGTAATAGAGCACGAATTCCTGCTTGTTCAGGGCGCGGCGCAAATCGTTTTCCATCTGCACGCGCAGTGAAACCGCCGCCTGCATTTCCGGATCGAAGAAACGTATGGTGTTGCGTCCCGACGCCTTGGCCTGGTACATGGCCAGATCGGCGCGCTTGAGCAGTTCCTCGACGCTGAGCTGGGTATCGCTGAACAGGGCAACGCCGAGGCTGGGTGTGGAGGAGTACTCGAAGCCGTCCAGATCGAAGGGCTGGGCGAAGGCGGCAACAATCTTTTCCGCCACCACCTGCGCCTGCGTCGCAGCATCTGCGCGCTGGCTGCCCAGGCTGGTCAGCATGACCACGAATTCGTCGCCGCCGATGCGCGCCACGGTATCGCTCTCGCGCACGCAGAGCAGCAGGCGATGCGCAACCTGGACCAGCAGCTTGTCGCCGATGGCATGTCCCTGCGTATCGTTGAGCGACTTGAAGTTGTCCAGGTCGAGGAACAGGATGGCGCCGTTGTCATGGGTACGCGCCGCGCTCATCAGCACCTGCTGCAGGCGGTTGTGCAGCAGCTGGCGATTGGGCAGCCGGGTCAGGCTGTCATGGAAAGCCAGCGTGTAGATCTCGGCCTCAGACGCCTTGCGCTGCGAGATGTCGGTATTGATGGCGAGAATCGAGACCGGCTTGCCGTCATCGCCGTGCACCAGGCTCCAGTGGGCCTCCACCCAGATCTCGCGGCCCTGTTTGTCGACCTGCTGCACTTCACCGACCCACTCGCCATGCTCCATGACCTTGCGGGTGCCTTCCTCGAAGATGGTCGTGTCGCGATAAAGCAGGCCGCTGATGGGCTGTCCGATGGCTTCGGCCGCGGTTCATCCGTACAATCTTTCGGCGCCATGATTCCAGAACAGGATGCGATTCTCGAGATCGCGTACCAGGATGGCGTCATGGGCCTTGTCAAGCAGGGAAGCCTGCTCGCGCAGCTTGCTTTCGGCCTGCTGGCGCTCCAGTTCGGCAGCGGTACGCGCAGCGAAAATCTTCAGTGTCGAGAGGATGAATTCGTCATCACCAATTGCGTGCCGGAACAGGACGAAGATCAGTCCGAGCGGCCTGCCGTCGGCGCTCAGCAGTGGCAGGCCGACATAGGCTTCGGCGCCGGCGAAGGGGCCTGCGCTGGCGGCCGGATAGTATGTGTGCAGATCGGACTGGACCAGCCGGCCCTGCATGGTCAGGGAATCCTGGCAAGGCGTGCCGTGGATGGCGAAGGCGGTATCAGGCTGCGGCTGTCCCTCCACCAGGGTGCAGAGCGGCACCACCCTGAGCTGCTCTTGCTGCGGATCGAGCATGGCAATCATGCCGCCATCGCCCTGCAGGGTGGTGACCGCACTCTGCAGCAGGTCGCGGAAGAAGCTCTTGCCGCTGCGCGAGGTAACCGTGATCGCGATCTTCAGCAGTGCGGCCTGGAGGCGCTGCTGCTCGCGACGCGAGCGGATCGTGAGAATGCCGAAGGCAAGGTCATCCGCCATTTCCTGCAGCAGCTTGAGCTCGTCATCGCTGATCTGGCGCGGTTCACCCGCATACAGGCCGAGCAGGCCGAAGACGCGGCCGTTGTCGCGCAGGGGCAGGCAGATGACGCAGTGATAGTCGTGCTGCAGGGCTGCGCTCATCCACGGCGCAAAGCTCGGATCCAGCGCCACGTTCTCGATCACGACCGGCCGCCCCTCGCGCACACAGCAGCCAGCGGGGCCGCGCCCGGTCGGCAGGTCCTCGGACCACGAGATGCTGAGCCCGCGCAGATAGTCGATGTCGCCATGATTGGCCATCGGCTTGATCGTCCTGGCTGCATCGTCATGCGTATAGCCGACCCAGGCCATGCGATAGCCACCGCGATCGACGCAAATGCTGCAGATGTCGCCGAGCAGCGTGTTTTCGTCACTGCTGCGTATCAGGCGTTCATTGCAGGCGCTCAGCATCTGCAGGGCACGATTGAGGCGGAACAACTCTGACTCGGCGATACGCTGCGCGCTCACGTCGATCATGCCGCCGACCATGCGCAGGCCGCGCCCCTCGGCGTCCCGCACCACAAAGGCGCGGTCGAGCACCGTCAGATAGCTGCCGTCGGCCTTGCGGAAGCGGTATTCATCGCTCCAGGTCTGCTCCGCCCCTGCATGCTCGATGAAGTGATGTATGCCGCGCTCGACACGTTCCAGATCGTCCGGATGAATGCGGCTGGTCCACGAGGTGCTGTCGCTGCCAATCGCTTCCGGCGCGTAGCCGAACAGGCGGCTCATGCCGTCGCTCCACCAGACCGTATCCTCGATCAGGTTCCAGTCCCAGATCGTGTCGCTGGTGGCGCGCGCAATGTAGCGAAAACGTTCCTGACTGTCCTGCAGTTGCGCTTGCGTCTGCTCGCGCTGGATCGCAATGCCTGCGATATGCGCGCAATCCGCCACCAGATCCAGCTCGCCCGCTTCCGGACTGGCGGGCCGGCTGTCGTAAATCGCAAAGGTGCCGATGACGCTGTCCTGCGCATCGAAGATGGGCAAGGACCAGCAACTGCGCAAGCCGGAGAGTGCTGCGAGGTCGCGGTAGTCTTCCCACAGCGGGTCGGTGGCGATGTCTTCGACTATCACGCTCTCGCCGCGATAGGCGGCCGTACCGCAGGAGCCGGTGCGGGGCCCGATGGGCAGGCCGGCCAGACGCTGCATGAAATCCGCCGGCAGCTTGCGGCTGTAACCCACGCCCAGGGCGCGCCGGTCGGCACTGAGCAGGTTGATCGAGGCATACTTGTGCGGAAACTGGGTCTCGATCAGGTCGAGAATGGCCAGCAGATTTTCCGCCAGCGGTCGGTTCGCGCCAATCTGTTCGAGCAGGCGACGCAGGCTGGCCTGGAAGGCGGCGCTGCGCTGCAGGCTGGTGACATCCATGCCGCTGACCAGCACCTGAGGCGCGCTCCCACTTCCCACCTGTATCGGTACTGCCGAGAAACTGGTGCGGCGCCGCTCGCCGCTGGCCACGAAGTAATCGAGCTCGGCAATACCCGCGCGACCTGCGAGTGCGGCCTCGACCATCACGCGCACCTCGGCCATCACGCCAGGATCGCGATTCCACCAGGCGCATTCCCAGAAGGGCTTGCCCACCTCCTCGGCCTCGCTGTAGCCGCAGGCATTGAAGGCAATCTGGTTGGCCATGCTGAGACGGCCCTGACTGTCGAGGATGCCCTGATAGACATAGCTCTGGCTGAAGATCGCCGCCAGAGTCGCCTGGCTTTCGGCCAATTGGCGGCCGCGCGCATACTGCTCGGTAATGTCCTGGAAGGCGCCTTCGATGAGCACGATTTCGCCAGCGGCATTGCGCACCGCCTGGCCGATGGTGCGCACGCGGCGGTGATTGCCGCGTGCGGTGATCAGGCTGAGCTCGGCATCGAATGGCACCCCCTGCTTCAGACAGCGCTCGAAAACCGCTGCCATCTGCGGGCGACTGTCCGGATGATAGAAGTTGATACCCGCATCAAGATCAGGGGTATAGCCCGGCGGAGCCTCGTGAATCAGGCGGACCTCGTCGGACCAGATCACCCGCGCATGCGCGACATCGTAAGCCCAGGCACCGAAGCGTCCGAGGTGGGTGGCAGCAAGCAGCAGGGTCCCGACAGACTGGGGGTTTGCGTATCGATCGGCAAAGTCGGGGATGCCATCGCTCATGGTTTTGGCGTTATCTCGTTGGGCTACTTTTTATAAGTATCTTCAAGGCTGTGCAGCCATGTTCGTAGCATATGCTTAAATGCGTGGAGCATCCAAGATTTTTGCTGCACCTCCATGTAACGCAGCAGCACGCCGTGGCAACACGCATCGGCACATCTGAATCGCGCATGGCGCGGGAGGGCTTTTGTATCACCTGATGGGTTTAATCAATGTCGCGACCTTCATGCTGACGGTCGCCGGCCTCTGGTTCCAGTTGGCCATGGTGCGTGAACGCACGCGTCGCTTCGCCTGCGGCGAACTCACGGACGGACGTCCGACCTCCATCCTCTCCCTGAACCAGATGAGCAGCGTCTATCTGGCCTGCTTCGCCTTCTTCTTCTACGGCCTCAGCCTGACCCCCGTGAATCACTATCTGGCCTGGCCACGCTTCATCGCCGTGCTGCTGGTGATCGCCATCCTGCATTACATGGCGGCGGACCGCCGCACCCTCATTGTGCGCAGCGTTTACGGCCTGACCATTGCCCTGCTCCTGATCCTGCCCACCCTGTTCTATCTTTATCCGGAGTCACTGCCAGACCCGACAAGGGTTGGACAATTCCTGGTGCTGACCGCTACCTTCGTGCTGGGGCAGGGTTACTGGCATCAGGTACACACGATACGCAGCACCGGCCGCACCGGCGCGGTGTCGCTGCGCTTCCACCAGTGCGTCTGCCTGACCGCCTTCAGCACCGTACTCTTCGGCATCAGCATGGGCTGGCACAAGGGCTGGCCGCTGATCGTGCTGGCCAGCGTGAGCATGTCCATGAAGCTGATCACCATGTGGCACTTCCGCTGGGTACGCGTGAGCCCGCTGGCGGCGGCGCGACGCATGAGCGCGGGTGATCAGGCCCCGCTGCCGGCCGGCTGATAGGCGGGACAGGTGCGCAGATGGTCGTTGGTGAGACCGACTGCCTGCATGTAGGCGTAGCAGATGGTCGAGCCGACAAACTTGAAGCCGCGCTGCTTCAGGTCTTTCGACAAGGCATCGGAAAGCGCCGTCCTGGCCGGCACTTCCGCCATGCTGCGCCAGCCCGGCTGCAGGGGCTGGCCATCGACAAAGCCCCACAGATGGGCAGCGAGACCGCCGCACGTTTCCTTCAGCGTCAGGCAGGCGCGCGCATTGGTGATGGCCGCATTGATCTTGAGACGATTGCGCACAATGCCGGGGTCGCCCATCAGGCGCTCGACATCACGCTCCGTGTAGCGCGCGATCTTCTCCACATCGAAGTTGTCGAAAGCCTTGCGGTAGTTGTCGCGCTTTCTCAACACCGTGATCCAGGACAGTCCGGCCTGGGCGCCCTCGAGTATCAATAGCTCGAAAAGCATGCGCTCGTCGTGGCAGGGCCGTCCCCATTCCTCGTCATGGTATTTGACGTAGAGCGGGTCGTCGCCACACCAGGCGCAGCGTTTGCCGGTCATCGCTGTCTCGCCAGAAGCGTGCGTATCGGCGTCGGCAATGCGGCCGCGGCATGGTCGGCAGCGGCAAGCCAGCGCAAATTGCCCTCCATCGCCGCCGGCAGTTGCGTGACGCGAGCATGCAGCGGACGCAGGGTCAGATGGAAGTGAGTAAAGGTGTGGCGCAGCGCCGGCAGTTCCTGCCACTGCTGCGCCGTGACACCGTAGTGCTGCTGCACATGCTGTGCGGCATCCGCGCCGGCGGGCAGCTCGGGCAGGCACAGCAGCCCGCCCCAGATGCCGCTGGGCGGACGTTGTTCGAGCAGGATGCCGTGCTCGCTCTGCATGATCAGGAAGATGCCTTCGCGCTCGGGCACGGTCTTCTTGGGGCGGGGCGTCGGCAGTTCGGCCACACGGCCTTCACGGTTGGCCACGCAAAGGTCATTGAGCGGGCAGCGCGCGCACAGCGGCTTGCCGCGCGTGCAGATGGTTGCGCCGAGGTCCATCTGCGCCTGCGTGTAGGTGGCAGTGTCGGTGGCCGGCATCAACTGCCCGGCCAGCGTCCACATCGCGCGCTCGATCTTGGGCGTGCCGGGGAAACCCTCGATGCCGAAACAGCGGGCGAACACGCGCTTGACGTTGCCATCGAGGATGGGCGTCTGCGCAGCGAAGCAGAAGCTGGCAATCGCGTTCGCGGTCGAACGGCCTATGCCCGGCAGTTCGGCAATCAGGGCAGCGTCACGGGGAAACTCGGCACCGTGCTTTGTAACCAGCACCTGCGCGCACTTGTGCAGATTGCGGGCGCGGGCGTAGTAGCCGAGCCCGCTCCACAGCGGCATTACCTCATCCACCGGCGCAGCGGCCAGATCTGCCAGGGTGGGAAAGCGTTCGAGGAAACGCTGGTAGTAGGGAATGACGGTCGCAACCTGGGTCTGCTGCAGCATGATCTCTGACAGCCAGACACGATAGGGATCGCGCGTGCCCTGCCAGGGCAGGCCCTTGCGGCCGTGCAGTTTCTGCCAGGCAATCAGGCGTTGTGCAAAATCCAAATCGTTCACCACAGAGGCACAGAGACACAGAGGAAAGCCGAGAAGAATTTTTGTTCTCTCTGTGTCTCTGTGTCTCTGTGGTTCAGGTTTTTAAAGGTTTTACCTTGGCTGCCGCCAGCTTGGCACGGCTGCGCGCTTCGTCGGTGTCCTTGCCGGTCGCCACGGCCACGCCCATGCGGCGCTTGACGAAGCTCTCGGGCTTGCCGAACAGGCGCAGGTCGGACTCGGGCACGGCCAGTGCGTCGGCAACGCCCTCGAAGGCAATGCCGGCGGCATCGACACCGCCGTAGATGACGGCAGACGCGCCCGGCGCACGCAGGCCGGCATCGACCGGCAGGCCGAGGATGGCGCGTGCATGCAATTCGAATTCGGAATAGCGCTGCGAGGCGAGGGTGACGAGGCCGGTGTCATGCGGGCGCGGGCTGACTTCGGAGAACCAGACCTGGTCGCCCTTGATGAACAACTCCACGCCGAACAGGCCCAAACCGCCAAGATTGCCGGTCACGGCCGCGGCAACCTCGCGCGAGCGCTGCAGGGCCAGCGGCGACATGGCCATGGGCTGCCAGGACTCGATATAGTCACCGTCCTTCTGGATATGGCCTATGGGTTCGCAGAACTGGGTTTCGACTTCGCCCTGCGCATTTCTGGCGCGCACGGTGAGCAGCGTGATTTCGTAGTCGAAGTCGATGAAGCCCTCGACGATGACGCGGCCGCTCTTGACGCGACCGCCATCCATGGCATGCGCCCACGCGCCGGCAACGTCGGCCGCGGAGCGCAGCACCGACTGGCCCTTGCCTGAGGACGACATGACCGGCTTGACCACGCACGGGTAGCCCACGGCCTCGGCACCGGCCTGCAGTTCATCCTGGCTGTCGGCGAAACGGTAGGGCGAGGTGGGCAGCCACAGCGTCTCGGCGGCGAGACGGCGTATGCCTTCGCGGTTCATGGTGAGCTGCGTGGCGCGCGCAGTCGGCACCACGGTGGCAAGGCCGGCGGCCTCGATCTCGGCCAGGGTATCGGTGGCGATGGCCTCGATCTCGGGCACGATGTAATGCGGTTTTTCCTGTTCCACCAGCGCGCGCAGGGCGGCGCCGTCGGTCATGGCGATGACGTGGCTGCGATGCGCCACCTGCATGCCCGGCGCGTCCGCATAGCGGTCTACGCCGATCACCTCGCACCCGAGGCGCTGCAATGCGATAATGACTTCCTTGCCGAGCTCCCCGCAACCCAGCAGCATGACGCGGGTGGCGGATGGGGACAGGGGCGTTCCGATGCGGGGACTGCTCATGGTATTTCCCGATGGGGCAGATGCGAAAGCCTGAATTCTAGACCAGCGCCTCTTGCAACGGTCCGCAACACCATAAAAACGATGTCAACAGAGAACCCCACCCATCTGAGCCCGGCCATGCTGCGTCAGGCCTTCGGCAGTTTTGCCACCGGCGTCACCGTGGTCACCGCGCTGGATGCGCGCGGCAATCCGGTCGGGCTGACGGCGAACTCCTTTTCCGCCGTGTCGCTGGAACCGCCGCTGCTGCTCTGGTGCATCTCGCTGACCACGCCATCCTTCGCCGCCTTCCGCGATTGCAGCCATTACGCCATCAATGTGCTGTCCGCCGATCAGGAAGACATCTCCAACCGCTTCGCCAATCCCAGCGCCGACAAGTTCGCCGGGCTTGAGTGGACGCCGGGCGCAGGCGGTGCGCCGGTGCTCGCCGGCTGCATCGCCAATTTCGAATGCGCCAACACGCACGGCTATCCGGGCGGCGATCATCTGATCATGGTCGGACAGATCGCCCACTGCCGGGTCAATCTGGATGCGCCGCTGCTCTTCTTTGCCAGCAAGTACGCCGCGCTGCAGCCCTGAACCTCAGGCCTAGAGAATCTCGCGCACGACTTCGGGCGGGCGGCACAGGCGCACGCCCTTGTCGGTGACGACGATGGGCCGGTTGATGAGTACCGGGTGCGCCACCATGAAGCCGATCAGTTCGGCCTCGCTCCACTTCGGATCGGCCAGGCCCAGCTCGGCATGCAGGGCCTCCTTGTCGCGCAGGAGACTGCGCGCCGGCATGCGCATGTCGCGCAGCAGTTGTGCCAGTGTGGCGGCATCGGGCGGTGCGTCGAGGTATTCGATGACTTCCGGCGTGATGCCGGCTTCCTGCAGGAGGGCGAGCGCCCCGCGCGAGTTGCTGCAGCGCGGGTTGTGATAAATCGTCGCGCGCATCAGTCCTGCGCCAGCCGCACTTCCATGATCTCGAACTCGATGCTGTCGTAATACACCTTGGCGTCGTTCTGCACCAGATGCAGCAGGATCTTGGCCGCCTGATGCTTGACGAAACGACGCAGCCCCCAGGCAAACAGGCAGATGATGACGCCAGGCCACATGTAGCCGACCAGCGCCAGCGAAATGCCGGTGCCGAGGAGGGGAATCGAGATGCCGTTCAGGAACATGCGGTGACGCACGTACTTGTAGGCACGGTCGGGATTGACGATCAGACGGAAACGCCCGACCGGCAGGCCGGCCAGAAACTCCTCGTAGGGAACGGCGACAGCGAGATTCTCGGGTTCGGCAGCAGGTGCTGCGCTCACCTCGTTCGTGGGCGTGGTTTCGTCCATGGTGAAGAAGCAGGAGGGGAGATGGAGCGGGCGATGGGAATCGAACCCACGGCTCTAGCTTGGGAAGCTAGGGTATTGCCATTATACGACGCCCGCTGAAGGCGCTGATTATACGGCACCCCGGGCCGGCGGAACGGTACGCCGCGGCTAGCGCAGCGAACCGATGTAGCGCTCGTCGCCGTCCTCGGGCGGCGCATCCTTCCTGCCGCCAAAGCCGAAGGAAAAGCCCTTTTCCTTCGCGGGCGC
>JAIEOJ010000227.1 GCA_019750575.1 Rhodocyclaceae bacterium | reverse complement strand
GAGGGTCAGGAAGGCAATCCAGATCTGCGGATCGGCAAGCAACTCCATGGTCAGTCCTCGGGTTTGGCGGGATAGCCTTGTCTAGGACAGGCAACCCGCCACCGGGTTCAGACCAAATTGCCCGACTCAGAGGTGAAACTGGCCCGCCGCCTCCGGCTGGAAGGGAATGGCGAGGATCTTGAAACGGCGCGTCTGGCCGTTGGGCAGTTCGGCTTCCACCTCATCCCCGAGGCGTCCGCCGAGCAGGGCGGCGCCCACGGCAGAAGTCACCGAGAGACGGTTCTTGGTGCTGTCTGCCAGTTCGGGGTAAACCAGGGTCACTTCGTTGGCGACATTGCTCTGCAGGTCGCGGTACACCAGCAGGCTGTTCATGGTGACGATATCACCCGGGATCTCGTCGCCGCCGACAATATGGGCGCTCGCCAGCAGGTCTTCGAGGCGATCACGCTCCTCGTCGTTGAGGCTGTTGATTTCGCGCTCCAGGCGCATGACGTCGAGCTGGGTCAGGTAAGGCAGGTTCATTGCATGTTTCCTTCAATCGGTTGGAGAGTGGCAGAGCTCACCCGGTAAAACCGGGCAGGCAAGGCCAGCGGGTTCTACCGGGGAGAGAAGGGGCAGGTAGCGTTCCTGCCAGACGTAGGTGCGCGCAGGCCTTGCTGAGAGGCGCTGAGGCTGCGGGCAAACATTGCAATGAATCGGGACATGCGGCTATCTTACCTCAGTAGCCGCCAGCCATGGCGCGCAGGCGCGCCACCCGCTCCTCGGTGGCCGGGTGGGTACTGAACAGGCCGGCCATGCCGCCGCCGGAAAGCGGGTTCATGATCATCATCTGCGCGGTCTCCGGATGTGCCTCGGCCGTGGCCATGGGAATGCCGCGCGCATAGTTGTGGATCTTGATCAGCGCATCGGCCAGCGCCTGCGGATCGCCGCTGATTTCGGCACCACCACGGTCGGCGTCGAATTCGCGGGCGCGCGAAATCGCCATCTGGATCAGGCTGGCCGCGAGCGGTGCCAGCAGGGCAACCGCAATGCCGGCAAGCGGATTGGCCGGGCGGCCATCGGAACCGCGGCCGCCGAAGAACATGGCGAAGTTGGCCAGCGCCGAAATCGCACCGGCCAGCGTGGCCGAAATCGTCGAGATCAGGATGTCACGGTGCTTCACGTGCGCCAGTTCGTGCGCCATCACGCCGCGCAGCTCGCGCGCCGAGAGCATCTTCAGGATGCCTGAAGTCGCGGCCACCGCGGCATTGTCCGGATTGCGGCCGGTGGCAAAGGCATTCGGCTGGTCTTCGTGAATGATGTAGACACGCGGCATGGGCAGGCCGGCGCGACCGGCCAGCTCCTGCACCATGTTGTAGAGGTAGGGCGACGACGCGGCATCGACTTCCTGCGCGTTGTACATCTTCAGCACCATGTCCGCCGAGAACCAGTAGGCGAAGAAGTTCATGCCGCCGCCGAACAACAGGGCGAGCAGCATGCCGCTGGTGCCGCCGATATAGGCGCCAATGAGGCCGAACAAGGCCATGATGCCTGCCATCAGGATCGAGGTCTTGAGCCAGTTGCCGAACATGGATGAGTCTCCGTTAGGGGGATTACGCCTGTTAGATGGGGCGGCGCGAGAAAAATTCAATCCCGTGCCGGTGGCAGGGTCAAACCAGCTGGTTGCCCGCAGCCAGGGCAAAGCCCTGCAGGAAGTCGCGCGCCTGCAAGCGCTTGCTACCCGGCTTTTGCAGCAGGGTCAGCGCCAGGGCACCCTCGCCGCAGGCCACCACGAGCTGCTGGCCATCGGCCTGCAACACGGCGCCGGGCGTACCGCTCCCGGCGGTCTCGCTGGCGCGCCAGACCTTGATGGCGACGCCGCCGGACTCGGTCACGGCGCCCGGGAAGGGATCGAAGGCCCGGATACGGCGCGCGATCTCGGCCGCCGGCAGCGTCCAGTCGATGCGCGCCTCGGCCTTGCTGATCTTGGCGGCGTAGGTGACGCCGGCTTCGGGCTGGGGTTCGGGCGTGAGCTGTTCGTAACGGGCCAGCGCATCGACGATGAGTCGGGCACCCTGTTCGGCCAACTTGTCGTGCAGGCTCGCGGCCGTATCCTCGGCCGAGATGGTCATGGCTTCCTTGAGCAGCATGGCGCCGGTGTCGAGCCCTGCGTCCATCTGCATGATGGTGACGCCCGTCTCGGCATCGCCGGCCTCGATCGCTCGCTGGATAGGCGCGGCACCGCGCCAGCGCGGCAGCAACGAAGCGTGGATGTTGAGACAGCCGATGCGCGGCATGTCGAGTACCGCCTGCGGCAGGATGATGCCGTAGGCAGCCACCACCATGCAGTCGGCCTCGACTGCGCGGATCGGATCATGCGTGGCCGGATCGCGCAGCTTTTCCGGCTGATAGACCGGAATGCCGTGCTTGAGCGCCACCTGCTTGACCGCGCTGGCGTGTAATTGCATGCCACGCCCGGCCGGGCGGTCGGGCTGGGTCAGCACCAGCTTGATGTTGTGGCCGGCGGCGATCAGCGCCTCCAACGCCTGCGCGGCGAATTCAGGCGTTCCGGCAAAGATGAGATTCAAAGACATTCACCACAGAGACACAGAGGCACAGAGAAAGTCAAAGCGCTCTCCATGGTTTCCTCTGTGTCTCTGTGCCTCTGTGGTTATGGTTTTCAGGCGGTAATCCGGGCCTTTTTCGCCAGCTTGGACTTGATGCGGGTCTGCTTCAGGTTGGACAGGTACTCGACGAAGACCTTGCCCTGCAGATGATCGATCTCGTGCTGGATGCACACGGCCAGCAGGCCGTCGGCCTGTATCTGGAACTCCTTGCCGTTCAGGTCGAGTGCCTTGACCTTGATGCGCTCGGCGCGCATCACCGTCTCGTAGATGCCGGGGACGGACAGGCAGCCTTCCTCACCCACGCACTCGCCGGACTTCTCGATGATTTCCGGGTTGATGAAAGTGAGCAGTTCGGACTGGTCCTCGGACACGTCGACGACGATCAGGCGGATATGCCTATCCACCTGGGTCGCAGCCAGGCCGATGCCCGGCGCCTCGTACATGGTCTCGGCCATGTCGGCGGCGAGCTGACGGATTTCAGGCGTAACTTCCCTGATCCGTTCGGCCTTTTTGTGCAAACGGTTGTCTGGATACCTCAGAATCGGAAGTAAAGCCATAAATTTGTCACTGATATGATTGATTGCAAAGCGGTTTGGCGGCAGAATCGGACGACCTTAACCGGAGATGCCCGTATGCGCCGCATTATATCCGCTCCATTGCTCGCCCTGTTTTTGACCGCCGGTCTGCTGCAAGTTCCTGCGCACGCGGCAAAAACCACGGCGCCCCTCGAGCTCGCCCCGAACGCACCGGAACGCTACACCATCGTGCGCGGCGATACGCTCTGGGACATTTCCGGCAAGTACCTCAAATCGCCTTGGCGCTGGCCCGAACTGTGGCGCATGAACAAGGAAGACATCCGCAATCCGCACCTGATCTATCCGGGCCAGGTGCTGGTCCTTGAATACGACGCCGACGGCAAGCCGCGCCTGCGTATTGAAGGTAGTGGCAATCCCCGCGATGTCAAGGTCGAGCCGAGGATCTACGTCGAGCCGCACAAGAAGGCGATTGCCTCGATTCCCTACGACCTGATCCGCCCCTATCTGGAGCGTCCGCTGGTCATGAATCGTGAGCAGCTGGACAGCCTGCCGCGCATTGTTTCCGCCGAAAACGACCGTATCGCCCTGGGCGCGGGCGACAAGATCTTCGCCACCGGCATCCCGAGCGGCGGCAAGCAGGTCTGGCACAGCTATCGCCAGGGCCGGGCGCTGATGGAAACCGGCAGCCGCGAGGTGCTGGGCTACGAAGCCATCTATACCGGCAGCGCGCGCATGCTGGTGCCGGGCGAACCCGCCACCCTGCAGCTGACGCGTTCGGCACAGGAAGTCAGTCGCGGCGACAAGCTGATTCCCGAAGTCGAGCCCTCCATCATTGCCTACATGCCGCGGGCGCCGGAACAGGCCATCAGCGGCCAGATCCTGACCATCTACGGCACGGTCGGCCATGCCGGCCGCTACTCGGTGGTGAGCTTCTCGCGCGGCGCCCGGGACGGGGTCGAAGTCGGTCATGTCTTCAACCTGATGACCGCCGGCCGCAATGTGGATGAACGCTTCGACGGCATAAAGCGTACCTACCGCACCCCGGACCAGCAGACCGGTCTGATCTTCGTGTTCCAGGTCTTCGACCGCGTCTCCTACGGCCTGATCATGGCGGCCGATGATCCGATCCGGATCGGCGACATTGTCGCGTCCCCCGGACAATGACCTTGCTGCCTGGCTGCGCCTGACCCTGATTCCGGGGCTGGGCGGCCAGGGGCAGCGGCAGCTGCTGCAGACCTTCGGCCTGCCTGAGGCCATCTTCAGGGCGCGCGGTACGGCATTGCGCGCCGCCATCGGCGATACGCTGGCCACGGCCCTGGCCAGCCATGATGCCGACGCCGAAATCGACACCGCCCTGGCCTGGGCAGCGGAAGCCGGCAACCACCTGATCACGCTGGCCGATCCGGCCTATCCACGCGCACTGCTCACCAGCGCCGACCCACCCATCCTGCTTTACGCCAAGGGCAACACGGCCCTGCTGCAAGAACCCATGCTGGCCGTGGTCGGCAGCCGCAATGCCACCCGCCAGGGCGAGCTTGACGCGGAAGCCTTCTCCGCCAGCCTGGCGCAGGCCGGCATGACCATCGTCAGCGGCATGGCCCTGGGGATAGATGCCGCCGCCCATCGCGGCGGTCTCAAGGGCAAGGGCAGCACCATTGCCGTCATCGGCACCGGCATCGACCGCATCTACCCGGCCAGGAATGCCGAACTCGCCCGCCAGATCGCCGATAGCGGCCTGATCATCAGCGAATTCCCGCTCGGCATGGGGCCGCTGGCGCACAACTTTCCACGTCGTAACCGCATCATCGCCGGCCTGGGCCAGGGCTGCCTGGTGGTGGAGGCGGCGGAACGCAGCGGCTCGCTGATCACGGCGCGACTGGCCGCCGAAGCGGGACGCGAGGTCTTCGCCATACCCGGCTCGATTCACTCGGCGCTGGCGCGCGGCTGTCACCAGCTGATCCGCCAGGGCGCCAAACTGGTGGAGTCGGCCGCAGACATCCTCGAAGAGCTGAAATGGGAGGGTGTTGTGCGGCCACCGTCCCCGATCGACACGGAAACAACACCGCCAACAGCCGAAGAACTCAAAGTAATCAATGCCCTGGGTGATGCGCCTTGCGATCTTGAAACCCTCGCGGCGCGCTGCGGATTGACACCCGATGCGCTTCTTGCCATGCTCCTGTCCATGGAGCTTGATGGTCGCATCGCCAGTTTGCCCGGCGGCCGCTACCAGAAGCTCGGCTAAAACACTGCGGATTTGCTGCATGCGGTGTTCTCAATGGGGGCTTGCCTGCATGTTCGACATCCTCGTCTATCTGTTTGAAAACTATCTGCCGGAAGCCTGCCCGGAGCCTGCCGTGCTCGCACGCAAGCTGTCGGCCATCGGTTTCGAGGAAGAAGCGATCACCGAGGCCCTGGACTGGCTTGCAGGCCTCCAGGAACACGATGCCGACGCACACGAAGTCGCATACAACAGCACGCAACGTCCGGCTATCCGCGTTTATGTTGACGAAGAGCAGTCCATGCTCAGCACCGACTGCCGGGGCTTCCTGACCTTCCTCGAACAGGCCGGCGCCCTGCCGCCTGCCCTGCGCGAACTGGTCATCGAGCGCGCCATCGCCACCGACTCCGCACTCAGTCTGTCCAAGCTCAAGGTCATCGTCCTCATGGTCATGTGGCGTCACCAGCATTCGCTGGACACGCTGCTGCTGGAGGAACTCCTGGCCGCTGACGATGACGAAGACGAGAACCGTCTTTATCACTGAGCCCGCCTTAATCTATTCTTGCAAGCGGAAGGCGGCGCACCTATGATGCGCCGCTTTCGCGTTTACTGAACGCCACTGCACACAGCCCCCATGACCAAGCAGCTCATCATCGCCGAGAAGCCCTCTGTCGCCGCCGACATAGCGCGCGCACTGGGCGGCTTCACCAAGACCGCCGACTATTTCGAGAGTGACCAGTATGTACTGTCCTCCGCCGTCGGCCACCTGCTGGAGCTCACCGTCCCAGAGGAATACGAGGTCAAGCGCGGCAAGTGGTCTTTTGCGCACTTGCCGGTCATTCCGCCGCGTTTCGCGCTGAATCCCATAGAGAAGACGGAAGATAGGCTCAAGCTGCTGACCCGCCTGATCAAGCGCAAGGATGTCACCGGCATCATCAACGCCTGCGACGCGGGCCGCGAGGGTGAACTGATCTTCCGTTACGTCGCCCAGCATGCGATGGGCGAAAAGAACGTCAAGCCGATCCGCCGCCTGTGGCTGCAATCGATGACGCAAGGCGCCATCAAGGATGGTTTTGCGCATCTGCGCAGCGACGAGGAAATGCAGCCCCTGGCCGACGCCGCACGTTCGCGTTCGGAAGCCGACTGGCTGATCGGCATCAACGGCACGCGCGCCATGACCGCCTTCAACTCCAAGGAAGGCGGCTTCCACAAGACTCCGGTCGGCCGCGTGCAGACGCCGACGCTGGCCATCCTGGTCGAGCGCGAGGAAAAGATCCGCGCCTTCGTGTCGCGCGACTACTGGGAAGTCGAGGCCGAGTTCGGCGCCGTTGCCGGTACGTATAAGGGCCGCTGGTTCGACGAGAAGTTCAAGAAGGGCGACGACGAACACGCCCAGGCGCCGCGCATCTGGGAAAAGGCCAAGGCCGACGAGATTCGCAAGAAGTGCATGGGCAAGCACGGTGACGTCACCGAAGAAAGCAAGCCCACCACGCAGATGTCGCCGCTGCTCTACGACCTCACTTCGCTGCAGCGCGAGGCCAACGGCCGCTTCGGCTTCTCGGCCAAGACCACGCTGTCGATTGCCCAGGCGCTGTACGAGCGCCACAAGGTGCTGACCTATCCGCGTACCGACAGCCGCTGCCTGCCCGAGGACTACATCGGCTCGGTCAAGGACACGCTGCGCATGATGACGGACTCCCCGTATGAGGGATTCGCTGGCGAGATTCTCGGTTCGGGCTGGGTACATCCGAACAAGCGCATCTTCAACAACGCCAAGATCTCCGACCACTTCGCCATCATCCCGACCGGGCAGGCGCCGAAGAGCCTGTCGGAAGCCGAGCAGAAACTCTATGACCTGGTGGTGAAGCGCTTCCTCGCCATCTTCTATCCGGCCGCCGAGTTCAACGTCACCACGCGCATCACGCGCATCGAAGGCGAAGCCTTCAAGACCGAAGGCAAGGTGCTGGTCAGCGCCGGCTGGATGGCGGTCTACGGCAAGGAAGCCGAAGTCGACGAAAAGGATGGCAAAGACGGGGAAGACGGCAAGGAAAGCAAGGCGCTGGTACCGGTCAAGCCGGGCGAACGCGTCTGGGCCAATGACGTTGCCGTCAAGGCCAACCAGACCAAGCCGCCGGCGCGCTACAGCGAAGCCACCCTGCTCTCGGCCATGGAAGGCGCGGGCAAGCTGGTCGAGGACGACGAACTGCGCGAAGCCATGTCCGAGCGCGGCCTTGGTACGCCGGCCACACGCGCCGCCACCATCGAAGGCCTGATCACCGAGGAATACATCCACCGCAACGGCCGCGAGCTGCAGCCGACCGCCAAGGCTTTCTCGCTGCTGTTCGCGCTCGACAAGCTGGGCATCGAGGAAATCCGCTCGCCCGAACTCACGGGCGAATGGGAATACAAGCTCAAGCTCATGGAAGCCGGCAAGCTCAAGCGCGAAGAGTTCATGCAGCACATCGCCAGCACCACCAACGACATGGTGGCGCGCATCAAGGAAGGCGAGATTCCCGAAGAGGCTTTCGCCACGATCAATGCCCCGTGCCCGAAGTGCGGCGGCGTGATCCAGGAGAACTACAAGAAGTTCCAGTGCAAGGCGTGCGACTACGCGCTGTGGAAGGTCGTTGCCGGCCGTCAGTACGAAACCGAGGAAATCGAGGAGCTGCTGACCAAGGGTACGGTCGGCCCGCTGCAGGGTTTCCGCAGCAAGATGGGGCGCGCCTTCGCCGCCATCATCAAGCTCAACGCCGACAAGCTGCCGGAATTCGATTTCGGCCAGAGCGACGAAGGCAACGACGAAGAGGTCGATTTCAGCGGCCAGGAATCCCTGGGCGCCTGCCCCAAGTGCCAGAGTGCCGTGTATGAAAACGGCATGTCCTACGTCTGCGAGAAATCCGTCGGCGCTGCCAAGAGCTGCGACTTCCGCTCCGGCAAGATCATCCTGCAGCAGGAAATCGACCGCGCCCAGATGAGCAAGCTGCTTAACGAAGGCAAGACCGATCTGCTGAAGGGCTTTGTCTCCAACCGCACCAAGCGCAAGTTCTCCGCCTTCCTGGTGCGCGGACCCGACGGCAAGACCGGCTTCGAGTTCGAGCCGAGGCCGGTCAAGGCCAAGGCACCCGCCAAGGGCAAGGCGGCCGCGGATGAGGAGGCCGCCACCGAAGCGGCACCCGAGCCCGTCGCCAAGAAGGCAGCGGCCAGGAAACCGGCCGCGAAAAAAGCCGCTGCGCCAAAGAAGCGCACCGCAGCAAAGTAGGCGGGATCAAGCGTGAGTGCCGCCCGTCATGTGCTGACTGAAGTTGATCAGGGGATCGGGCTGATCACGCTTAACCGTCCGGAGCGCGGCAATGCGCTCGATGGCGCGCTGATCACCGAACTCGGCGCCGCCATCACGACGATGGCGAACTCGAGTGAGGTCCGTGTCGTGATCCTGTCCGGCCTCGGCCCGGCTTTCTGCAGCGGTGCCGATCCGGCATGGCTGCTGAGCCTCGCGCTCAAGGGCGAAGCCGAAAGCCTGGCCGATGCGCGTGCCATGATGCAAACCCTGCGGGCCCTGGCCGACTGCCCCAAGCCGACCGTGGCGCGCATCCAGGGGCAGGTGCTCGGCACCGGCGTCGGCCTGGTCGCAGCCTGCGATATCGCCATTGCCACCTTCGATACCGAATTCGCCATGACGGAAACCCGCTACGGCCAGATTCCGGGCGCCATCGCACCTTTCATCTGCAATGCCATCGGTGCACGCCATGCGCGCCGCTACATGCTCACGGCGGAGCGCTTTTCCGCTTCGGAAGCCTATCGCCTGGGTCTGGTGCATGAAATCGTCGCGGACAGTACTGCGCTCGACAATGCCCTGTCCGATCTCATCGATGCCCTACTCGGCAACGGCCCGAACGCCCTGGCCGAATGCAAGTCATCCCTGGCACTGATCCAGAACCGCCCGGCCTCGAGCGAGCTGCTCGATCACATGGCCCAGCGCAGCGCCCGTGTGCGCTCCGGCGCGGAAGGCCGCGAAGGCCTGGCCGCCGTTCTGGCGCGCCGGCAGCCCGACTGGGCGCGCAAGTAAACAGCATTGGCACGCAGCGCATTGCGGGCCGCACGGACTCACAGACACCATGGCCTATCCCACATCCGTCACCCTCGTTGAAGTCGGTCCGCGCGACGGCCTGCAGAACGAGAAACAGAGCATTCCCACCGCCACCAAGCTGGCGCTGATCCGCCGCCTCGAAGATGCCGGCCTGCGGCACATCGAGTCGACGGCCTTCGTGTCGCCGAAGTGGGTGCCGCAGATGGCCGACCATGCCGAAGTGATGCAGGCAGTCATGCGCAGCCGCAAGCCCGGGGTTGCCTACCCGGTGCTTGTGCCCAATCTCAAGGGCTTCGAGGCCGCGCTGGCTGCGGGCGTGGAGGAAATCGCCATCTTCGCTGCCGCCTCGGAAGCGTTTTCACAGAAGAACATCAACTGCTCCATCGGCGAAAGCCTGGAACGCTTCGTGCCGGTGATTGCGGCGGCGAAGGCCGCCAGCATCAAGGTGCGCGGCTATGTTTCCTGCGTGGTCGGCTGCCCCTACCAGGGCGAGGTCGCGCCGCTGGTGGTGGCCGATGTGGCGCATGCGCTGTACGACATGGGCTGCTATGAAGTCAGCCTCGGCGACACCATAGGCGTGGGCACGCCGGCTTCGGTGCTGGCCATGCTCGAAGCCGTGGCCAAGCGCATCCCGCTCAAGTTCATCGCCGGCCACTATCACGACACCTGGGGCATGGCCATCGCCAATATCCACGCCTCGCTGCAGTTCGGCATCAGCACCTTCGACAGCTCGGTGGGCGGCCTCGGCGGCTGCCCCTACGCGGCTGGCGCCAGCGGCAATGTCGCCACCGAGGACGTGGTGTATCTGCTCAAGGGCCTCGGCATCGACTGCGGCGTGAATCTCGAGCGCCTGGTCGAAACCGCTGCCTGGATCAGCGCCGAGCTCGGCCGCCCGCCCGCCTCTCGTGTCAGCCGTGCATTGCTGGCACAATGCAGTCATCCCTGAAAGGCCTGCTCCGAATGCAACTCTTCATCATCAGTGGCGTTTCCGGCTCCGGCAAGTCGATTGCGCTCAATGTGCTGGAGGATGGCGGCTACTACTGCGTAGACAACCTGCCCGCACCGCTGCTGCCCGATCTCGTGCGGCATCTGCGGCTGGAAGGCTACGAGCGCGTCGCCGTGGCCGTGGACATGCGCGGTGGCAGCAGCATTGCCGCCCTGCCCAGCCAGTTGCGCGACCTGGAAAGCGACCATGTGCAGGTGCGCTTCATCTTTCTTGATGCGCGCGATGATGTCCTGATCCAGCGCTTTTCCGAGACGCGTCGGCGTCACCCCCTCGGCGACGAGAACACCACGCTCGCCGAAGCCATTGCCAGCGAGCGCGAAATTCTCGGCCTCGTGTCGGAATACGGCCATCGCATCGACACCAGCGAACTGCGCCCGAATGCCCTGCGCAGCTTCGTCAAGGAACTGGCCGCCCTCAACGAAGGCAAGCAGCTGATCCTTGCCTTCGAGTCCTTCGGCTTCAAGCACGGCATTCCCCTCGATGCCGACCTCGTCTTCGACGTGCGCTGCCTACCCAACCCGCATTACGACCCGGTGCTGCGCCCGCAGACCGGCAAGGATGCCGCGGTGTGCGACTTCCTCGCCGGCCAGCCGGAGGTACAGCGCATGGAGGCGGATATCGGCCGCTTTGTCGCCGACTGGCTGCCCAGCTATGTCGCCGACAATCGTAGCTACCTGACCGTGGCCATCGGCTGCACCGGCGGCCAGCATCGCTCGGTATATCTGGCCGAGCGCCTCAAGCAGCGCTTCGAGCCGGATGCCCGCGTGCTGGTCAGACACAGGACCCTGGCCGGATGAAGACACAGACCCGCACCATCGCCGTCGGCTTTACCGGCGCTTCCGGCATGCCCTACGGCATGCGCCTGCTCGAATGCCTGCTCGCCACTGAAGACGTGCAGGTGCAGCTCGTCTATTCGCAGGCGGCGCAGATCGTGGCGCAGCAGGAAATGGGCTTCAAGCTGGCCTCGCGCCCGTCCGAGGTCGAAATCGAATTGAGTACGCGCTTCAATGCGCCGCCCGGCAAGCTGCGCGTGTTTGGTCGCGAGGAATGGTTCGCGCCGATCGCCTCCGGTTCCAATCCGCCCGATGCCTATGTGATCTGCCCCTGTACCATGGGCACCCTGGCCAAGGTCGCCGCGGGCATGGGCGACGATCTGGTCTGCCGCGCCGCCGACGTGGTGCTGAAGGAAGGCAAGAAGCTTATCCTCGTGCCGCGCGAAATGCCCTTCTCGGTCATCCACCTCGAAAACATGCTGAGGCTGGCGCGTGCCGGTGCGGTCATCCTGCCGCCCAACCCGGCCTTCTATCACCATCCGCAAAGCCTGCAGGACATGATCGACTTCGTGGTTGCGCGCATCCTCGACCATCTCGATGTAACGCATACGCTCATCGCCAAATGGGGCGAAGCTGAGAACCCCGCCCCCAAGCCCTCTGCCAAGGGCGCGGGCTGAGCCTGTCCCGCCGCCAGGCGGCTTGTTTCAGCGGCACGACCATTCCCCGTCCCTACACCGAGCGCCTCATGGAAATCCCGCTGTTCCCGCTGAATGCCGTGCTCTTCCCCGACGGGCAACTGTCCCTGCGCGTGTTCGAGCAGCGCTACATGGAGATGGTCACGCATGCCCTGCGCGATGGCAGCAACTTCGGCATCTGCCTGATCACCACTGGCCAGGAAGTCGGCCAGCCGGCCGTGCCGCAGGAGATCGGCACGATTGCACAGATCACTGAATGGGACATGCAGCAACTCGGCGTGCTCAACATCAAGGTGCGCGG
The DNA here is from genome assembly GCA_019750575.1 of Rhodocyclaceae bacterium. Classification (GTDB taxonomy): domain Bacteria; phylum Pseudomonadota; class Gammaproteobacteria; order Burkholderiales; family Rhodocyclaceae. The sequence continues at coordinate 3,818 of JAIEOJ010000227.1, read as the reverse complement.
CGTGCAGCGCTTCCGCATTCTCGACCGCCGCATCGAAGCCAACGGCCTGCAGGTGGCCGACATCGAGGCCCTGCCGAACGAACCGGCGCAGCAACTGCCAGCCAAGCTGGCGCGATTGCTGCCGCTGATGCGCGTGATCCTCGCCGATGCCGGCGACGCCGTGCCGCTGCCGCATGCACTCAACGATGTGGTGTGGCTGGGCAACCGCTACGCCGAGCTGCTGCCGATTTCGCTGATGGCCAAGCAGAAGCTGATGGAACTCGACGACAGCCTGCTGCGGGCCGAAACCATCTACCAGTATCTGGAACAGAAGGGGCTGTTGAGCCAGAGCAACTGAGGCGGCAGGCTTGCGCGTAGAATCGGGCTCTTGAGGTTCAACCCCATCCACCCCCTGGCGCCGTGCATGGCATGGCCTATGCCCCTAACCCGACTGCCGGGACGGGGCCGGAAAGAAAGCTGACAATGGCTCGTCCCCGCAACGACAATTTTCTGCGCGCCCTGCTGCGCGAACCCGTGGATCACACCCCCGTGTGGCTGATGCGCCAGGCCGGTCGCTATCTGCCGGAATACAACGAAACGCGGCGTCGCGCCGGCAACTTCCTCAATCTGTGCAAGTCGCCGGCCCTGGCCTGCGAAGTCACCCTGCAGCCGCTGGCCCGCTACAAGCTGGATGCCGCCATCCTCTTCTCCGACATCCTGACGATTCCGGATGCCATGGGCCTGGGCCTGTATTTCGTCGAAGGCGAGGGTCCCAAGTTCGAGCGCCCGCTGCGCGAGGAATGGGCGATCCGCGATCTCAGCGTGCCCGACCCCTACGATCACCTGCGCTATGTGATGGACGCCGTGGCCGAAATCCGCCGCGCGCTCGACAACTCGGTCCCGCTGATCGGTTTTTCCGGCAGCCCCTTCACCCTCGCCTGCTACATGGTCGAAGGCGGCAGCTCCAGCGATCACCGCACCATCAAGACCATGCTCTACGAGCGCCCGGACCTGCTGCATCACATCCTGAACATCAATGCGCAGGCAGTGACCACTTACCTCAATGCGCAGATCGAATCCGGCGCACAAGCCGTGCAGATCTTCGATACCTGGGGCGGCTCGCTCTCGCATCGCGCTTTCCGCGAATTCTCGCTGGCCTACATCCGCCAGATCATCGACGGCCTGCACAAGACCTGGAATGGCGAGCGCATTCCCTGCATCGTGTTCACCAAGGGCGGCGGCCAGTGGCTGGAAGCCCTGGCCGATATCGGCTGCGATGCCCTCGGCCTGGACTGGACCACCAGCCTGGGCGATGCGCGTCGCCGCGTCGGCGACAAGTTGGCGCTGCAGGGCAACCTCGACCCCATGAGCCTGTTCGCCGGGCCTGAGGCGGTTGCGGCCGAAGCGGTGCGTGTACTCGAGGACTACGCTGCGGGCGCACCCAAGGACGCCAGCAAGGGCAGCCCCATGACGGGGCATGTGTTCAACCTCGGGCACGGAATTTCGCAATTCACGCCGCCCGAACATGTCACCGCCCTGGTCGACGCCGTGCACAACTTCCGGGCCTGAGCCCGGACCTCCCCGGCCTGCGGAAATTTGATACTGATCTGAAAGGGTTTTTCCCCAAAGCCGGGAAAGTGCAAAAAGTGCAGGTTTTTTCAGCCCCAAAATGGGTGCCAAGACTTGACTTATGCACAGAAAGTGGCATGCGTAACGGTTTTGTACAAGAATCCAATGCAGATCAAGGGTATAAGCTTATATCGTTGATTAAAAAAGGATTTTTTGTTGCACAATTGTTATTCAACGTAACAAATTCTCAAGCAGGCCGGTCACTTAGCGCATACGCGCATGGGTTTCCCACAAAGTTATCCACAGATTCTGTGGGTAGGTCAAAACCTCTTTACGAACAAGAAGCTAGGGCCTGAATGCAAAGCGTAATCGAGAAACAGACGCCAAGCCCATGAGCGCCCTGCCCATCCTCCGCGTTGCCCTCGACGCACCCCTGCCGCGACTCTTCGATTACCTGTGCGCGGATGCCCGCCGGGACGACGTCGGTTATCGCGTGCGCATCCCCTTCGGCCGCAGCGAGAAGGTCGGTCTGATCGTCGCCGTGCTTGATGAAACCGAGCAGGCGCTCGACAAGCTCAAGCCGGCCCACGAGATCCTGCGCGACATGCCGCGCCTGCCGCCGGACTGGATCGCCCTGTGCGAGTTCTGCGCGCGCTATTACCAGCATCCGCTCGGCGAAGTGATGGCCCTGGCCCTGCCGCCCATGCTGCGCAAGGGCAAACTGCCGCGCAAGCTCAAGGACAAGCCCTCGCCGCCGGCAGGCCCGGTGCAACGGCCGACGCTGCACGCCGAGCAGCAGGCCGCGTATGCGGCCATCGACGCCGCCGCCGGCCACTTCCAGCCCTTCCTGCTGCACGGCATTACCGGCAGCGGCAAGACCGAGGTCTATCTGCATGCGATCGAGTCCGTGCTCGCACGCGGACAGCAGGCCCTGATGCTGGTGCCGGAAATCGCGCTGACACCCCAGCTCGAGGGCCGCGTTGCGGCACGCTTTCCCGGCGCACGTATCGTCTCGGCGCACAGTGGCCTCGCCGATGCGGCGCGCGCGCGCGGCTTTCTCGATGCACTCGAAGGGCGCGCCGATATCGTCATGGGAACACGCCTGTCGGTGTTCACGCCGCTGCCGCGGCTCGGCCTCATCGTCGTGGACGAGGAACACGATGCCTCCTTCAAGCAGCAGGAGGGCCTGCGCTATTCGGCGCGCGACATGGCCGTGCTGCGCGCCAAGCAGCTGGATGTGCCCATCGTGCTCGGCTCCGCCACGCCTTCGCTGGAAACCTGGTATCACGCGCAGAGCCATCGCTATCAACTGCTCGCACTGACCAGTCGCGCCGTGGCCGAGGCCCCGCCCTGCGTGCGCTGCATCGACACGCGTCGCGAGAAACTGCAGGACGGACTCTCTGCCGTCATGCTCGGCGCCATCGAACATCGCCTCGGCCGCGGCGAACAGAGCCTGATCTTCCTCAACCGCCGCGGCTATGCGCCGGTACTCGCCTGCCCGTCCTGCGGCTGGGTATCGACGTGCACACGCTGCGCCGCCAACATGGTGGTGCACCTCGCCGACCGGCGCCTGCGCTGCCACCACTGCGGCTGCGAAAGTCATATTCCACCCGCCTGCCCCGGCTGCGGCAACCAGGACATCCATCCTTTCGGCCGCGGCACGCAAAGACTGGAAGAGTCGCTGGCGCAACGCTTTCCGCAGGCGCGCGTGCTGCGCGTGGATCGCGACTCGGCCAACTCGCCGACCAAGTGGCGCGCCCTGCTCGACGCCGTGCATGCCAACGAGGTCGACATCCTGATCGGCACGCAGATGCTGGCCAAGGGTCATGACTTTCCCAAGCTGACCCTGGTCGGCGCCATCGGTGCGGATGCGGCACTGTTCGCCGCCGACTTCCGCGCGCCCGAACGTCTGTTTGCGCAACTCATGCAGGTGGGCGGCCGCAGCGGACGCGCCGAATTGCCGGGCGAGGTGCTGATCCAGACCGAGTATCCCGATCATCCCCTGTACCAGGCGCTGATCGAGCACGACTTCGAACGCTTCGCCGCCACCCAGCTGGAAGAGCGCGAGCAGGCGGGCTTTCCGCCCTACACCTTCCAGGCACTGCTGCGCTCAGAGGCGCCCAACATCGACCAGGCGCTGGAGTTTCTCGCTCGCGGTCGCGCCGCCGCGCAGACCCTGCTCGACGAAAACACCGCCTTCGCCGAACACGTGTTTCTCTACGATCCCGTGCCCATGCGCATGTTCAAGCTGATGAACCTGGAGCGCGCGC
>JAIEOJ010000273.1 GCA_019750575.1 Rhodocyclaceae bacterium | reverse complement strand
AACTGCCCGACCAGCTTGTCCAGCTTCATCGCGCCGGTACCGGTGCGCTCGGCGCTGTGCGTGGCTTCATCGAGCGCCTTTCGGGCGGTATCGGCGGAACCGGTGATGCTGCCTACGCGCGAGCTCAGGGTCTGCGCACCGGCAGCGATCTGGTTGATGGTGGTGAACATGCGACCGGTGATTTCCTGGATCTCGCCCTTGTCGGAAGCCGCCTCGGCGGCCAGGCGCAAGCCCTCTTCCATCTTGCCCATGCCACTTTCCATGCGGCTGACCGCCTCCTGCGCCTGACCCTGGATGTTGCTGATCATGTCGCGGATTTCCTTGGTCGCACCGGCGGTGCGCTCGGCCAGCTTGCGCACCTCGTCGGCGACCACGGCAAAGCCGCGCCCTTCCTCACCGGCACGCGCGGCCTCGATGGCGGCATTGAGCGCGAGCAGATTGGTCTGCTCGGCAATCTCCTTGATCACCGTCACGATGCGTTCGATCTCCTTGGTGCTCGACTCAAGCTGCAGGATGGTCTGCGAGGAGGCTTCGATCGAAGTGCGGATATCGCCGGTACGCGTCTGCACCATGGTGAACTGCTTGCGCGCCTGTTCCGAGACCTGATCGAGCACGCCGCGCATTTCCTCGGCGTTGCGGCTGGCCATGTCCACTTCGGAAAGCTGCTGGCTGATCGCCTCCAGCATGTCCTGCATGCTGCCCAGCATCTGGTTCACCGCGCGCGAGCTGCGGTCGCCGGTGTCCAGCATGCTGCGGTTGGTGATCTGGATTTCCTTGGAGGTCAGCACGACGCGGCGGATGATCTGCTCGAGGTTGTCGATGAAGCTGTTCACCCACTGACCCATGAAGGAGGCTTCGTCGATACGCTCCTTCTTCGGCAGGCGCTGGGTCAAGTCGCCATCGCCCTCGGCCATGCCGCGCAGCACGCGCGTGGTCTCGCGCAGGCGCTTGCGCAGGGGAATGGCCCCGACCGTGTAGAAGATGGTGCCGCCGACAATGAGGCCGAGCAGATTGAGGCCCAGGCCCAGCATGCGCGGCAGCTCGAAGAAGATATCAATGCCGGTGGTCACGCCCCAGCAGGTGATGTTGGTGAGGAGGTAAAGGGTGAGCAGCTGGAAACTGACGCTGCGGTAGCGATACACCTCTTCCAGGTCACCCTCGCACATCATGCCCCAGGTGTCGGGCGAATGCGGCATCCTGAAGGTCACGCCCTTGCCGATCACCGGAATATGGCGATAGTCGGAATAGCCGGGATAGGTGACGAAGAGGTTGCTGCCCTTGCGTATGGTCTCGCGCACGCCCGGGTGGAGCTGGCCGGTGGCAGGGTCGTTGAAAATCAGTTCGAGTTCGGTATGGCGCTGGATGCGCACCGTGCCGTACTCGGTGCGTACGCCATCGCGAAGATTGTCGCCCAGGGTGAAGGCCGAATCCTCGAAACGCGAGCGCGACAGCGCCGTGCCCTGCGCAATCGCAGGATCGAACTCCGAGCGCACCATGAACAGATAGTTGTCGCCGGACTCGTGGAAGATGTGGCCAGCCTCACGCTGGATCAGGTCGCCGAGCACGTCGTTGGGAACACGGCCGTAGAGCACGCCGACCGTCTTGCCGTCCACGCGCAGCGGCTGGTAGAACATCAACGTGACTTCATCGTGGAAACGCGAGGTGGTGGCACCCAGCGTCAGCGTGACCGTATCGCGGTAGGGACCATGCAGCAGCCTGTCCTTGAGGCCGGCGCCAAGCGCACGGCTGGGCAGGTCGGCAAGACCGACGCGCGAGGCGGCGGTCGAGGCCAGAATGCGACCGTTGGCGTCAGCCACGCCGATTTCGGAGAAGTCCTCGATCAGCTGGCGCGTCTCGGCGAGGCGATTGCTCCTGATCTCGGGAAAGCTTTCTTCAAGTTCGCGCGCCAGATTGTCCAGCGTGCCCCACTGCGCCTCGGCCCAGCCCTGCAGAAGCTTGACGCGCGTGGCGGCAATGCCCTCGAAGGTGGACTCGATGACGGGATAGCGGCTCTCGTTGAGATAGCAGGACCAGCGCATGGACAGCTTGCCGAGCTTGCCGAACCAGGGCAGCCAGTGCATTTCCTGCGCGCTCAGCGCCATCTGGGTACTTTTAAGCATTTCCGTGTTTCCTGATACAAGGGATTTACCTTGTATAAGCAACGACGGTGCCAATTACTGATGGCTATTTTTTCTGCTTGATTTGCAAGGCTTAGTTTGCCAATCCGGAGACCGGTCCAATTTATTTAAAATGCACTAACGCACAAATTTGATGCATGGCACCAGGAGAGTGCACAGCCACCCTCAAAGCGTGCGCAAGGCCTCCAGCGGACGCGCGGCCAGCAGCTGGCGCGCCGCCAGCACCGCCGCCAGCGGTACCAGCACCGCGCCAACAGCGGCCGCCAGCAAAGGCAGCCACCAGGCCGTGGCCAGTTCGAAATTGAAGACGCGCTGGGCCAGTACTTCGCCCACCAGCAATGCACCAGCGGCGGCAATCAGGCCGGCCAGTGCACCAATCGCGGCAAACTCCACGCGCAGAGCCTGACGCAGCATCGCTTCCTGCGCACCGAGTGCACGCATGATCGCCAGCTCCTGGCGTCGTTCATCGAGCACATTGGTCAGTGCCGCATACAGCACCACCACGCCCGCCCCCAGGGTGAACAGGAAGACGAACTGCACCGCCTGCGCCACCTGATCGATCACCGCGCGCAACTGGCGCAGGATCTGGCCCACGTCGATCACGGTAAGATTCGGGAAGCGCTGCACCAGTGTGGCGATGAAGCCCTCCTGCCCCTCCGGCAGATGGAAGCTGGTAATCATGCTTTGCGGCTGCTTTTCCAGCACACCCGGCGGCGTCAGCACGAAGAAATTGACGCGCATGGAATCCCAGTCCAGCTTGCGCAGGCTGCTGATGCGCACCGCCACCGGCGTGCCGGCGATGTCGAATTCGAGCATGTCGCCGATCCGGAGCTTGAGTGTTTTCGCCAGTCCCTCCTCCACCGAGGCCTCGTCCTGCGCATTGGCGGCAAACCATTCACCAGAGGTGATGCGATTGCCTTGCGGCAACTCGGCGCGCCAGGACAGGTTGAACTCGCGCTCGACCAGGCGCTGCGCGCGCTCTTCGCTGTAATCGGCAGCAGCCACCGCCTGTCCGTTCACACGCATGAGGCGACCGCGCACCATGGGCGCGAGGTCGGCAGACAAACCCGCACCGGTAAATGCCGCCTGCACCGCCTCGCTCTGATCAGGCTGGATATTGATGACGAAACGATTCGGCGCATCGGCCGGCGTGGCCTTGCGCCAGGCATCGAGCAATTCGCCGCGCGTCACCGTCAGCAAAAGGATGGCCATGAAACCCAGCGCCAGCGCCACAATCTGGATCACATTGCCGCGCCGGTGGCGTTGCAGGCCGGCCAGCGCATAGCGTGCGCCCGAGCCCTCAAGGAAAGGCAGATTGCGCAGCCGCGCCAGACCGGCGAGGCCCAGCCAGGCCAGCAGCGCAAACACCGCAACGGCGCCGGCAAAACCGCCGATGACATATAGCCCCAGCTTCAGCTCGCCGGCAATCCACAATATCAGGGCGGCCATCACCAGCGCACACAGGGCATAGCCGACGATCAGGCCGCGCCCCGGCGCCCCCAGCTCGCGCCGGATCACCCGCAAGGTCGGCACACGCCGCAGTTGCAGCAGCGGCGGCACCGCAAAACCGAACAGCAGCAGGCCCACCGCCATGCCCTGCATGACGGGCAGGAAGGAAGGCGGCGGCAACTCGGTTTCGACCAGCACGGCCAGCGCGCGATACAGGGTGTAGTGGGAGACATAGCCGAGCACACAACCCAGCATGGCACCGAGCAGTGCCAGACAGGCGAACTGGAACAGGTAAAGATTCAGCAACATGCCCTGCTGCGCGCCGAGGCAACGCATGATGGCGCTGGGATCAAGGTGGCGCTGCACATAACGGCGCGCCGCCAGTGCAATCGCCACGGCGGCGAGCACGACGGTCAGCAAGGCCGAGAGGCCGAGGAATTTCTGTGCGCGCTCGAGCGCCTGGCGCATTTCGGGGCGGCCGTTCTGCGCATCCTCGATGCGTTCGCCGCGGCCCAGATTCGGTTCCGCCGCCTTGCGGAAAACCTGCAGCGCATCGGCGCTGCCGGCCAGGAGCAGGCGATAGGTGACGCGCGAACCGTACTGGATCAGCCCCGTCGCCGGCAGATCGGCGAGATTCATCATCAGGCGCGGTGCCAGGGTAAAGAAATTGACGCCGCGATCCGGCTCCATCATCAGGATGGCGGCGATTCTGAGCTCGCTTTCACCGACCTGCAGGATGTCGCCGACGCCCACCGCCAAAGTCTGCGCCAGGCGGGCATCGACCCACACCGTGCCGGGCTGCGGAACGCCCGTGGCAAGCTGGTCGGGCGCATTGACAGCGGGCGCCGTGCGCAGGCTGCCACGCAGCGGATAGCCGGCACTGACCGCCTTGATGTCAGCCAGTTGCGCCATATCGGCGCGGCTGACCATGCTGGGAAAAGTCTGCGTCTGCGCGACGTTCAGCCCCTCGCCCAGCGCCGCCTTGACGGTATCCTCGCGCCAGGGATGATCGGACACCAGCAACAGATCGGCGCCCAGCAACTGGTTGGCTTCCTGCTCAAGCGCACGCGCCACGCGGTCGGTGAAGAAGCCGACTGCAGTCAGTGCGCCGACGGCGATGATCAATGCCGCCAGCAGCAGGCGCAACTCGCCTGCGCGGGCATCGCGCCACAGCATTCGCCAGGCCAAAGCAAAAGAGTTCATCAAAAATCTTTCACCACGAAGAACACCAAGGACACGAAGCTAACACCAAGCAAGCAAAAGCCAAAGTCTTGGACCTTCCTGATGAAACTTGGTGCCCTTGGCAACTTGGTGGTTCGCGTTTTAGTTCAGAGCGAACGCAGATGTTCGATGGCTTGTTCTATGCGCTCAAGAGCGATGACTTCCATGCCCTTGATCGCCTGCTTGGGTGCATTCGCCTTGGGAATGATGGCGTGCGTGAAACCGAGCTTGGCGGCTTCCTTCAAACGCTCCTGTCCGCGCGGCGCGGGACGGATTTCACCTGCCAGTCCGACCTCGCCAAAGGCAATCAGCTTGGCCGGCAGCGGCTTGTTGCGCAGCGAGGAAACGATGGCCAGTAATACGGCCAGGTCGGCAGCCGGCTCGGCGATCTTGACGCCGCCGACGGCGTTGACGAAGACATCCTGATCAAAGCAGACCACGCCGGCATGACGGTGCAGCACCGCCAGCAGCATGGCCAGACGGTTCTGTTCGAGACCGACGGAAAGGCGACGCGGGCTCGGCGTATGCGCGGCATCGACGAGGGCCTGGATCTCGACCAGCAGCGGCCGCGTGCCTTCCTGCGTGACCATGACGCAGCTGCCCGAGACTTCCTGCTCATGCTGCGAGAGGAACAGTGCAGAAGGATTGGAGACGCCGCGCAGACCCTTGTCGGTCATGGCGAAGACGCCGAGTTCATTGACCGCACCGAAGCGGTTCTTGAAGGCGCGCACCAGACGAAAGCTCGAGTTGGTATCGCCTTCGAAATACAGCACGGTATCGACGATGTGCTCCAGCACGCGCGGGCCGGCCAGCGCGCCGTCCTTGGTGACATGGCCGACCAGGATGACGGTGGTGCCGCTCTGCTTGGCAAAGCGCGTGAGCTGGGCAGAACACTCACGGACCTGCGCCACCGAACCGGGCGCCGAGCTCAACTGATCCGACCATACCGTCTGAATGGAGTCGATCACCGCCACGTGCGGCCGTTCGGCGTCGAGCGTGGCGAGAATCTTTTCCAGATTGATTTCGGCGAACAACTGCAAACCGCCCATTGGCAGTTGCAGGCGATGCGCGCGCAGCGCCACCTGTTCGCCCGACTCTTCGCCGCTCACATAGACAACCTTCTGTCCGAGTTCGGCGAGTTGCGAGAGGGCCTGCAGCAGCAACGTTGATTTGCCTATGCCCGGATCGCCGCCGATCAGCACCACGCCACCGGCGACGAGCCCGCCGCCAAGCACGCGGTCAAACTCCGAAATACCCGTCGCCTGGCGCGGTTCCTCGCGCGGCTTGATCTCGGCCAGCGACTGCAGCTTGCCGCTGCCCGCGAGCGAGGCATAGGAGGTGCCGAAGCGATTGCCCGGCGTGGCCGTTTCCGCCACCGTTTCGACCAGGGTATTCCACTGCGCGCAGCCCGGGCACTGGCCCTGCCACTTGGGCGATGTTGCGCCGCACTCGGTGCAGCTATAGACGATCTTGCTTTTGGCCACCGTGATTCCCAGCTGAAATTAAACGCCGATTTCCTGTATCGGCACGCGCTTGGCCAGCGCGCAGAAAAGCTCGTAGGCAATCGTGCCTGCTGCTGCGGCAACTTCATCGGCAGGTAGCAGGCTGTTGCCATCGCTACCCCACAGCAGCACCGGGCTGCCCGCCTCGGCCTGCGGCACCGGTTCCAGATCAACGCAGATCTTGTCCATGGACACGCGCCCGAGGGTGCGCGTACGCACGCCGCCGACCATGACCGGCGTGCCGGTCGGTGCGTGACGCGGATAACCATCGGCATAGCCACAGGCGACGATACCGATGCGCATGGGCTTGGGTGCAACAAAGATGCCGCCATAACCGACGGTATCGCCGGCCTTGAGATGACGCGTCGCAAGCAGCCGGCTGTGCAGGCTCATCACCGGCCGCAGCCCCAGGCTTTCCGCCGTGACATTCGGGAAAGGCGAGGCACCGTAAAGCATGATGCCGGGGCGCACCCAGTCGCCATGGGCTTCCGGATAGCGCAGGATGGCGGCGGAATTGGCCAGCGATACCGGCAGGTTCAGGCCCTGCTCTGCATGACGAAAACGTGTCAGTTGCGCCGCAATGCCGCTGTCGCCGTCTGCATCGGCAAAGTGGGTCATGAGCATAATGCCGGCCACCGAGGCATGACGCCTGAGCAGGCGCAGGGCCGGGGCCAGTTCGGACTCCTCCAGCCCCAGGCGGTTCATGCCGGTGTTGAGCTTGACCGCCACATCGATGGGGCCGGCCAGCTTGCTAGCCACCAGCGCCCGCACCTGGGCCATGCAATGCACGACGGGGGTGAGCTTCAGCTCGGCGCAACGCTGCAGGTCGCCACTGTCGTAGCAGCCTTCGAGCATCAGGATCGGTTGCCTGATACCGGCGGCGCGCAGCTCGGCTGCGGCCTCGAATTCGATCAGGGCAAAACCGTCGGTCAGCGGTGCCAGTGTCTCGGCAACACGCCGGAGACCGTGGCCGTAGGCATTGGCCTTGACCACGCTCCAGATCTTCGCAGCATCGACGCGTGTCCGAACACGCTTGTGGTTGTGGGCGAGCGCGGCAAAATCGAGCGTCGCGTAAGTCGGACGGGGCAATCTCAGCTCTGTGCGAGTTTGGCGGCGTTCTCGCGCATGCGCTTGGAAGCGAACTCGACGAAGGTGGTGACCAGACGCGAGCGGAACTTTTCCTTCGGATACACCATGTAGAGGGTACGCATCAGACGCGGCTTGAGCGGCACGGTGACGAGATCGCCGAGGCGCTGCGCCTTGATCACGGAAGCACGCGAGGCAATGGCAAAACCCAGACCGCTCTCGACCACGCCGTTGAGCGCCTCGGGGCCGCCCAGCTCCATCACCAGCTTCATCTGGTCGGGCTGGATGCCGTGTTCGCGCAGATACTTGTCGGTGTACTCGCGCGAACCGGAACCGATTTCACGCGACACATAGGGATATTCGGTCAGTTGCTGCGGCGTGATCTCGCTGAACTTGGCCAGCGGGAAGGCCGGGTTGCACACCACCTGCAGCTCGTCCTCGGAGCAGACTTCGACGTCGAGGCCGTTCTGGCTCGGCGGCGACTCGATCAGGCCGATGTCCAGCATGTGCTCGGAGACGCGCTGCTGGATGGCTTCGGAGTTGGCAACGACAAGGCGCTGGCGCACTTCGGGATAGGCGGACTTGAACTCGCCAAGGATGCGCGGCAGCATGAACTCGGCAATCGTCATGGAGGAGCCGACCAGCAGCGAACCACGCACCTCGCCGGTCATTTCGGCGACGCGCAGATCCATTTCACCGGCCAGACCGAGGATGCGTTCGGCATACTCCAGCACCAGTTCACCGGCCGGCGTCAGCGAAATGCGGCCGTGACCACGGTCGAACAGGCGGGTATTGAAGTGTTCCTCAAGCTGCTTGATCTGGAAAGTCACTGCGGGCTGTGTCATGAACAGCACTTCGGCGGCGCGGGTGAAGGACATCTGCTTCGCCACCGCGTGAAAGACCTGCAATCTGCGATCAGCCATCAATCGTCTCCTCGAATAGGTTTTATGAGTCTATTCAATCATATTTTTGAATGGCGCGATAGCCATGACATGAAAGTATCTTGCCCACACCCAAGCAAACATCAGCATTTACAAGGATTCAAGGCAATCCGCTTTGGCGGCCAAATCACCGAAAAAGCCTGACGATAAAGACAGGTTTTCGTGATATAAAACCCGCCTAATGAATCTTGGCTTCTACATCATCATGGCCGCGCAGTTCTTCTCTGCGCTGGCCGATAATGCGCTGCTGATCGTTGCGATCGCCCTCCTCCGGGACATGCAGGCGCCTGACAGCTATGCACCGCTGCTGAAGACCTTCTTCACGGTTTCCTATGTTGTCCTGGCTGCCTTCGTGGGCGCCTTTGCCGACTCCATGCCCAAGTGGCGGGTCATGCTGATCAGCAACACGATCAAGATCGGCGGCTGCCTGCTGATGTTCTTCGATGTGCATCCGCTGATCGCCTACGCTGTGGTCGGCCTGGGCGCCGCGGCCTACTCGCCGGCCAAGTACGGCATCCTCACCGAATACCTGCCGCACCGGCTGCTGGTGGTGGCCAACGGCTGGATCGAGGGCCTGACGGTCGGTGCCATCATTCTGGGTACCGTCCTTGGCGGTTTCCTGATCCATCCCGGCGTGGCCGCCGCGCTGCTCAACTTCGACCTGCCCCTGATCGAGACCGGACTCAACAGCTCGGCGGAAATCAACCTGCTGATCATAGGCTGCCTCTATGTCGTAGCCGCCACCTTCAACTTCTACATTCCGGACACCGGTGTCGACCACGTCCCGCTGAAGAAGAATCCGGCCTACCTGATCCACGAATTCAGCCACTGCGTGAAGCTGCTCTGGCGCGACAAGCTCGGGCAGATCTCGCTGGCCGTCACCACCCTGTTCTGGGGTGCAGGAGCCACATTGCAGTTCATCGTGATTGAATGGGCCGCCGCCGCCCTCGACATGGACCTTGCCAATGCGAGCATGCTGCAGGGCGTGGTGGCGATCGGGGTTGCGGTCGGCGCCATCCTGGCGGCGCGCATGATCAGCATGCGCAAATCGGTGCGCGTGATCCCGCTCGGGATCTATATGGGCATAGGCGTCACGATCATGACCCTGGTGCCCTTCATTCCGGAAATCACCCTGATCAGTGCGCAGTTCCAGCTCTTCGGCAAGGAAGTAAACATCCTGCTCGACCTGCAGCTCGGCGTGTCCTTCGTCCTGCTCATCATCATCGGCGCGCTGTCCGGCTTCTTTGTGGTGCCCATGAATGCCCTGCTGCAGCATCGCGGCCATGTGCTCATGGGTGCCGGCCACTCAATCGCCGTGCAGAACTTCAACGAGAACCTGTCGATCCTGGTCATGACCACGGTCTACGCGATGCTGATCAAGGCGCAGCTGCACATCTTCTGGATCATCATCCTGTTCGGCGTGTTCGTGGCAGGCATCATGGTGCTGATCAAGCGCCGTCACGAAGCCAACCAGCGCGAGCACGACGACGTCATACACCTCGACGACCTGCCCGGCCACTAGCCCCGAGGACAGGCCGGCCGGGTGATCAGCCGGCGATGGACCTGCGCGCGAAGCACAGGTCTTCCCAGGTCCTCGCCTTGTCGTGCAGATTGCGCAGCAGATAGGCTGGATGGTAGGTGACGATCAGGGGGATGCCCCGGTAGTCAAGCAGCTGGCCGCGCACATCAGCGATCTTCACTTCACGACCGAGCAGCGTCTGGGCAGCCGGACGGCCCAGCGCCACAATCAGCTTCGGTTGCAGCAGCGCAATCTGGCGTTCAAGATAGGGGTGGCAGGCGGCGATCTCGGCCGGCTCCGGCGTACGGTTGCCGGGCGGACGGCACTTGACCGAGTTGGTGATATACACATTCTGATCGCGCCGCAGATCAATCGCCGCCAGCATGGCATCCAGCAGCTTGCCGGCCTGGCCGACGAAGGGCTCGCCGCGCTCGTCCTCCTCCGCACCCGGGCCTTCGCCGACGAAGAGCCAGTCGGCCTGCCTGTCGCCCACGCCCAGCACCGCCTGCTTGCGTGCCTCGCACAGGCTGCAGGCACGACATTCGGCAACAGCGCCGGCCAGCGCATCCCAGTCCAGGTGCGCGGCATCGACGGCGCTACCGACAACTGCACTCGCCGGCGTTTCAAGGGCCGGCAGCGCGCGGCGCATGGGCGCTGCTGCGACCGCTTCGTTTGCAACAGGCGCTTCAGGGGCAACAGCGGCGGCCGGCACTTCCGTCACCGCGCCCGTGTCGGCGGACGTCCTCAGCCGCCATTGCGGGCCGATGCCGAGCTCTCGAAGAATATGGTGACGTTGCGGATTCATGGGTAATGGGCTCACAGTTCCCTGGCCATCAGGATGGCATCCTCGCGCGCGCCATCGGCGGCCGCATAGTATGCCCGGCGCAGGCCGACCTCGGCAAAACCGTTGCGCGCGTAGAGCGCACGCGCCGGCACATTCGAGACACGCACCTCGAGAAACATGCGTTGCGCCCCCTGAGCCTCTGCATCGGCACACACATGCGCCAGCAGCATACGGCCCAGACCGCCGCGCCGCGCCGCGGGCGCAACCGTAATATTCAGCAACTCGACCTCACCGGGCAGCGGCATGCACACGGCGTAGCCGAGGACAGCCTCCTCTTCCAGCATCACGGTTGCCGCATGGCCGCCCGTGAGGGAATCCATGAAATTGCCGCGTGTCCATGGCGTGTGATGGGAGACGCGCTCGATTTCGCAAACCGCATCAAGATGCGCGGGCGTCATGGCGACAAAGCAGATCAACGCGCACCGCCGCGCGCCAGACGCTCTGCCGTGGTCAACGCCACCTTGTCGCGTACATACAGCGGCGCAGCAGCCATCGCGGCTTGCCCCTCGCCGCGCCGGAAGCGCGGCAGGGCAAGACGGCCGACAGCCTCGGCCGTCGGCAACACGGTCGCATCGGCATCGGGAAAACGCGTCTGCAATGTGTCCGCATAGGCGGCAAATCCGTCGCCCACGGCGCGCCATTCACCCTCGGGCGCGACCACCATTTCAGGCGGCAGCACGACGGGCGACATCTCGCAGTGGAACTCCGCCTCGGCTGTGCGCACATAGGCCGCCACATAGACCTCGTTCATGCGCGCATCGAGGCAGGCAAACACGCGATCCGCATCGGCGCGGAAGGCCATAGCCTCCAGCGTGCAGATACCAACTACCGGAAGATCGGCACCGAAGGCGAGGCCCTGCGTCACACCGCAGGCCAGACGCAGGCCGGTAAAGGCACCGGGGCCGGCGCCGAAGGCAATGCCGTCGAGTTGCCTGAGTGTCAGGCCACCTTCGGCCAGCAGGGACTGTATCCAGGGCAGGAGACGATCCGAGCCGCCATGGGCGAGAAACTCGCCGCGCGTGAGGCAGGCATCGCCGGCAAGCAGGGCCACGGAAAGATGGTGGGTAGAGGTTTCAATGGCGAGTAGTTTCACTGCGCCATTTTACCCTGTCAGACCTGATGCCGTTGGCTTGAGCCCGCTGTATTCACGGCAGGCGCCGGGCAGGCCGGACTAGAAGCGGTCAGGACGGCGGTAGATCTCGCGGCCGGCGTCATTGACGTCGCGGCGCAACTGGCGGCGTTCTTCGGCATTCATCTGCTCGCGCGGATCGCGCGGGGGTTCGAAACGCTCGAAGCGTTCGCGACGTTCACCGCGTTCGCGGTTGAAATCGTTCTGCGGCGCCTGACTGCGCTCATCGCCGCGATCCTCGCGCGGGGCGCGACCCTGCCCCTGCGCCAGCACAAGACTGACGGAGGAAATGCATGCGCAGAACAGCAGAAAATGCGGTAGTTTCATGTTTGTCCGATTTTAGCCCAGACACAGACGCAGGCGACAGCGTAAACACGATGCCCCGTACGCCTGCTCGCAAGCATTGTCGCTTTTGCCTGTAATGCCCGTGTTGCAATGCAGCGGGCTTTGTAATGATTTGTAATGCCTGCTGCCCTGATGTTTCGCATCTCGCTACGATAAGGCCCTGCAATTTCGACCCGCAAGCCATGACCAACGAATCCAGTCACAAGATACTCATCGTCGACGACGACCTGCGCCTGCGTCAGCAGCTTGAACGCTATCTCAACGATCAGGGTTTCCACGCGCGCAGCGTGGACGGCGCTGCCGGCATGGACAAGGCGCTGGCGCGCGAACTCTACGACCTGATCGTGCTCGACCTGATGATGCCCGGCGAGGACGGCCTCGCCATCTGCCGCCGCCTGCGCGGAGCCGGCAATGACGTAGCCATCATCATGCTGACCGCCAAGGGCGATGACGTTGACCGCATCATCGGGCTCGAGATCGGCGCCGACGACTATCTGCCCAAGCCCTTCAACCCGCGCGAGCTGGTTGCCCGCATCCATGCGGTGCTGCGTCGCCGCACCGCACCGCCGCCCGCCGGCGCTCCGGCCGAAGGCGGCATCGTCACCTTCGGCGAAATCACGCTCGACATGGGCACGCGCGAACTCCGGCGCGGCGAGGAAATCACGCGCCTGACCACCGGCGAGTTCGGCCTGCTGCGCGTGCTGGTGGAACATCCGCGCCAGCCCATGAGCCGCGACAAGCTGATGGAGCTTGCGCGTGGCCGCGAATACGAAGTCTTCGACCGCGCCATCGACGTGCAGATGTCGCGCCTGCGCAAGCTGATCGAGGACGATCCGAGCAAGCCGCGCTATCTGCAGACAGTCTGGGGTTTCGGCTACGTCTTCGTGCCGGACGGCAGCAAGCAGTGAGTCACGCGTGAGACGGCTGCTCCCGCGCACGCTGATGGTGCGCACCTTCCTGCTGATCGGCCTGCTCATGCTGCTGTCGCTATGGGCCTGGTTCGCCATCTTCACCAGTCTGGAACGCGAGCCGCGCGCCAACCAGATGGCGCAGACCCTGATCAGCGTCGCCAATCTGACCCGCACCGCCCTCGTCTCCGCCCGCCCCCAGGCGCGGCGTTATCTCCTGCAGGAGCTCTCCGACCGCGAAGGCATCCATATCTATCCGGCCAACGAGGATGATGTCGTCCTGCCGAAACAGATGCCGGAGTTTCTCGCCCACACGGTTGAACTGGTGCGCAAGGAACTGGGCGAACACACCCGCATCGCCCTTGAACTGAATGGCGAAAAGGCCCTGTTCGTCAGCTTCCGCATCCACGACGACGAATACTGGGTGGCCCTGCCGCGCGAGCGCATGGAGCGCAAGATCTCGCAGCAATGGCTGGGCTGGATGATTGCCGCCGGCCTGCTTGCCCTGATCGGTGCCTGGCTCATCGTCTTCCATTTCACCCGTCCGCTCAAGGCGCTCTCACACGCGGCCAAGGAAATCGCTCGCGGCCGCACCCCGCCGCCGCTGCCCGAGCGCGGCATCGACGAATTCGCCAGCGTCGCCCAGGCCTTCAACCAGATGAATACCGCGCTGACGCGCATGGACAGCGACCGCGCCCTGATCCTCGCCGGCATCTCGCACGATCTGCGCACGCCGCTGACCCGCCTGCGCATGGGCGTGGAAATGAGCGGCACCGACGAGGCCAGCCGCGACGCCATGGTGGCGGATATCGAGGAAATCGACCGCACCATCGGCCAGTTCCTCGACTTCGCCAAGGCCGACGACGGCGAGGCCTTCGCCGTCACCGACCTGTCCGCCATGATGGACGACATCGTCAGCCATTACGCCCGTCTCGGCCACGCGCTGGTCGCCAGCATCCAGTCGGATGTCTCTGCCACTGTCCGACCCAAGGCGCTGCGCCGCGCCGTCTGCAACCTGATCGACAATGCCCTGCGCCATGCAGCGGACACGCCGATCAGCCTTGATCTGCGCCAGGAAGCCCGGCGCCTCTGCATCGAGGTTGCCGACCGCGGCCCGGGCATACCGGTCGAGGAAATCGAACGCCTCAAGCTGCCCTTCACGCGTCTCAACGAGGCACGCAGCAATACCACCGGCGCCGGCCTCGGCCTTGCCATCGTCGAACGCATCCTGCGCGGCCATGGCGGCACTTTTGATCTTCTGGCGCGCGCAGGCGGCGGCCTGCTGGCGAGACTGACGCTGCCGCGCTGACGCCATGCAACACCTGTTCGTCGACATTTCCTCGCATGGCTACGGCCATCTTGCGCAGAGCGCGCCGGTGCTCAACGCCCTCTGCGGCAGCCGGCCGCTGCGGCTGACGATACGCAGCGGTCTCGCCCAGGAACAGCTGGCGCGGCGCATCCAGACGCCCTTCACGCACATCCACGCCGCCAGCGACTTCGGTTTCGTCATGCATGACGCGCTGAATGTCGATACCGCCACGAGCGCCCTGCGCTACCGCGCAGCCTATGCCGCCTGGCCGCAGCGCGTTGCTGCCGAAACCCTGTTCCTGCAGCAGCTCGGTGCCGACCTCGTGCTCAGCAATGTCTCGCCCCTGCCCCTGGCCGGCGCCGCAGCGGGCGGCATTCCTGCGCTGGCCATGTGCTCGCTGAACTGGGCCGACCTGTTTGCGCACTATTACGCCGCTCACGACTGGGCCGCGCCCATCCATGCGGCCATGCACGCCGCCTACGCCTCGGCGCACGCCTTCATCCGCTTCACCCCCGGCATGGACATGCCGGACCTGCCCAATGTGCAGGTCGTCGGTCCCGTCTCGGTCCATGCGGGACAGCCCGCTGTGAGCATACGTGAGCAGGCTGCCCAAAGCCTGGGCCTGGGCCTGCCCCTGCACAAGCGCTGGCTCCTGCTGGCGCTGGGCGGAATCGCGCACCGTCTGCCCGTCGAAGACTGGCCGAAAATGCCCGGCATCCAGTTACTCGTGCCGGCCGACTGGCAGGTCGCACCGCGTGCCGACATCACGCCCTACAGCGATGCGCACATTCCCTTTGCCGAACTGCTGCCCTGCGTCGATATCGTCCTCAGCAAGCCCGGCTACGGCACCTTCGTCGAGGCAGCCTGCTGCGGCCTGCCGGTGCTCTACCTGCAGCGCCCCGACTGGCCCGAGGCAGACTGCCTGGAAAACTGGCTGCACGACAACACGCGTGCCGCCATCCTCTCGCCGGCCGCCGGCCGCAGCGGCGACATACTGCCGGCCGTGCATGCACTGCTGGCGCGCCCTGCGCCGCCGCCTCCCGTGGCCAGCGGTATTGCCCAGGCCTTGCGCCTGATCAATGGAGTGCTTCACGGCAGTGATACGATAAAAGCATGAATGCAACCGTCACCCCCTACGAAGCCCTCGGCGGCGAAGCCGGCGTGCGCCGCCTGGTCAGGCGCTTCTACGAAATCATGGATGAACTGCCGGAGGCCTACGGCATCCGCAAGCTGCACCCGGAAGACCTCTCCGGCTCTGCAGAAAAACTGTTCATGTATCTGTCCGGCTATCTCGGCGGCCCCCAGCTCTTCATCGAGAAATTCGGCCACCCCATGCTGCGCGCCCGCCACATGCCTTTCGCCATCGGCAAGGACGAGGCCGAGCAGTGGATGCTGTGCATGCGCATGGCCATGGAGGAATGCGTGGCCCATGAAGGCCTGCGCGTCAACATGGACAAGGCCCTGAACGACCTGGCCCATCACATGCGAAACAAGGATTACGGTCAGCCGTAATCCTTGTTCGGCTGCGCGGAGGGTGGTTACGCAAACCCGCCGATCCTGCGGATCGACCTCGCCTTCGGCGTCGCTTTGCGCCCTTTGAGGGCGCAAAGTTTTTCTTGCTCCGAATTGCCCTTACGG
>JAIEOJ010000310.1 GCA_019750575.1 Rhodocyclaceae bacterium | reverse complement strand
GGCGAATGTTTCGGCGTGCTCGGCCCCAACGGCGCCGGCAAGACCACCACACTGCGCTGCTGCCTCGGCCTGACCGGCGCCGACAGCGGCAGCATCACACTGGCCGGCGAGCCGGTGCCGGCGCGTGCGCGCGAGGCACGCATGAAGGTCGGCGTGGTGCCGCAGTTCGACAATCTCGATCCCGACTTCACCGTCGCCGAAAACCTGCGTGTGTATGCACGCTACTTCGGCGTCAGCGACGCGTCCATCCGCGCCCGCACCGCCGCACTGCTGGATTTCGCCGGTCTGCCGGGCAAGGAGGACGCGAGCATTCGTCACCTCTCGGGCGGCATGAAGCGGCGCCTGACCCTGGTGCGTTCGCTGGTCAATGATCCGGAGCTGCTGGTTCTGGACGAGCCGACCACCGGCCTCGATCCGCAGGCGCGCCACTTGATCTGGGAGCGCCTGAAGCGACTGCTCGGCGAAGGCAAGACCATCCTGCTGACGACGCACTTCATGGACGAGGCCGAACGCCTGTGCGATCGTCTCGCCATCATGGATGCGGGCCGCATCATCGCCATCGGTTCGCCGCGCGAGCTGATCGCCGCGCATATCGAACCGCAGGTCGTCGAGATCTTCGGCGAGGACGCCGCCGGCTGGGCTGCGCAGCATGCCGGCAACTTTGCCCAGCGCTTCGAGGTCAGCGGCGAGACCGCCTTCTGTTACGTGCATGACGCCAAGCCGCTGCTGGCACATCTGGATACGCAGGAAGGGCTGCGCTACATGCACCGGCCGGCCAACCTCGAGGATGTCTTCCTCAAGCTCACCGGCCGCGAGATGCGGGATTGAAAGCTAAAGATATGAACCACAGAGACACAGAGGCACAGAGAAAGACAAAGAAAGACGGGAACCCGTTTTCCCTCTGTGTCTCTGTGCCTCTGTGGTGAGGCTTTTTGTGTTTGCCTTCCCGAAATTTTCCCTGCGTGCGATTGCCGTGTGGCGCCGCAACTTCCTCGTCTGGAAGAAGCTGGCGATTCCGTCCATGCTCGGCAATCTCGCCGATCCCATGATCTACATGTTCGGCCTCGGCTACGGTCTGGGCGCGATGCTGCCGGCGGTGAACGGCCTGCCCTACATCGCCTTTCTCGCCGGCGGCACCCTGTGCGCCTCGACCATGAATGCGGCTACCTTCGAGGCCCTGTATTCGGCCTTCTCGCGCATGCACGTGCAGAAGACCTGGGAAGCGCTGCTGTATGCGCCGCTGGATCTGGATGACGTGGTGGCCGGCGAGTGGCTGTGGGCCGCATCCAAGTCGATGCTCTCGGGTACCGCCATCCTGTGCGTGATCGCGCTGCTGGGCTTCGTGCATTCGCCGCTGGCCTTGTGGGTGCTGCCGGTGATCTTCCTCACCGGTTTGGCTTTCGCCGGCCTTGGCCTGATCGTCAATGCGCTGGCGCCGTCCTACGATTTCTTCATGTACTACTTCACGCTGGTGATCACGCCCATGATCTTCCTCTCCGGCGTGTTCTTCCCGCTCGATCAACTGCCCGAGGTCGCGCGTTGGGTCGCCTGCGTGCTGCCGCTCTCGCATGCGGTGGCGCTGGTGCGGCCGCTGCTCAATGGCGAGATTCCGGCGCAGGTGCTGACCCATGTGCTGGTGCTCGCCGCGATTGCCTTCACGGCCTTCTGGATCGCGCTGGGTCTTACTCGTCGGCGCCTGATGAAGTAAGCCCCGCGCGCGGACTCCTGCTGCCGTAGAGCACCAGCGCCACGCCCCCGAGCAGCACCAGGCTGCCCGGCAGCATGGACAGCGGCAGGTGCTGGTCGAGAAACAGCGCTGCGAAGATCGCGGCAAACACAGGAATCAGCAGCGAGATGGTCGCGGTCACCAGCGGCGGCAGGTGCTTGGAGGCATGGGCGAAGCTCATGCTCGGAATGCCGGTGCACAACACGCCCAGCCCCAGCAGCAGCCACAAGGCCTGCGTGTCGGCACCCAGTCCGGCCGGCAGTGCCGCGGCAAACAGGGCGGCCATGCCCAGCAGCACGATGCTGCCGATGATCAGCGTGAGACAGGTGGTGCCGAAAGGATCGGGCGCCTGTCCGCGCCTGTGCAGACGCGCATAGGCATCGGCATAGAAGGCCGTGCATGCGGCGGCGGCGATGGCCAGCCCGTCGCCGAGCAGATGCTGCTCGTGTTCGCTGCTGCTGCCGGCCAGACGCGGCGCCAGTATCCAGGTGAGGCCGATCAGCGCCAGCACGGCACCGCCGAGTTCCATGCGGCTTGGCACATCGCCACGCAGGCGCCGCAGCAGCAGCACGAAAATCGGCGCGACGCAGAGCAGCAGTGCCACTTCAGCCACCGGCGCATGCTGGAAGCCGCTGGTGGCGAACAGGTAATAGGCACTGAGCAGGGCGGCAAACACATAGGCGACCGGACGGCGCAGGGCGTTCTGCAGTGCCTTGCGCGATACGGCGGAGAACAGCAGGGCGGGCAGCACGCAGGCGAGGCCGAGCGCGAGCCGGCCACCGGCAATCCAGAAGGCCGAGACGGGCGGTAGCAGGAAAACGAAGATGCCGGTCAGCCCCCAGGCAAGCGCGGTGAGGGCAGCGGCGGCGAGCGCCTGTGGATTCATGGGGTGGCCAGGGCCGGCTCAGCGCGGCGGCAGGCGGTGCAGGGTGTCGTCAAGCCGCAATTTTAACGCGCCGCTTTCGCCATCCGCAGGCGCGGGGGTATGCCAGAGGCGGACAGGGTCCGGTAGCATGCTGCCGATGGCCGTACCGATCAGCAGGGCCAGCAGGCAGGCGGCGAGCAGACGGCCACGCCCCCTGGCCTGCGGCCTGTCGGCCGCTTGTGTCTGTGACAGGGCCGACAACTCATGCACGACCTCGCTCTTGCGTCCGGCCTCGTAGCCGGCGCGGGCTTCGGCCGCGCTGCGCTTGGCGGCGGCGGTGGCGGCGTCACGTTCGGCATTGAGGCGTGCTTCCTGGACGCGGCGCACTTCGGCGTCGAGTTCGGCGCGGCGCGCGGCGAGAAAGGCAGCGTCCTCGTCCTCGGCCTGGCGGGCGAGGGCGATGGATTCAAGCGCCTGTTCCGCCTTGATGCGATCTTCGGCCTCCTGCACCATCTGGCGCTCGATGCGCGCGCGCTCACGCGCCATGGCCTTGGCTTCCTCGTCGTACTGCATGCGCGCACTGACCGCATTGGCGGCGCGCGCTTCGGTAGTCTTGCGCAGGCGCGTGTCGGCGAGCATGCGGCTTTCCGCATCGCGGCGCTGCTTGGCGGCGCGCTCCGCCTCTTCCTCGGCCTGGGCGCGCAGCAGGGATTCCTCCTCGGCCGCGATTTCGGCGAGGCGGCGCTCCTCTGCGGCGACTGCAGCGGCTTCATCCGCCGTGGCGCGCGCCTGCATCACGCGACGCAGCTCGACATCGGCCTGCTGGCGCCGGCGTGCCTGGATCATGGCTTCGCGGTCGGCACCGGCCTGCGCCAGCGCACGTGCCTGCGCATCGCGTTCCTGCGCGATGCGGGTCTCGGCAGCGATGGCGAGCTTGCGCTCTTCATCGGCCCAGTCGGCGGATTCCTGCGGGTCTGACAGGCTGCTCACGATGTTTGCGGAGATCCCGGGATGGTTTGCATGGAATGTTAAACTCGCCTCATCTGTTGTTAAGCCGGAAAAGCGGGGGTTTACATCGCCTTGGCAGACCCTCGTCAGGCAGGAGAAGATTTTGTTCAAGTGGCTGTTTCCCTTGCTGTTTATGCTGAGTGCTGCAACGCTTCAGGCCCAGCCTCAATCACCCGCCGGTCCGCTTTTTGATCCCCAGGGCCGACTGATTCCCTACGATCCGCCGAGCGAGGCCAGCGATCCGCCGCCCGCGCGCAAGCCCAAGGCTGCGGCGCAGACGAAGTCGGGAAAGAAATCCGCGGCCAAGCCTGGCGCCAAACGCAAGGCCGGCAAGGTTGCGGCCAAGAGCGGCGGCAAGACGGGCAAGCCAGCCGCCAAGGCGTCTGCGCCGAAAAGAAAGAAGGCGAAATGAGCAGTGTGCTGCTGATATTCACCAACCTGCCGGACGAGGCCAGCGCGCAGACACTGGCGGCGCATCTGGTCGAGCATCGTCTCGCCGCCTGCGTCAATCAGCTGGCGCCGTGTCGTTCGATCTATCGCTGGCAGGGCCGGGTCGAGACTGCGCAGGAGGTTCCCCTGCTGATCAAGACCACGCACGCGCAATATGCGGCCGTCGAGGCCGCCGTCATAGAACTGCATCCCCACGCTGTGCCGGAACTGATTGCGCTACCGGTGAGCGCTGGCTTGCCCGCCTACCTGAACTGGGTGCACGAAGAAAGCACTCCGGAGTGATCATGCTGAAGCGTTTCTGTCTCTTGCTGCTGAGTCTGTTCGTCCTGCCCGCGCTGCATGCGCAGGAGCCGCTGACGCCGGAAAAGGCCTTCCGCTTTTCCGCGCAGGCCCTGGATGCGCAGACGCTGGAAGTGCGCTGGGACATCGCCCCCGGTTATTACATGTACCGCGACAAGTTCAAGTTCACGGTGGAGCCGGGAACCCTGGGCAAGGTTGAACTGCCGCCGGGCGAGGTCAAGGAGGACGAGACCTTCGGCCGTGTCGAGACCTATCGCGATCTGTTCCGCATTCAGCTGCCGCTCAGCGGTGCGAGCGGCAAGGTGACGCTGCGCGCGACTTCGCAGGGTTGTGCCGACATCGGTATCTGCTATCCGCCGCAACAGCATGTAGCGACGCTGGATCTGCCCGCGACTGCCGCCGCCGGCACGCCTGCCGCGCCGACGCCGACCTGGAAGGAACGCCTGATGCGCCCGGCCCTCTACGGCCCGGCCCTGCTCGGCCTCATCGGCGCGCTGCTCGCCGCCGTGCCGCTGCGCGTGCGGCACGGCCTGTGGTTCAAGGGCGTGGGCTTCTGCCTGATGCTGGCCGGCGCGATGTTCCTGCTGGCGCTCAACCGTGACGAATCCGCAGCGCCGGCCGCAAGCGTGGCGTCGGCCACCCACTTTACGCCGGTGCGCAATGTGACGGAACTGGATGCCCTGCTGGCGCTGGCGCGCAACGAGAGAAAGCCGGTACTGCTCGACTTCTATGCCGACTGGTGCGGCCCCTGCGTGGAGATGGACAGGAAGACCTTCAGCGATTCCGCCGTCGGCCAGAAGCTCGCCGCCCATGTGCTGCTGCGCGCCGATGTCACCGCCAACACGCTGGAGCAGCAGGCCTTGCTCCAGCGCTTCAATCTGCAGGGCCCGCCCGGCATCATCCTGTTCGATGCCGATGGCCGCGAGCTGACGGACAAGCGCATCATCGGCTTCCGTGCGCCCGAGGCCTTTCTTTCCGCACTCAATTTCTGAGGACCGCCATGTTCACCGGCATCGTCGCCGCCACCGGCAAAATTACTCATATCACCCCGCTGGAAAAAGGCCTGCGCCTGACCGTGGATGCGGGCGCCCTCGATCTCGCCGATGTCGCCATCGGTGATTCGATCTCGCACAATGGCGTCTGCCTCACCGTTGTCGCCCTCAGCGGCAACAGCTTCAATGTCGATGTGTCGCAGGAGACGCTGAGTTGCACTGTCGGCCTGGATGCCCCGGGCGAGGTCAATCTGGAAAAGGCCATGCGCCTGTCCGACCGCCTTGGCGGCCATCTGGTCAGCGGTCATGTGGATGGCGTGGGCGAGGTGGTGAGCTTCCAGCCTGTGGGCGAGTCGCACGAGCTGGTGATACGCGCTCCGGCCGAACTGGCAAAGTACATCTCGCGCAAGGGCTCGATCACGGTCAACGGCGTGAGCCTGACGACCAATAGCGTCGATGGCGCCGTCTTCTCGATCAACCTGATTCCGCATACTGTGGCCGTCACCACCCTGAAGCACCTCACGGCCGGCAGCCCGGTCAATCTGGAGGTGGACCTGCTCGCCCGCTATGTGGAGCGCATGCTGGGCGTCGCCGGCCGCTGAGCCCCCTGCGCTCCGGCGCTAGGGCGGCGGCCCCAGATCGCGTAAAATGCACGGTCCTGCAGTTTTTCCCTTCCCGCCCCCATGAGCAGTCTCAGCCCGATCACCGAAATCATTGCCGACATGCGTGCCGGCCGCATGGTCATCCTAGTTGACGAGGAAGACCGCGAGAACGAGGGCGATCTCGTCCTGGCCGCCTCTCACGTGACACCGGAGGCCATCAACTTCATGGCCATGCACGGCCGCGGCCTGATCTGCCTGACGCTGACCGAGTCGCGTTGCCAGCAGCTGGGTCTGAACCAGATGGTGAAGGACAACCGCACCCCGCATGGCACCGCCTTCACCGTGTCGATCGAGGCGGCCGAGGGGGTGACCACCGGCATTTCCGCGCATGACCGCGCCCGTACCGTGCAGGCGGCGGTGGCCCACAACGCCAAGCCCAGCGATCTGGTCATGCCCGGCCACATCTTCCCGCTGACCGCCCAGCCCGGCGGCGTACTGGTGCGCGCCGGTCATACCGAGGCGGGTTGTGACCTGGCCCAGCTGGCCGGTCTCGAACCGGCATCCGTGATCTGCGAGATCCTCAAGGATGACGGCAGCATGGCGCGCCTGCCCGATCTGATCGAGTTCGCGGCGAAGCACAATCTCAAGATCGGCGCCATCCGCGACCTGATCAGCTACCGCAACGAGACCGAGAAGCTGATCGAGCTGGTGGCGGACAAGCAGGTGGTCAATGTGCATGGCCACTTCCGTCTGCGCGCCTACACCGACCTGACCACGGGTGAAGTGCATCTGGCCCTGTCGCATGGCGATATCCGCCCCGAGGTCGAAACCCTGGCGCGCGTGCATGAGCCGATTTCCGTGCTCGATTTTCTCGATACCGAGAGCAAGCGCCACAGCTTCAGTGTCGATCAGGCCTTGCGCGCGATCAGCAAGAGCGATGCCGGCGTGCTGGTGCTGCTGCGTGGCGGTTATGAACGCTCCGAGGTGTTGGCGGCGCTGCGCGAGGAGACCCGGCCGTCGGCGCGCTGGGACAACCGCCTGTACGGCATCGGTGCACAGATCCTGCGCGAGGTCGGGGTCGGCAAGATGAAGCTGATGTCCAGCCCTCGCCATATTCCGAGCATGGCCGGCTTCGGTCTCGAAGTCACCGGCTATCTCTCTTCACAAGACATTTAAGAAAGGGCAGAGCATGCCGCGTTTTGAACACATCAAGGAAGTTGCCGTCAATCTGTCCGGCAGTGGCCTGCACATCGGCATCGTCATGAGCCGCTTCAATCCGGAAGTCGGCGAAGGCCTGCTCTCCGGTGCCGCCGAAGCCCTGCAGAAAATGGGCGTGGCCAGCACCACGCTGGCCACAGTGCCGGGCGCGCTGGAAATCCCGCTGACCCTGCAGACCATGGCGCAGAGTGGCAAGTTCGACGCACTGATCGCCCTGGGCTGCGTGATTCGCGGCGAGACCTATCACTTCGAAGTCGTCTCCAACGAGTCGGCGCGCGGCGTCACCGACGTGCAACTGGCCACCGGCATCCCGGTCGCCAATGGCGTGCTGACCACCGAGAACGACGAGCAGGCGCATGTGCGCATGAAGCAGAAGGGCTATGAAGCCGCCGAGGCTGCGGTCGAGCTCGCCAATCTCCTGAAAGCGGTGAAGTAAAAATGAGCAGCAAGTCCGCGCGTCATCGCGCCCGCGAATTCGCCCTGCAGGGCATCTATCAGTGGCAGGTCGGCGGCCACGACGAGGCCGCCATCGAGGCGCACACCATGAGCGTGAACGGCTTCGACAAGGCCGATGCCGAGCTCTACCGCCTGCTCCTGCGCGGCACCATGAACGATGCCGAGGCCTTGCAGGCCACCGTGCAGCAGTTTGTCGACCGCCCCTGGCACGAACTGTCGCCGATCGAACGCGGCGTGCTGCTGCTGGGCGCCTACGAATTCAAGCATCACATTGAAACGCCGTATCGCGTTGTCCTCAACGAGGCCATCGAGCTGGCCAAGGAATATGGCGGCACCGACGGTCACAAGTTCGTGAACGGCGTACTCGACAAGCTCGCGCTCGAACTGCGTCCGCACGAAACCAAGTCCAGGTAATCGATGGCCGCGAAGTCGCCGGAGTTTGCCCTCATTGACCGCCACTTCAAGCGCACCATGCGCCACACGGTGCTCGGCGGCGGCGATGACGGCGCGCTGATCCAGCCCTCGCCCGGGCACGAGCTGGTGATCTCCACCGACATGCTGGTGGCCGGCACGCATTTCTATGCCGACACCGACCCCGAGGATCTGGGCTGGAAGACCCTGGCGGTAAACGTCTCCGACATGGCCGCCATGGGCGCGCAGCCGCGCTGGGCCGTCTTGGCAATGTCCCTGCCGGGCGTGGAGGAAAGCTGGATCGCCGCCTTTGCCAAGGGCTTTCACGATTGCGCCGATACCTTCGGCGTCGATCTGATCGGCGGCGATACCACGCGCGGCCCGCTCAATTTCTGCGTCACCATCTTCGGCGAACTGCCTGCCGGGCAGGCGATACGCCGCAGCGGCGGCAAGCCCGGCGACGATGTCTGGATTTCCGGTGCGCCCGGTCGCGCCGGTCTGGGGCTGGCCATCCTGCAGGGCCGGGTCGAGTTCAACGAGCCGCGCCGCAGCGATTGCCTCAAGGCGCTCACCCGTCCGCAACCCCGCGTCGCGCTGGGCCTGGGCCTGCGCGGCCTCGCGACGGCCGCCCTTGACGTGTCGGACGGCATGCTCGCCGATCTCGGTCACATCCTCGAAGAGTCGCAATGTGCTGCCGAACTGCAGTTCAACAATCTGCCGCCGCCCGGCATCCAGCGCGACATGTGTCTGGGGGGCGGTGACGACTACGAGCTTTTGTTTACCGCCCCGGCGGCGCGCCGTGCTGAAGTCGAGGCCTTGTCCCAGACAATCGGTCTGCGCTTGATGCGCATAGGTTCCCTGGTTGCCGGCGAAGCCGGACAGCTTTCCGTTACCGGGCCGCAAGGGGAGACGATAGAACCCCAGCGCCGTGGCTTCGATCACTTCGCCTGAACCAAACATGATCAAGAAACCGCCCAAGGTGCTGCCGCTGAAGTTTCTCTTCAGTCATCCCGCTCATTTCATTGCCGGCGGTTTCGGCAGCGGCTATTCGCCCTGGGCACCGGGCACCACCGGCACCCTGTTCGGCTGGGCCAGCTACCTCTTGCTGGCGCCCCTGCTGCAAGGGCCGTGGCAGATGGCGCTGTGCCTGCTGCTGGCTTTTGCCATCGGTACCTGGGCCTGCCAGAAAACCGGTAGCGATCTCGGCGCGGTCGATCATGGCAGCATCGTCATCGACGAGATCGTGCCATTCTGGCTGGTGCTGTGGGCCACCCAGCTCCTCACGCCGAACACCTGGCTGTGGCAGCTGGCCGCGTTTGTACTGTTCCGCATCTTCGACGTACTCAAGCCGCAACCGGCGCGTTATTTCGATACCCGGGTCAAGAACGGTTTTGGCGTCATGTGCGACGACCTGATGGCCGCCTTCTACAGCATTGCGGCGATCTTCTTCGTCACCCGCCTGCTGCATTGATGGACGCGGTGCTGGCTGATCTGTCACAGCAGCTCGGGCGCGCTCTGGGTGCGCGTGGCCTGACCCTCGCCACCGCCGAGTCCTGCACCGGCGGCTGGGTCGCCGAGGTGGTGACCGACACGGCCGGCAGCTCCGGCTGGTTTGAGCGCGGCTTTATTACCTATTCGAATCAGGCCAAAGCTGATATGCTGGGTGTACGTACGGACACCTTGGCCCGTTTCGGTGCAGTCAGCGAAGAGACTGCACGGGAAATGGCCGCCGGCGCCATCACGAATTCGGGCGCTGACTGGGCAATTTCGATTACCGGCATCGCCGGTCCAGGGGGTGGCTCATCTGTTAAGCCAGTGGGCACCGTATGCTTCGGCTGGTGTCGTCGTGGCGGCACGCCTGGCAGCGAAACAAGATGCTTCTCGGGAGCGCGCAGAGACGTACGGCAACAGGCCGTCGTGCATGCGATCGAGGGCTTGTTGCAGCGGCTGGGAGAGTGACCCACGCAAAAGCTGTGCCATAATCCCCTCAACCATTCAGGAGCAGTACATGGACGATAAAACCAAGGCCTTGCAGGCCGCCCTGGCCCAGATTGAAAAGCAGTTCGGCAAGGGCTCCATCATGAAGATGGGCGAAGGGCTGGCAACCGATGATCTGCAGTCCGTTTCCACCGGTTCCCTCGGTCTGGACATCGCACTCGGCATCGGTGGCCTGCCGCGTGGCCGCGTCGTCGAGATCTACGGTCCGGAATCCTCGGGCAAGACCACCCTGTGTCTGCAGGTGGTGGCCGAAATCCAGAAGGCCGGCGGTGTTGCCGCCTATATCGACGCGGAAAACGCGCTCGACCCCGTGTATGCCGCCAAGCTCGGCGTGAATGTGCCCGATCTGCTGATTTCCCAGCCGGATACCGGTGAGCAGGGCCTCGAAATCACCGACATGCTGGTGCGTTCCGGCGGCGTTGATCTGATCGTGATTGACTCGGTTGCCGCGCTGACCCCCAAGGCCGAAATCGAAGGCGAGATGGGCGACCAGCTGCCTGGCCTGCAGGCCCGCCTGATGTCGCAGGCGCTGCGCAAGCTGACCGGCAACATCAAGCGCACCAACACCCTGGTCATCTTCATCAACCAGATCCGCATGAAGATCGGCGTGATGTTCGGCAACCCGGAAACCACCACCGGCGGCAATGCGCTCAAGTTCTACGCTTCCGTGCGCATGGACATCCGCCGCACCGGCGCCATCAAGAAGGGCGACGAAGTGGTCGGCAACGAAACCAAGGTCAAGGTCGTCAAGAACAAGGTGGCGCCGCCCTTCCGCGAAGCCCACTTCGACATCCTCTACGGCGAAGGTATTTCCCGCGAAGGCGAAATCATCGAACTGGGCGTCGAGCACAAGATCGTCGAGAAGTCGGGCGCCTGGTATGCCTACAAGGGCGAGAAGATCGGCCAGGGCAAGGACAATGCGCGCGAGTTCCTGCGCGAGCGTCCCGAGCTGGCGATGGAAATCGAAAACAAGGTGCGCAGCGCGCTCGGCATCAGCGAGATGGCGGCGCCGGTCACCGCCGAGTGATCGTTGTGCCCCCCGAGCTGCCGCGACGCGTCAGCCCCGCCAGGGGGGAGCGAGGAAGCCCGGAGCGATCCGGTACTTCCTCGCGTAAGCAGGAACGCACGCTGAAGCAGCGTGCAGTGGCCTATCTGGCGCGGCGTGAACACAGCCGCGCCGAACTGGCGAAAAAGCTTTCGGCTTACGGGGAACAGGAAGAAATCGATCGCGTGTTGAACAGCCTGCAGGATGCCAAGCTTCTCTCCGATCAGCGTTTCGCCGCGGCTTTTATCAGAAGCCGGGCCGAGCGCTTCGGTGCCGGGCGTCTGCGTCAGGAACTGCGTCAGCGTGGTGTCGAGGGCGAACTGGCGGAACAGGAATTGAACACCGGCGATCTGCTGCCCGAGATCGAACGCGCACGCGTCGTGTGGCAGAAGAAATTCGCTGACCAGCCCGCGGATGCCCGTGAATGGGCGAAGCAGGCCCGCTTTCTGCAGGGCCGCGGATTCAGCGGCGACATCATTCGTCGCGTACTCAAGGAAACAGACGAGACTCAATGAGCAAGCTGAGCGCCACCAATCTGCGCAAGAAATACAAGTCGCGTACCGTCGTCAAGGATGTGTCCTTTGATGTCGGCAGCGGCGAGGTCGTCGGTCTGCTCGGTCCCAATGGCGCCGGCAAGACCACCTGCTTCTACATGGTTGTGGGCCTCGTGGCCTCGGACGGCGGCGAGATTAGCCTGCAGGACGGGGACGATGGCAAGACCGCCGCGACGCGGCTGACCCACTACCCCATCCACAAGCGCGCGCGCATGGGCCTGTCCTACCTGCCGCAGGAAAGCTCGGTGTTCCGCAAGCTTACCGCCGCCGACAATATCCGCGCCGTGCTCGAACTCCAGGACCTCGATCCCGGCCAGATCGAAACCCGGCTGGAGGAACTGCTCGAAGAGCTGCACATCACTCACCTGCGCAACAATCCGGCGATCTCGCTTTCGGGTGGCGAGCGCCGCCGCGTCGAGATCGCCCGCGCGCTGGCCAGCGATCCGCGCTTCATCCTGCTCGACGAGCCCTTCGCCGGGGTCGATCCGATTGCCGTGATCGACATCCAGAAAATCATCCGCTTCCTCAAGGAGCGCGGCATCGGCGTCCTCATTACCGACCATAATGTGCGCGAAACGCTGGGCATCTGCGATCGCGCGACCATCATCAATGCCGGCGAAGTACTCGCCTCGGGCAGACCGGACGAAATCGTCTATAACGAAAGTGTGCGCAAGGTCTACTTGGGCGAGCACTTCCGCATGTAGGAACATGCGCCGAGTCCGATGAAGCAGACCCTCCAGCTCAAGCTTTCCCAGCATCTTGCGCTCACGCCGCAGTTGCAGCAGTCGATCCGGCTGCTGCAATTGTCGACGCTGGAGTTGAATCAGGAAATCGAACAGTTCCTGCAGGACAATCCCCTGCTGGAGCGCGAGGAGAGTGTCGAAGACGTCCAGATGGTTCCACTTGCAGGCGAACTGCCCGTCAGCCAGCCTGCACAGGACGCACCCGCGGAAGATCGCTCGGCCGAAACAGTCGGCGATCAGGGCGCTGCAGGCGATGATGAACTCAGCTGGGGTGTCGAGCTTGGGACCTCGGGCGGTACGCCGCGTGACGAGAACGACGACAGCGATTTCGGCGACATCCAGGCCGCAGCAACCAGCTTGCGCGATCATCTACTCGGGCAGCTTGCCTTGGTGCCTTTGTCCGAACGTGACCGCGCCATGGTGGCCTTCCTGATCGAGGCGCTCGATGACGATGGTTACCTGGCCCAGCCCCTGACCGATCTCATCGAGGTCTTGCCCGAGGAGCTTGGCGAGGATCCGGACGAAATCCTTGAAGAGTTGCAGATTGCCCTGCGCCATATCCAGAATTTCGATCCGCCCGGTGTCGGCGCGCTCACCCCTTCCGAATGCCTCGCCCTGCAGCTTGAGGCCATGCCGGCCGATCCGGTGCGTGATCTCGCCCTTGGTATCGTGCGTCATCATCTCGAGCTGCTGGCCAATCGCGATTTCGTGCGCATCAGAAAGGCGCTCGGCTGCGACGAGGACATGCTGCGCGAGGCGCACGCACTCGTGCGTTCGCTGAATCCGCGCCCCGGCGCCCAGTACGCAGCGCTGGATACGCGCTATGTCGTGCCCGACGTGGTGGTCAAGAAATCGCGTGGCCGCTGGGTGGCCAGCCTGAATCGCGAAGCCATGCCCCGCCTGCGCATCAATCGCCTCTACGCACAGATCCTGCAGGGCAACCGCAACGGCTCGGCGGCCAGCATGGCCAGCCAGCTGCAGGAGGCCAAGTGGCTGATCAAGAACGTGCAGCAGCGCTTCGACACCATCCTGCGCGTATCGCAGGCCATCGTTGACCGGCAGCGCCAGTTCTTCGACCATGGCGAAGTCGCCATGCGTCCCTTGACCCTGCGCGAGATCGCGGATACGGTTGAGTTGCACGAGTCCACGATTTCGCGCGTGACCACGCAGAAATACATTGCCAGTCCGCGCGGCATCTACGAACTGAAATATTTTTTCGGAAGCCACGTCGCCACCGACAGCGGCGGCGCAGCTTCCTCCACTGCAATCCGGGCGCTCATCAAGCAGCTCGTCAGCGCGGAGGACGGCCACAAGCCGCTTTCCGATGCGCGGATTGCGGAAATCCTCGGCGAGCAGGGTATCGTCGTTGCGAGGCGCACTGTGGCCAAGTATCGTGAATCCCTGAGCATCCCGCCGGTCAACCTGCGTAAAACCCTGTAGGAGGCAACACATGAACCTGAATATCACCGGTCATCACGTCGAAGTCACTCCGGCAATTCGCGACTACACGCAACAGAAGCTGGATCGTGTCATGCGCCATTTCGACAATGTCACCAGCGTGCACGTGATCCTGACGGTCGAGAAGGCCATGCAGCGCGCGGAAGTCACCATGCACGTCAAGGGCAAGGATATCCATGCCGACTGTGCCGATGCCGACATGTACGCCGCGATTGATCTGGTTGCCGACAAGCTTGACCGGCAGGTGGTCAAGCACAAGGAAAAAATCACCGAGCACAGTCACGACAACAAGCGCCATCCCGTTGAATAAACGGTAAAACTCCCGGCGGCGCCTTTCAGGGTATACTTCGCCCCGCCGCCGGTTTGACTTTGCTGTCGTCTTTGCGGTCCCCGCTTTTTCCCGCCGTACTTTTTGCAGCCCACCGCTACCGCATGAACCAGATTGCCAAGCTCCTGCCACAGACCAATGTCGTGGTGGGGCTAGAAGCCAGCAGCAAGAAGCGCCTGTTCGAACAGGTCGGACTGCTGTTCGAGAACAATCACGGCATTGCCCGCAATGTCGTCTACGACGCCCTGTTTGCGCGTGAAAAGCTCGGTTCCACCGGCCTCGGCCAGGGCATCGCGATTCCGCACGGACGCATCAAGGGTCTCAAGGATGCCGTTGGCGCCTGTGTGCGCCTGGCCGCGCCGGTGCAGTTCGACTCGCCGGACGGCAAGCCCGTGAACCTCGCTTTCGTGCTGCTCGTGCCCGAGGCCGCCACCGAGCGCCACCTGCAACTGCTGTCCGAGCTGGCCCAGATGTTCTCCGATCGCGACTTCCGCGAACAGATTGCCGCCGCGCCCGAGTGCGATGCCGTGCATCAGCTTTTCAACGACTGGCAGGCCGATGCGCAAACTTCGCGTAGCGCAGCTGTTTGAACAGAACCGCAGTCGGCTCCAGCTGACTTGCGTATGTGGTGCGCTGGAGCGCGCCATCGAGGTCAACCAGGACGACATTTCGCCGTCCGACCTGGTCGGCCACCTCAACCTGATTCACCCTGACCGCATCCAGGTCGTCGGCACGCCCGAGATCAGCTGGGCGCAACGCCTGCCCGCCGTCAAGGCAGCCCAGCACATGCGCGAGATCATGGCGGCCAAGCCGCCCGCGATCATCGTTGCCGACGGTTGCGATGTCCATCCCGCCGTCAGCGATGCCTGCCAGGCGACGGATACGCCCCTGTTCACCACGCCGCAGAGCAGCGCCCAGATCATCGATACCCTGCGCGCCTACGTCTCCAGCGAGCTGGCCGAAACCATCTCCATGCACGGCGTGTTCATGGATGTGTTC
The DNA here is from genome assembly GCA_019750575.1 of Rhodocyclaceae bacterium. Lineage (GTDB taxonomy): Bacteria > Pseudomonadota > Gammaproteobacteria > Burkholderiales > Rhodocyclaceae. The sequence goes on along the minus strand of JAIEOJ010000310.1, from coordinate 588 downwards.
GGCGTCGGCGTGCTGATCACCGGTGATTCCGGTGTCGGCAAGAGCGAGCTCGGTCTTGAACTGATCTCCCGCGGTCACGGACTGGTTGCCGACGATGTGGTGGAGATTTCACGCGTCGCGCCGGGTACCCTCGAAGGCCGCTGCCCCGCCTTGCTGCGCGACTTCCTTGAAGTGCGCGGCCTCGGCCTGCTGAATATCCGCACCATCTTTGGCGAAACGGCGAGTCGCCGCAAGATGCGCCTCAAGCTCATCGTGCATCTGCAACGCATGCAGCCGGTCGAGATGAGCGCCGCCCAGCGCCTGCCGACCGAGGATCAGAGCATGTCCGTGCTCGGCGTGGATGTGCGCCGCGTCGTGCTGCCGGTGGCGGCGGGGCGCAACCTGGCAGTGCTGATCGAAGGCGCGGTGCGTTCCACCATCCTGCTGCTGCGCGGCATCGACAGCATGCAGGAGTTCATCGATCGCCAGCAGTCGGCGCTCGATGGCGATTTCGGCGACGACTAGCCCCCACCTGCGTCGCCATGCCTGCCACTGCCGAGGGCGCGACTAGCCAATCCAGATGGCCGGGCCCGCATTTCCCTTTCTGAT
>JAIEOJ010000170.1 GCA_019750575.1 Rhodocyclaceae bacterium | reverse complement strand
TCGCATCGGTCGTGCCTTTTGGTATCTTCGTCGCCCTCGACGATGTCTTCATCGAGGGTCTGGTGCATGTGTCCGAGTTGGGTACCGACTATTTCCACTACGACGATGCCGCCCACGCCATGGTCGGCGAGCGCAGCGGCAAGCGTTATCGCCTCTCGGATCGCGTCAAGGTGCAGCTGGTGCGCGTCGATCTTGCGACTAACAAGATCGACTTCAAGCTGGCGGTGAATCCGGTCGACAAGATCATCGGTACGCCTGCCGAACTGCCGGAAAAGGGACGCGGCCGACATGCCCAGCCCGGCGCTGGCAAGGCCGCAGGCACAGGCAGTAAGCCGGCCCCGGCCAAGAAGGCGGAGCCGCGCGCACGCCGCGGCAAGGATGTTGTCAGTGCCTTGCCCGGTGGCATTGCCCCGGTCCAGCAGGCCGCCGGCAAAAAGCCGGCGCGGCGCGCAGCGAAACCCGGGAAGGCGGCAAGCGGCTCACATGGCCCCAAGACCGGGCGCGCCAAGAAGCGCTGAAGACGATTGCAAGGGCGCCTGAGCGCCGCAGGAGAAAAGTTTGTCCGAAACAAGAATGATCCACGGCTTCCATGCCGTGACCAGCCGTTTGCGCCAGAATCCGGAGAGTGTGGTGGAGCTGTATGTCTCCAGTCAGCGCCAGGACGGGCGCCTACGCGATCTGCTCAAGCTCGCCGAGTTGCACAAGGTGCGTGTGCTGCCGGTGGATAACGCCCGTCTGGACGGCATGGGGTACGGTACCCGCCATCAGGGCGTGGTCGCCAAGGTCAAGGTGGTGGTGCTGGCCCACAGTATCGACGACGTGCTGGACGTGATCACCGAGCCGCCGCTGTTGCTGGTGCTGGACGGCATTACCGATCCGCACAATCTGGGTGCCTGCCTGCGCGTGGCCGATGCGGCCGGCGTGCATGCGGTGATCGCGCCCAAGGACCGCGCCTGCGGGCTCAATGCCACTGTCATCAAGGTGGCGAGCGGCGCAGCCGATACCGTGCCCTACATCATGGTGACCAATCTCGCGCGCACGCTGCGCGAGCTCAAGGACCGGAATATCCTCGTCGTCGGTACCGCAGGCGAGACCGAGAAGAGCCTTTACCAGATCGAACAGAAGCAGCCGATTGCCTGGGTCATCGGCGCGGAAGGCGAGGGCATGCGTCGTCTTACGCGCGATAACTGCGACGAATTGGTGCAGATTCCCATGGCCGGCAGCGTCGAGAGCCTCAATGCTTCTGTGGCCGCAGGGGTCTGCCTGTTCGAGACGCGGCGTCAGCGCCTGGCCTGAATGCGGTGAAACTCCAGCAGCTACGTTTCCTGATTGAGGTCGTGGATAACGGCCTCAACGTGACAACAGCCTCGGAGCGTCTGTACACCTCGCAACCCGGCGTCAGCAAACAGATCCGTTTGCTTGAGGAGGAGCTGGGCGTGACCATCTTCGAACGTTCCGGCAAGCGCTTTACCGGCCTGACAGCCGCGGGTGTTGCTGTCACCGAGAGTGCGCGGCGTGTGCTGCTGGAGGCCGAGAACCTGCGCCGCGTCAGCGCCGAGTTCAGCGACGAAGCCGCGGGTACGCTGACCGTGGCAACCACGCATACCCAGGCGCGCTATGTGCTGCCACGCATCGTTGCCGAGTTCACGAAACAGTATCCGCGCGTACGGCTGGCGATCCGTGCCGGCAATCCCATGCAGGTCGCCGAGCTGGTGCAGCGTGGCGACGCCGAGATCGGCCTGGCGACCGAGTCGCTGGCCAGCTCGGATGCGCTGGTCTCGATGCCGGCGTATTCCTGGACGCACAAGGTCGTGGTGCCGGAGGGACATGCGCTGTTGCACGAAAAGCATCTGTCGTTGCAGACGCTGGCGCAGCATCCCATCGTTACCTATGACCCGGCCTTCTCGGGGCGCAGCCGCCTTGATGAAGCATTCAGAAAGGCCGACCTGGCTCCCAACCTGATTCTCACCGCGGTCGATTCCGATGTCATCAAGACCTATGTGGCGATGGGGCTGGGGGTCGGCATCCTGGCCGGCCCCGCTTTTGACGCCGAACGTGACAAGGGCCTGGTTGCGCTGGAGGCGGGCCATCTTTTCGGCGTGCAGGTCACCCGCGTAGCCTTGCGGCGCGGTGTGTTGCCGCGCCGATTCACCCTGGTTTTCCTCGCACTGCTGTCGCCGCAGTTGACGGCGGATGCCGTCCTGGCGGCTGGACGTTCCGGCAACGAGGACGATTATTCGATCTGAAAAAAAGGCCGCTGCTGCGGCCTTTTTTGAATGCGCGAATTTCCTTACCAGAGCTGCCACCACGGCACATTCCTGCCGTAGGTCTTGCCCTTGGTGTAGTACTCGCTCTTCGGGAAGTTCTTGCGCATGATGCGCTCGGTGTCGTCGCGCAGATCGATCATGCCCAGTGCATCATAGGACTTGATCATGATGGCCAGCGCAGCCTCATTGGCGGGGGCGTCCGGATACTCCTTGATCGAGCCCTGGGCCCGGTTCACGGCAGCCACATAGGCACCGCGGCGCAGATAGTAGTTGGCGACGTGCACCTGGTGCGAGGCCAGTGCATTCACGAGGTAGTTCATCCGGTCGCGCGCATCTGCAGCGTACTTGCTGTCGGGAAAGCGCGTAATCAGATCCTTGAACGCATCGAAGGATTCGCGCGCGGCCTTGGGGTCGCGTTCGGTCAGATCCTGATTGCTGATGTAACCGAGAATGCCCAGATCCTCGTTGAAGTTGGCCAGGCCCTTGAGGTAGTAGGCGTAATCGACGTTGGGATGGTTAGGCTGCAGGCGGATGAAGCGGTCGCAAGCGGCCACTGCCGAAACAGCTTCGCCTTGCTTGTAATAGGCATAGGCGGTTTCGAGCTGAGCCTGCTGGGCGTAGCGGCCGTAGGGGTAGCGCGCCTCGAGTCTTTCAAACAGTTTGACGGCCTTGTCGTAGGCGCCGGAATTCAATGAGTCCTTGGCCTCGCTGTAGATCTTGTTGGGCGACCAGCCCGCGGTCTCGTCGACTTGCTCGGGAAGAAGGCCGCAGCCCGAGAGCGACAGGGCGAAGAGCAGAGAAACCGCTAAACTACGCATCATGAAAAAAGCCTCAAGAATGGGGGCCGACAAGGCTTCCGCAGAAGAAGAGAGTGGCGGCGATTATAGCCCAGCCGACCCTGTTGCCGATTTCGAGTCGGAGTCCGAGGAGGCCGGCCTGATCCCGGTTCCGCCGGAATATGGGGGCATGCGTCTCGACGCCGCCCTGGCGCGGATGTTTCCCGACCACTCGCGCAGTCGCCTGCAGGGCTGGCTCAAGGACGGGCATATCCGTCTGGATGGCGAGCAGCGGGATGCCAAGCACAAGGTCTGGGGCGGCGAGCTGGTCAGCATGGAGGCCCAACAGGCACCGCAGGACATGGCGATGCAGGCCGAGGACATTCCGCTTGATATCGTGTTCGAGGACGATGCGCTGATCGTCATCAACAAGCCGGTCGGCCTGGTGGTGCATCCGGGCAGCGGCAACTGGTCCGGGACCTTGATGAACGCCCTGCTTCATCATGCGCCGCGGCTGGCCGAAGTGCCGCGTGCCGGCATCGTGCACCGGCTCGACAAGGACACCAGCGGCCTGCTGGTGGTGGCCAAGACGCTGACTGCGCAGACCTCGCTGGTGCGGCAGCTGCAGGCGCGCACCGTGCGTCGCCACTATCTGGCCCTGGCCCTCGGACAGGTGCTGCAGGATGGCGTGGTGGATGCGCCGATTGGCCGCCATACGCGCGATCGCACCCGCATGGCCGTGGTCGGCGGCGGCCGCGAGGCGCGCACGCATTACGTGATCCGCGAGCGTTTCACGCGCTGCACCCTGCTCGAGTGCCGGCTGGAAACCGGCCGTACGCACCAGATCCGCGTGCATCTGGCCAATATCGCCCATCCCCTCGTCGGTGACCAGGTCTATGGCCGCAAGATCAGCGGCGATCCACGCCTTGACACCTTTCCGCGTCAGGCCTTGCATGCCTGGCGACTGGCGCTTGATCATCCGCAGAGCGGCGTCGAAATGGCATGGGAAACCGAGTTGCCGCAGGACTTCAGTGAATTGCTGGCGGTTCTGCGCCAGGGCGCATGAGTCCGCCGTTCATCAAGCCGGCATGGCCGGTGCCGGCCAATGTGCATGCCCTCGTGACGACGCGTATCGGTGGCGCCAGTACCGGCCCCTGGCAGGGGCTCAATCTGGCCACCCATGTGGGCGACGATCCGGCTCACGTTGCACTGAATCGTGGCTGGCTGCGTTCCCAGTTGCCAGCGGAGCCGCACTGGCTGACGCAGGTGCATGGCACCGAATGCGTGCTTGCCGAGGCGTCGCAGCCGGGTTGCGTGGCCGATGCCAGCGTCAGTTTCGAGCCCTGGCAAATCTGCGCGGTACTGACGGCGGATTGTCTGCCGGTGCTGTTCTGTACCCTGGACGGGCAGCGCGTGGGCGCGGCGCATGCGGGCTGGCGTGGCTTGCTCGAGGGCGTGCTGGAAAATACGGTCAGTGCCATGCAGGCCCCGCCGGATCAGATCATGGCCTGGTTCGGCCCTGCCATCGGTCCGCAGGCCTTCGAGGTTGGCGGGGAGGTCAGGGACGCATTCCTGGCACAGGATGTGACGAGCGGCAGTGCCTTTGCGCCGCATGGCGAAAAGTGGCTGGCCGACATCTATCGTCTGGCGCGCCAGCGCCTGCAGGCCATGGGGCTGGTCTCCATCTATGGCGGTGATCTGTGTACGGTCAGCGATGCCGAGCGCTTTTACTCTTATCGCCGTGATGGGGCGACGGGCCGTATGGCCAGCCTGATCTGGCGCGAGTAAATCAACCTCCTGTAATTGAAGATCAATGATTCGTGGCCCGGCCGCGAAAATAGTTCACGAAAGTGCTTGCAAAGTTATTGAGAACCGTTATCATTCGTATAACGCAATTCCAGTTGCGTTAGGGGTAGTTCTCGCAGCAATGCGAACTTCAACCCGGCGTCTGTCCTCACCAGACGCCGGGTATTTTTCTGCAGAACACCCTGGCGCCGGCCTGTGACTTCGAAGCGTGGCCTGGCTGACTGAACAGCGCGCAGATAGGAACCCTAAAAATGTCCCGCTATACCGGCCCCCGCCTCAAGATCGTCCGCGCCCTCGGCACCGCACTGCCGGGCCTGACCAGCAAGACCACCGAACGCAACTATCCCCCCGGCCAGCACGGCCAGCGTCAGCGCAAGAAGTCCGATTACGGCATCAAGCTGATGGAGAAGCAGAAGCTGCGCTTCAACTACGGTGTGACCGAAACCCAGATCCGGCGCCTCATGAGCGAGGCCAAGGCCAGCCGCGATCACGCCGGCAAGAAGCTGCTTGAATTTCTCGAGCGCCGCATCGACAACGCCGTGTTCCGTGCCGGCTTTGCGCCGACCATCGTCGCAGCGCGCCAGCTGGTGCGCCACAAGCATGTGCTGCTGAACGGCAAGGCCGTCAATATTCCGTCCATCCGGGTCAAGGCCGGCGACACGCTGCAATTGACCACCAAGGGCCAGAAGATTCCCTGCGTCATCGAAACCCTGGCCACGCCGGTGCTGGAAGCCGCCGAGTGGGTCACGCGCGACGAAACGACCGGCATCGCTACCGTGCTGCGCAATCCGGACGCCAGCGAAGTGCCGTTCCCGATCGAGATCCAGCACGTCGTCGAATACTACGCAGTCCGTCTGTGATTTCGCTGGAGCCGAAGCCATGCACACGATGCCCGATTATCCCGACCAGCCCGAACTGGCGCTGGTGGCGGCCCTGACCCTGATCAGCCGTTATGCCTGCTGCCAGTCGCCGGCGCTTGCCGGTGCAGCGGTCGTCCAGCTGCAGGCGGTGGCCAGCGATGCACGTTTTTCCGGCGAGCTGCGTGAATGCGCCGGAAATCTGGTCCGTTTCTGGCTGCAGCGCTCGGCAGATGAGCGGGCGGGACCGGACGGCCTGATGCTGCACTGAGCAGGGTTTTCTGCGCGGCCTGAACCGCTACCTCGCGGATTCAGGGATAATCGGGCCCCTTCGAGTTTCGTCGGGGCTTTTTTTCGCCTCCCGTTTCCATGTCCGTACTTGCCTGGATCATCGTGATGTCCTTCATCGGCGGCGCCATCAGCGTCACTGCCGCGTCGGGGCTCGCCATGTCCACGCGTGCCGGCTGGGTCCCGATGCTGGTCAGCTATGCCATCGGCGCCCTGCTCGGCGCGTCCTTCCTCGAGGTGCTGCCGCATGCAATCGAGGCGGGCGGCAATGTCTCGCAGACCTGTGCCATCGTCCTGGGCGGCATCCTGCTCTTCTTCGTGCTGGAAAAACTGGTGCTGTGGCGTCACTGCCACCATGAGTCATGCGAAGGGCACGATCTGGTGCCCAAGGTCGAGCCGGGCAAATACCGCATGGCCACACCGGGGCCGGAGAAATACGCCAGGGCGGCCACCCTGGCCCATGACCACGGCCGCAGCGGCATGCTGATCCTGGTCGGTGATGCCTTCCACAATTTCGTCGACGGTGTGCTGATTGCCGCGGCCTTCATGCAGGACATCCAGCTCGGCATCGTCACTGCACTGGCCATCATTGCCCACGAGATTCCGCAGGAAGTCGGCGACTTCCTGATCCTGCTGCACTCGGGCTACAGCAAGCTGCGCGCCTTCATGCTCAACCTGGTATCGAGCTTTGCCACCCTGGCGGGTGGACTGCTGGCCTATTTCGGCCTGTCGGCGGTGCAGGGCGTGGTGCCGCACCTGCTGGCGCTGGCCGCGGCGAGCATGATCTATGTGGCGGTGGCCGACCTGATTCCCGGCCTGCACAAGCGCACCGAGCTGCGCGCTACCCTGCAGCAGATCTCACTGATCGCCCTTGGCGTGGCGACCATCTTCCTCACCCACCACCTCGCCCACGACTTGGTCGGTTGAGCGCTGCGGCAGGCGGCGGCGCGCCCGGCGCCGGCCCGGCGTGCCGAAGATCCAGACGAAGAGTGCGACCGGCGCGAGTCCGTAGAAGATGAGGGTCAGCAGGCCGGCGACCACGGTTTTTTCGGTCGCGGCCATCAGCACGATGACGTAAAGCCAGGCGATGACGATGATGTACATGCCCGGATTATGCCGCGTTCAGTCCCAGCGCCGGTGATAGGAGAAGGTCGGCAGTTGCCAGCTGTAGCGGATGGCCAGCAGACGCAGGGTCAGGCCGCCGGCGAAGCAGAGCGCGCTGTTCGCATCAGCCGGCAGGCCGGCGGCGCCGAGCAGGAGGAACAGCACGCAGACCACGAGTGAGACGCTCGCGTACAGTTCCTTGAGGAAAACCACCGGTACCTGCTGGCACAGGATGTCGCGCAGGATGCCGCCGCTGATGCCGGTCAGCATGCCTGCCATGATCACGACCACCGTCGGGTAGGCGAGTGCCAGGGCGACCTGGCAGCCGATCAGCGAAAAGGCGACCAGTCCCAGTGCGTCGAGGAACAGGAAGGCGCGCCGCAGATGGTGCAGATAGGGCGCGACCAGGGTCGTGACCAGGCCGGCGGCGATGACCAGATAGACATAGCCGGGATGCTGGGTCCAGCCGATCGGATAGTTGCCGAGGATCACGTCGCGCAATGTGCCGCCGCCGAGCGCGGTGACGAAGGCGATGACGGCGACGCCGAAGATGTCCATGTCACGGCGACCGGCCGCCAGGGCACCGGACATGGCTTCGGCAGCAATGGCAATCAGGTAGATCGCCAGCATCAGGTCGAAGGGCAGCAGGGGCGGGTGCTCGGGCATGACAGCCTCCGTGGAAGTACAACAGCATACCCGGAGTGCTGCCAATCCGGGTTTGACTTATGGATTGCTGCGCCGCACAATCAAATCGTCTAGGTCATATCGGTAGGCGACAGGCGCGCAATGGACAGGCACGGCGGCAATCCGTTTTCTTCACTGCTGGAAAGCTGGGCGCAATGGCTGGGTGCCAGCGCCGCGGTCAGCCCCGATGCCGGCGCGCGCGCGGCGCAGATTGCCGCGTTGCAGCAGGAGGCCCTGGCGCGCCATGCGCAGCTGTGGCAGACCCAGCTGCAGCGCAAGCCCGGCGAGCCGGTCGCGCCGGTGATCGAACCGGCGCGCGGAGACTGGCGTTTCATCGCGCCGGAATGGTCGGAAAGCCCCTTCCACGATTATCTGCGCCAGGCCTATCTGATCAATGCCGATTACCTGGTGCGGGCGGCCGAACTGGTGCCGCTGGCCGAGGAGTCGGAGCGCCAGCGTCTCAAGTTCATGACGCGGCAGTATGTCGATGCGCTGTCGCCGTCGAACTTCGCCGCCACCAATCCCGAGTTCATCAAGCAGGCGGTGGACAGTCAGGGCGAGAGCATCGCGCGCGGTATAAGCAACATGCTCGCCGATCTGGAAAAGGGCCGCATCTCCATGAGCGACGAGTCGGCCTTCGAGGTCGGCCGCAATCTCGCCATCACCCCGGGTGCGGTGATCTTCGAGAACGAGGTGATGCAGCTGATCCAGTACGCGCCGAGCAGTGACGAAAAAGCGGCCAAGGTATTCGAGCGTCCCTTCGTGATCGTGCCGCCCTGCATCAACCGCTACTACATCCTCGACCTGCAGCCGGAGAACTCCTTCGCCCGCTACGCCGTGGCGCAGGGGCATACGGTGTTCATGGTCAGCTGGCGCAACCCGCACGAAGCCGAAGGCAATCTGGGCTGGGACGATTTCGTCGCCCAGCCGCTGATCGCCTGCAGGATTGCCGCCGAGATCGCCAAGAGCGAACAGGTCAATGCACTCGGCTTCTGCATCGGCGGAACCCTGTTGGCGTCGGCGCTGGCAGTGGCGCGCGCGCGCGGCGAAGATCCGGTGCATTCGCTGACCCTGCTGACCACGCCGCTGGACTTTGCCGACGCCGGCGAGCTCGGCTGCTTCATTGATCCGGCCAGCATTGCCGCACGCGAGGCCAGCATAGGCAAGGGCGGCATCATGCACGGCCGGGAGTTCGCCGCCGCCTTCGCATCCTTGCGCGCCAACGACCTGATCTGGAACTATGTCGTCGGCAACTACCTCAAGGGTCATACGCCGCCGGCCTTCGATCTGCTCTACTGGAATGCCGACAGCAGCAATCTGCCGGGGCCTTTTGCGGCCTGGTATCTGCGCCATCTCTATCTCGAGAACAGCCTGCGTGTGCCGGGCAAGCTGCGCATGCTCGATACGCCGGTCGATCTGCGCAAGGTCGACATGCCGACCTTCATCTACGCCTCGCGCGAGGATCACATCGTGCCGTGGAAAAGCGCCTATCTGTCGCGTGAGATCCTCGGCGCGAAGAGCACTTTCGTGCTCGGCGCCTCGGGTCATATCGCCGGCGTGATCAATCCGCCGCACAAGAACAAGCGCAGCCACTGGCGCCTCGATAAGGACAAGGCAAAACTCGATGCCGAGGCCTGGCAGGCTGAAGCCAAAGAGCATCACGGCAGCTGGTGGCCGGTCTGGGCCGAGTGGCTGGCGCAGTTCGGCGGCAGGCAGGTGGCGGCGCGCAAGAAGCCGGGGAATGCGAAATACAGGGAGATCGAGCCGGCGCCCGGTCGATACGTGAAACAATAAAACGGCTTGCAAATAAAAATATCAGGAGATGAGGATGAGTGAACAGCGCGTTGCCCTCGTGACCGGGGGCATGGGCGGAATCGGCGAGGTCGTATGCTGCAAGCTGGCGCAGATGGGGTATCGCGTGGTGACCACGTATAGCCCGCGCAACGGCAAGGCCGATGACTGGCTCGCATCCATGCGCGAGCAGGGCTTCGATTTCGCGGCCTATGCCTGCGATGTCGGCGACTACGACGATTGCGCTGCCTGCGTGACCAGGGTCAGCGCCGAGGTCGGGCCGGTTGCCGTGCTGGTCAACAATGCCGGCATCACGCGCGACGTGACTTTCCGCAAGATGACGAAGGCCGACTGGGATACGGTGATCCATACCAATCTCGATTCCGTCTTCAACATGACCAAACAGGTCATGGACGGCATGACCGAACGCGGCTGGGGCCGCGTCATCAATATTTCCTCGGTGAATGCGCAGAAGGGCGCCTTCGGCCAGACCAATTACGCGGCGGCCAAGGCCGGCATGCATGGCTTCACTAAAGCTTTAGCGTTAGAGGTGGCGAAGAAGGGCGTGACTGTGAACACGATTTCGCCCGGCTACGTCGGCACGCGCATGGTGACGGCGATTCCCAAGGACGTGCTGGACAGCAAGATCCTGCCGCAGATTCCGCTGGGCCGCCTGGGCAAGCCGGACGAGGTGGCGGGACTGGTCGCCTATCTGGCGTCGGAGGAGGCGGCCTTCGTCACGGGCGCGAACATCTCGATCAACGGCGGCCAGCACATGTATTGAGCGGGAGGCGGAAATGACAGTACGCGTGGCATTGGTGACGGGCGCCCTGGGCGGCCTCGGGACGGCGATCTGCAAGGCGCTGGCGAATGACGGTTTCACGGTCGTGGCCAACTGCCTGCCGGGCGACGCGGACAGGGAGGGCTGGCTGGCGGCGCGCGAGGCCGAGGGCCATGCCATGCATACGCTCGAAGCCGATGTCACCGACTACGCGGCCTGCGCCGCGATGGTCGAGCAGATCGAAAAAGACATCGGCCCCGTCGCGGTGCTGGTCAACAACGCCGGCATCATTCGCGACAAGTTCTTCGCCAAGATGGAAAAGGCGCAGTGGGATGCGGTGTTGTCCACCAATCTCGACAGTCTCTTCAATGTCACCCATCATGTCTCGCCGCGCATGGCCGAACGCGGCTGGGGCCGCATCATCAACATCTCCTCGGTGAACGGGGTGCGCGGGCAAGCGGGGCAGACCAATTACTCGGCCGCCAAGGCCGGCTGCCTGGGCTTCACCAAGGCACTGGCGCAGGAGTTGTGCAGCAAGGGCGTGACCGTGAATGCGATCGCTCCCGGTTACATCGGCACCGAGATGGTCATGGGCATACGCCCGGACATCCTGGAAGCCATCATTGATGCGGTGCCAATGAAGCGTCTGGGCAAGCCGGAGGAGATTGGTGCGTTGTGCTCCTATCTGGCCTCGGAGCTGGCCGGCTACATGACCGGCGCGACCCTCAATATCAACGGCGGCATGCATATGGGGTAGCGTGTTCTGAAGCCCCGATCACCGTTCGGGCTGAGCTTGTCGAAGCCGGGATGCGCGGTGTGTTGCGCGCTTCTGCTTATCAAGTTGCTTGCGGCTTCGACAAGCTCAGCCCGAACGGCCGGTGCGTAGGCTTGTTTGCCTAAGTGCATTGATTCCTGTAGGGAAAATGCCGTTTTTGAGACTATAATGCACCCCCCTTGCTGCACTGCGGCAAGGTTCTGATTTCCGGAGCCCATGCATGGCCGAAACCCGCCGCCTGATCAAGAAGTACCCGAACCGTCGCCTCTATGACACGCAGACCAGTGCCTACATCACGCTGGCCGACGTCAAGGCGCTGGTGCTCTCGGGCGCCGATTTCGCGGTGGTGGATGCCAAGAGCAATGAAGACCTGACGCGCAGCATCCTGCTGCAGATCATCCTCGAGGAAGAAACCGGCGGTGCGCCGATGTTCTCGACCGAGGTGCTGGCGACCATGATCCGTTTCTACGGCAATGCCAGCCAGGGCATGATGGGCAAGTATCTGGAAACCAATATCAACGCCTTCAACGACATGCAGGCCCGCTTTGCCGACCACGCCCGTTCGGTGTACGGCGATGCAGCGCCGGATCGCAGTGCCGAGCTGTGGACCCAGTTTCTCAGCTTCCAGGGGCCGGCCATGCAGAACATGATGGGCGCCTACGTCGAACAGAGCCAGAAGATGTTCCAGCAGATGCAGGAGCAGACCCGGAACATGTTCGGCGGTTTTCCCTTTCCTCCGGGCGGTTCGGACGCATCGAACGACCCCAACAAGAAGTAGTCCGCATCAATGAACAAGAAACATATTCCGACCGTCGGCTTTGTCTCCCTCGGTTGCCCCAAGGCGTCCTCCGATTCGGAAGCCATCCTTACGCGCCTGCGTGCCGAAGGCTATGAAATCTCCGGCAGTTATGACGGCGCCGATCTCGTGGTGGTCAATACCTGCGGCTTCATCGACGCCGCCGTAGAGGAGTCGCTCGACGCCATCGGTGAAGCCCTGGCCGAGAACGGCAAGGTCATCGTCACCGGCTGCCTCGGTGCCAAGAAGGATGCGGCCGGACGCGATATCGTCACTACCGCGCATCCCTCGGTGCTGGCCGTGACCGGCCCGCATGCAACGCAGGAAGTCATGGACGCGGTGCACAACTACCTGCCGCCCATGCACGATCCCTTCGTCGATCTGGTGCCGCCGCAGGGCATACGTCTGACGCCGCCGCACTACGCCTACCTCAAGATTTCCGAAGGCTGCAACCATCGCTGCACCTTCTGCATCATTCCGTCCATGCGCGGCGATCTCGTCTCGCGCCCGATCGGTGATGTGCTGCGCGAAGCCGAATTGCTGGCCGAGTCCGGCGTCAAGGAACTGCTGGTGATCTCGCAGGACACCAGCGCCTATGGCGTTGATGTGAAATACCGCACCGGCTTCTGGGGCGGCCAGCCGGTCAAGACGCGCCTCAAGGAGCTGTGCGAAGGCCTGGCCAAGCTCGGCATCTGGGTGCGTCTGCACTACGTCTATCCGTACCCGAGCGTGGACGACCTGATTCCGCTGATGGCCGAAGGCAAGATCCTGCCGTATCTGGATGTGCCCTTCCAGCACGCCAGCCCGCGCATTCTCAAGGCCATGAAGCGCCCGGCCAGCAGCGAGAACAATCTGGAGCGCATCAGGAAGTGGCGCTCCATCTGTCCCGAGCTCACCATCCGCTCCACCTTCATCACCGGCTTCCCCGGCGAGACCGATGCAGAGTTCGAAGAGCTGCTGCAGTTCCTCGAGCAGGCCGAGCTCGACCGCGTCGGCGCCTTTGCTTATTCGCCGGTGGAGGGCGCTGCCGCCAATGCCTTGCCGGGCGCCGTGCCCGACGAGATCCGCGAAGAACGCAAGATTCAGCTGATGGAATTCCAGGAAGACATCAGCACGCGCCGCCTCGAAGCCAAGATCGGCAAGACCATGCAGGTGCTGATCGACGAGGTGGACGAGGAGGGCGCCGTGGCGCGCAGCCCCGGCGATGCACCGGAAATCGACGGCCTTGTGTACATCACCGATGGTGCCGACCTCGAAGTCGGCGAGTTCGCCACCGTGACCATCAACGACTGTGACGTGCACGACATGTACGCCACGCTGGCACAAACCTCATGAAAATCGGCCTCGCCCTGGGCAGTGGTGCGGCCCGTGGCTGGGCCCATATCGGCGTCATCCGCGCGCTGGAGGAAGCCGGCTACAAGCCGGACATCATCGCCGGTTGTTCGATTGGTGCCTTCGTCGGCGCGGCCTGCGCCAGTGGCGATCTCGACATGCTGGAGGCGTGGGTCGGCAAGCTGACCTGGCAGGACGTGCTCAAGCTGCTCGATCCGAGCTGGGCCGGCGGTCTCATCAAGGGCGAGAAGCTCATCGATTTCTTCCGCCAGCATTTTCTCGATCACGATTTCTCCGCACTGGCCATACCCTTTGCCTGCGTTGCAACCGATCTCGCCAACGGCCGCGAAGTGTGGCTGAAGGAAGGCTCGGTGGCCGATGCGGTCCGCGCTTCCATCGCCATGCCCGGCCTGTTTACGCCGGTGGAGCGTGGCGAGCGTCTGCTGGTTGATGGTGCGCTGGTCAATCCGGTGCCGGTATCGCTGTGTCGCAGCATGGGTGCCGATGTCGTCATTGCGGTGGACCTCGGCACCGATCTGACCGGGCGCGCGCTGCGGCGCGAAGAGCTCGTGACAGAAACTGCCAATGATCGCAGCTGGCTGCAACGCCTGCGTGACTCGATCGGTCTTGGTCCATCCAGTTCATCATCGCCTTCGATGATGGCGGTGATGAGCAGCAGCATCAACATCATGCAGGCGCGCATTGCACGCAGCCGGCTCGCTGGCGAGCCGGCCGACGTGCTGCTGACGCCGATGCTGAGCAGCCTCGGCCTGATGGATTACCACCGCGGTAACGAAGCCATCGCCGAAGGCCGCGCTGCCGTCGAACGCATGCTGCCTGCGCTCGAGTTCGCCCTGAGGAACTGAGCATGGCCGCCCTGATCGAGGCCCTGTCCGCCATCGTCGGTGCCGGCCATGTGCTCAAGACAGCGGCGGACATGGACCCTTATCTGCACGACTGGCGTCGCCGTTATCACGGCAGTGCGCAGTGCGTGGTGCGCCCGGGTAGTACGAACGAGCTTGCCGCCGTGGTCGCCGCCTGTGCCGCGGCCGGTGTCGGTATTGTCCCGCAGGGCGGCAATACAGGCCTTGTCGGTGGTGGCATTCCACGCAACAACGATGTACTGATCAGCCTCGCCCGGCTGAATCGCATCCGCGCCATCGACACCGACAACAACACCATTACCGTCGAGGCCGGCGTGATCCTGCAGCACGTGCAGGCCGCTGCCGAAGCCGCGAATCGACTGTTCCCGCTGTCCTTGGCGGCCGAAGGTTCGGCCACCATCGGCGGCAATATCGCCACCAATGCCGGGGGCGTGCAGGTGCTGCGTTACGGCAATATGCGCGATCTCGTGCTTGGCCTCGAAGTGGTCCTGCCCGATGGCCGCATCTGGAACGGCCTGCGTGCGCTGCGCAAGGACAACACCGGTTACGACCTCAAGCATCTGTTCATCGGCGCCGAAGGCACGCTGGGTCTCGTGACGGCGGCGGTGCTGAAGCTCTTCCCGCGACCGCAGGCGCAACTCACGGCCTGGCTGCCCGTTGCTTCGCCCGCTGCTGCGGTGGCCTTGCTGAGTCGCCTGCGCGAGACCTGCGGCGAGCGTGTCACCGCCTTCGAGCTGATCGGTGCCACGCCGCTGGCGATGGTCCGCAGCCATCTGCCACAGGTGACGCTGCCGCTGGCCGAGCCGTACGCCTGGCAGGTGCTGCTTGAACTCGGCGACAGCTGGGCGCAGACGCCACTGGCCGAGATGCTGGAGGCAGTGCTGGCGCCCATGCTGGCCAGCGGTGATGTGCTGGATGCGGTGCTTGCAAGCAGCGCGGCGCAGGCCCGCGCCCTGTGGCAGGTACGCGAGTGCATTCCTGAGGCGCAGAAGCGCGAGGGCTACAGCATCAAGCACGACATCGCCATGCCCATCTCGGCCATACCAGCCTTCATCGCGCAGGCCGAACACGCGCTGATGCGGGCGTTTCCGCAAGTGCGCATCACCTGTTTCGGTCATGTCGGGGATGGCAACCTGCACTACAACATTTCCTCGTACAGCGCCGACAGCGCCGTGTTCCTGGACAACACGGAAGCGGTCAATCGCATCGTCCACGATCTGGTGCATGGCTTCGGCGGCAGCATCTCCGCCGAGCATGGCATCGGGCAATTGAAAATTTCCGAGCTCAGGCACTACAAAAATGCGCTGGAATTGGATATGATGCGCGCCCTGAAACACGCCATCGATCCCGCCGCGATCATGAATCCCGGCAAGTTGTTCGATGCGTGAGTTTCAGAAAAAGTTTGCAGGAAGCACTTTACAAACGCAAAGTTCTCACCTACAATCTCGCTTCTCTTGAACGGGGGTATAGCT
>JAIEOJ010000244.1 GCA_019750575.1 Rhodocyclaceae bacterium | reverse complement strand
AGTATATCCATGACCAGCTCGGTCGGATGGGCGTAGGGCAGTTCCAGCAGCAGGCTGCCGTCGGCGAGCAGTTCGGTACGCTGCTGCGGATGCCATTGTTCCTCCATGACCCAGCGCGCCTGTTCGGGCAGGAAACGCAGCCGCGCCCATTCGGTGTGCTCGCCCGAGAAGATGCCATAACCGGCGGCCAGGACACGATCGAGCTCGCTCTCGGCAACTTCCTCGGCCGGCGTGTCGAGCATGTCGGCACTGCGGATGGCGTCCACGGCAAAGCTGCGCAGGTCCTGGCGCAGATGGCACCAGGCATCGAGATACCAGTTGTCGCGGTAGTGCACGAGGCGCTGCGGCGAGATCTCGCGCTCGCTTTCCGCATTGCGGCCACGGTTGTAATGGCGGATTTTCAGGCGCCGGCGCTTGAGCAGGGTGGAGGCGATCAGCTCGAAATGACGCAACTCGGCCCGCCGTTTCTGGGCATGGAGGATGCGCACGCGACGGGCGATTTCCGTGGGCGCGTCGGCCTGTCCGCCGACGCTGCCGAGCAGGCTTTGCAGGCGGGTCTGCAAGGGGGCGATATGGGGGCCGAGCAGCCCGGGCTGAACTTCCTCGAGCAACTGCTGCATCATCAGCAGGGCATGGATTTCCGAAGCGTTGAACCACAGGCCGGGCAACTGGTGGCGGGGCGCATAACGATCGGGCACGTCAAAGCGATAGCCATTGGCTTCGCGGTCATAGACGATGGGCGCATTCAACCTGTCGCGCAAAAATTGCAAGTCCCGCTTTAGGGTTGCACGCGAAACCTCAAGTTCTTCCTGAAGTTCTGCAAAGCTGGCAAGGCGACGGTCGTGCAGGATCTGCTCGATCTTGTAGAGGCGCTCAGTCTGGTTCATGGCTGGTGTACGGCCCGGTTTACAGCTGGACGGCGCTCAGCAGCTCCTGCTCCAGGCGTACCAGGCTGGCCGGCTGGGCCAGCTCGCTACCGCTGACAAGGAAGGTGTCCTCGACCCGCTCGCCCAGGGTATTGATGCGGGCGGTGTGCACCGACACATTGTGCTTTGCCAGCACCATGCCCAGTGCATAGAGCAGGCCGGGACGGTCGGCGGCGGTGACCGACATCAGATAGTGATTGCCGCGCTCATCGGGACGGATGCTGATTTCCGGGGTGATGGGGAAGTGCTTGACCTGACGTGAAACCCGTGCGCCCGGCGGGGCGGTAACGCTGCCCTGGCCATCCAGCAGTTCAACCAGATCGTGCTCGATCAGCGAGATCATGTCGCGATAGGGCAACTGCTGGCTGGGGTCGAGCAGCACGAAGCTGTCGAGGGCGTAGCCGTGGCGCGTGGTGTAGATCTTGGCGTCGGCGATGCTGTAGCCGAGCCGCGCGAAGAAGCCGCACAGGCGTGCAAACAGTTCGGGCTGGTTGCGCGTGTAGACCATGACCTGCAGGCCCTCGCCGATCGGGTTGAGGCGTGCCACGGCGATGGTCTTGTCGCTGTCCCAGCGGCTGTGCAGCACGCGTGCGTGGAGAGCTATGTCCTGGGCGTCGTGACGCAGGAAGTAGACGGTATCCAGCTGCTGCCAGAATGCCTTTTCCACCTCGGGGCGCAGGCCCATGTAGCGCATCAGTTCGCGGGCCTCTTCCTGGCGTTCCTCCTGGGTACCGCAGATGGAGGCGTTTTCTCCGCGCAGCATGTTCAGCGTGGCCCGATAGAGATCTTCCAGCAGCTTGCCCTTCCAGCCGTTCCAGACCTTGGGGCTGGTGCCGCGGATGTCCGCAACGGTCAGCAGATAGAGCGCGGTCAGGGTGCGCTCGTTCTTGACGAGGTCGGCAAAGCTGCGGATCACTTCGGGGTCGCCGAGGTCCTGTTTCTGCGCCACGGTGGACATGGTCAGATGCTGCTCGACGAGGAAGACGATCAGCTTCGTGTCCTCCTTCGAGAGCCCGTGGTTGCGGCAGAAGGTGCGGGCGTCAGACATGCCCAGCTTGGAATGATCGCCGCCGCGGCCCTTGGCAATGTCGTGGAAGAGGGCGGTGACATAAAGCAGCCAGTAATCGTCGAAAGCCAGCGCCAGGCGGGTGCAGAAGGGGTATTCATGCGCGCATTCCGGCAGCACGAAATTGCGCAGGTTGCGCACCACCTGCATGATGTGCTGATCCACGGTATAGACGTGGAAAAGATCATGCTGCATCTGCCCGACGATCTTGCCGAAGGCCGGCAGGTACTGGCCGAGGATGTCGAACTGGTTCATGCGCTGCAGGGTGATGACCGGGCGCTCGTGCTTGAACACATCCATGAACAGGGCGCGATTGGCCGGATCGCGGCGGAATTTCGCATCGATGCGGCGCCGGTTGAGCCACAGCGCCTCCAGCGTGCGCGCCGTGATGCCCTTGATTTCCGGATAGTCCTGCATGTGACGGAAGATGCGCAGCAGGGCGCTCGGATCGCGCTCGAAGATGCCGAGATCGGGGGCGTCGATCAGTTCGCGCGTGATCTGGAAGTTCTCGTCAATCAGGCGCGGCAGGTCGTCACGGCTGGGGAACAGGCGGCTGCCGAGGTTCTGCAGGACCACCAGATTGAGCTGCATGACCAGCTTGGCGTTCTGGTAGTAGCGCTGCATCAGGACTTCGGAGGCGCGCTTGGAGGGTGTGCGTTCCAGCCCGAATGCCTGGGCCAGGCCTTCCTGGTGGTCGAACATGAGTTTTTCTTCGCGCCGCCGTGCCAGATAGTGCATGCGGATGCGGGTATGGCGCAGGAAGTTTTCTGCGCGCGCCAGCAGCCGCACCTCGGCCGCGTCGAGCAGTCCGCTGCGGCCGAAATCGCTCCAGCTTTTGCCCAGGCCGGCGGCACGTGCCGTCCAGGTGATCACGTGCAGGTCGCGCAGGCCGCCCGGGCTTTCCTTGCAGTTCGGTTCCAGGCTGTACGGCGTGTCGTTGAAGCGGGCGTAGCGCTCGGCCTGCTCAAGCTGCTTGGCCTTGAAGAACTCGGGCGCCTGCAGTGCGGCCGCATAGGCCTCGGAAAAGCGGGTGTAGAGCTTGCGCTGGCCGGCCAGAAAACGCGCTTCCAGCAGCGTGGTCTGCACGGTAATGTCGCTGGCGGCTTCGCGCAGGCAGTCGGCAATGCTGCGCACGCTGTGGCCGATTTCCAGGCCCACATCCCAGAACTGGCCGATCAATTGTTCCAGCGCGGGATCACTGTCGGGATTCGCGTCATCCGGTACCAGGATGAGGACATCGACATCGGAGGCCGGATAGAGCTCGCCGCGCCCATAGCCGCCGACGGCGACCAGGGCATAGGCGGGGGGCAGTGCGGCGGCTTGCCACAGCTGGCGCAGGGCTGCATCGACCAGACGGGTGCGGCCATGCAGCATGGCACGCGCATTGGCAGTGGCCTCGTAGTGCTCGCGCAGCGTTTTCTGGCCCGCCTGCAGCTCGGCGCGCAAGTGCCGGATCAGGTCGGAAGGGGAAGTACTTTCTCTAACGACCTGGGTCATGCGTGCTGGCCCTTCGGAAATGTGGTCAGGCGGCCTGCTGGAAGACCGGGCGGGGCGGGGTGCCGGCCGAGACGGTGAGGACCTCGACGCCGGTCTCGGTGACGACCACCGTGTGTTCCCATTGTGCAGAAAGACTGCGATCCTTGGTGACGATGGTCCAGCCGTCGGAGAGTTCGGAAATCGCGGCGCGGCCTGCATTCACCATGGGCTCGATGGTGAAGATCATGCCGGGCTCCAGCACCATGCCGGTGCCGGGCTTGCCGTAGTGAACCACTTGCGGCTCTTCATGGAAGGTCTGGCCGATGCCGTGTCCGCAGAACTCGCGGACGATGGAGAAGCCGGCCTTTTCGGCGTGCTGCTGGATGACGTGGCCGATATCGCCGAGGCGGGCACCCGGGCGCACCTTGTCGATGCCGAGCCACATGCATTCAAAGGTGATCTGCGCCAGACGCTTGGCCAGAATGGTGGTTTCGCCGCCGACGATGAACATCCGGCTGGTGTCGCCATGCCAGCCGTCCTTGATGACCGTGACGTCGATATTGAGGACATCTCCCTTCTTGAGCGGGCGCTCGTTGGGGATGCCGTGACAGACGACATGGTTGATCGAGGTGCACACCGACTTGGGATAGGGGGTGTAGCCGGGCGGGCAGTAGTTGAGCGGTGCCGGAATGGTGCCCTGGACATTGACCATGTAGTCGTGGCAAAGGCGATCAAGCTCGTCCGTGCTGACGCCGGGCTTGATGAATGGTTCAATGTAATCAAGAACTTCGCTGGCCAGGCGGCAGGCCACACGCATTTTCTCGATCTGTTCCGGGGTTTTGATGACGACGCTCATTGTGTCTTGGCATTGCAATATAAGGCCTTCATTCTACCTCGTCCGCAGCGGCTTTTCAGCTTGAGGTTGCTGCCTGAAGGCCTTGAAGCCAAGGCGGAAAATCGAAACAGGGGCTTGTCCGCGGCCGTGGTTTCAGCGTATAATCTCAGGATTGCTCGGGATGGTCCCGGGCAAAATTCACACACTCGGCGCCGATAGGGTGACCTGGAGAAATCCAGTGCAGCACGGCCGGGTGGCGGATCCAACCCTGTTCGGAGACTCAACATGTCTGCAACCATGCGTCAAATGCTGGAAGCCGGTGTCCATTTCGGCCACCAGACCCGCTTCTGGAACCCCAAGATGGCCCAATACATTTTCGGCCATCGCAACAAGATTCACATCGTCAACCTGGAAAAGACCCTCGTCAAGTACAACGAGGCGATGGCGTTCACGCGCAAGCTGGCTGCCAAGAAGGGCACCATCCTGTTTGTCGGCACCAAGCGCCAGGCTCGCGAAATCGTGGCCGAGGAAGCTGCACGCGCCGGCATGCCTTTCGTTGACGAGCGCTGGCTCGGCGGCATGCTGACCAACTTCAAGACGGTCAAGACCTCGATCAAGCGCCTCAAGGAAATCGAGCAGATGATGGAAGACGGTTCGACCGAACGTCTGTCCAAGAAGGAAGCGCTGACCCTGTCGCGCGAACTCGAGAAGCTGCAGAAGTCTATCGGCGGCATCAAGGACATGGGCGGCCTGCCCGATGCCATCTTCGTCATCGACGTCGGCTACCACAAGATTGCCGTGACCGAAGCCAGCAAGCTGGGCATTCCGGTCATCGGCGTGGTTGATACCAACCACTCGCCCGAAGGCGTTGATTACGTCATCCCCGGCAACGACGACTCCAGCCGCGCCATCCGTCTGTACGCCCGTGGCGTTGCCGATGCCGTGCTGGAAGGCAAGAACAGCTCGATCAACGAAGTCGTCCAGCAACTGGCTGGTGAGGACGAGTTCGTCGAGGTCGAGGAAGCCGCAGCCGAGTAAGTCGCATTAACCGGTCGCGCAAGCGGCCGGTGTTGAAGAAATGATGCCGGGAGCGGCAGTGCCATTGGTGCTGTTGTGTCCCGGCTGTTCTTTGCAGGGTACCGCTGTTGTCATGTTTTTTATGACGCGGGGGCAGGCACGGAACATATGAACACAATCTGACAATGGAGTAATCGAAATGGCGGAAATCACCGCAGGCATGGTCAAGGAACTGCGCGAAAAGACCGACGCGCCGATGATGGAATGCAAGAAGGCGCTCACCGAAGCCGCTGGCGACATGGCCAAGGCCGAGGAAATCCTGCGCGTCAAGCTGGGCAACAAGGCCAGCAAGGCAGCTGCCCGCGTGGCCGCTGAAGGCGTGGTTTCCATCCACATCAGCGCCGACGGCAAGACCGGCAGCATCCTCGAAATCAATTCGGAAACCGACTTCGTCGCCAAGAACGAAGACTTCCTCAAGCTGGCCGCCGATGCTGCCCGCCTGGTTGCCGAAAACAATCCGGCCGACGTGGCTGCCCTGTCGGCACTGCCGCTGGGCGAAGGTACCGTCGAGTCCACCCGCTCCGCATTGGTCGGCAAGATCGGCGAAAACATGAGCCTGCGCCGCTTCGTGCGCGTGGCTGCCCAGGGCAAGCTGCAGTCCTACATCCACGGCGGCGCCAAGGTCGGCGTGCTGATCGACCTGGTCGGCGGCGACGAGCAACTGGCCAAGGATCTGGCCATGCACATCGCGGCTTCCAAGCCTAAGTCGCTGGATGCTTCCGGCGTGTCGGCCGAACTGCTCGACACCGAGCGTCGCATCGCCATCGAGAAGGCACGTGAATCCGGCAAGCCGGAAGCCATGCTGGAAAAGATCGCCGAAGGCACCGTGCAGAAGTACCTGAAGGACGTGACCCTGCTGGGTCAGGTCTTCGTCAAGGCCGAGGACGGCAAGCAGACCATCGAGCAGCTGCTCAAGGCCAAGGGTGCCAGCGTTGCCAGCTTCACCCTGTATGTGGTTGGTGAAGGCATCGAGAAGAAGGTCACCGACTTCGCCGCCGAAGTGGCCGAGCAGCAAGCTGCCGCTGCCGCCGCTGCTGCACGCTAAGCTGTAATTACGGCAGGGAGGCTTGCCTCCTTGCCGTTTGCATTTGTTTCGCCCGCGTTATGCTTCATTAATTCGATACGAGGTTCTGCCTATGCCCGCCGCCTATCAACGCATTCTTCTCAAGCTTTCCGGCGAGGCCCTGATGGGTGACGATGCCTACGGCATCAATCGCGAGACGATCAGTCGTATCGTCGACGAGATCGCTTCGGTGGTGGCGTTGGGTGTCGAAGTGGGCGTGGTGATCGGTGGCGGCAACATCTTCCGCGGCATGGCCGGCGCATCGGCCGGCATGGAGCGCGCCACGGCCGACTACATGGGCATGCTGGCCACGGTGATGAACGGCATGGCGCTGCAAGATGCCATGCGCAATGCCGGCGTCGAAAGCCGCGTGCAGTCCGCCCTGAACATCGAACAGGTCATCGAGCCCTATATCCGCGGCAAGGCCATGCGCTACCTCGAAGAGGGCAAGGTCGTTGTCTTCGCTGCCGGTACCGGCAATCCCTTCTTTACCACCGACACTGCTGCTGCACTGCGCGGCGCCGAAATCGGCGCCCAGATCGTGCTCAAGGCGACCAAGGTCGACGGTGTGTATACCGCCGATCCGATGAAGGACAAGAGCGCCACGCGCTATGACCGTGTCAGCTTTGATGAAGCCATCAGCCGTGATCTGAAGGTCATGGATGCCACGGCGCTGGCCCTGTGCCGCGACCAGAAGCTGCCGATCAATGTGTTTTCCATCTTCAAGGCCGGTGCGCTCAAGCGCGTGGTCATGGGTGAAGATGAAGGCACGATGGTTTATTGCTGAGCAACACTAGAAAGATATTGTGATGATTGCCGATCTCAAGAAAACCACCGAAACGAAGATGAACAAGTCGATCGAGGTCCTGAAAGCCGACCTCGGCAAGGTGCGCACCGGGCGCGCCCACACCGGCCTGCTTGATCACGTGCAGGTCGACTACTACGGCTCGCCGGTACCGATTGCGCAAGTCGCCAACATCACCCTGGTCGACGCCCGTACCATCGGCGTGCAGCCTTGGGAAAAGAATATGGTCGGCAAGGTCGAGAAAGCCATCCGCGATGCCGACCTCGGCCTCAATCCGGCCACGCAGGGCGACCTGATCCGCGTGCCCATGCCCATGCTGACCGAAGAGCGCCGCCGCGACCTGATCAAGGTGGTCAAGGGTGAAGGCGAGACCGCCAAGGTGTCGGTGCGCAATCTGCGCCGCGATGCCAACAATGCGCTCAAGGAAGCACTCAAGAAGAAGGAAATCCCGGAGGACGACGAGCGTCGTGCCCAGGACGAAATCCAGAAGCTGACCGACAAGGCCGTGGCCGAGATCGACCGCTTGCTGGCCGAAAAGGAAAAGGACCTGATGGCGGTCTGACCGTCATCGGTGCCGAGAGCGCTCGACCTTCACATGGCCCTGTTCCGCAGTTCCACCCGTGACATTCCGGACTCCGTTGCCATGCCGGCGCACGTCGCCATCATCATGGATGGCAACGGCCGCTGGGCCAAGAAGCGTCTCCTGCCCCGTGTGGCGGGCCATGTGCGCGGGGTGGAAGCGGTACGCGGCGCGGTCGCGGCCTGTATCGAGCGGGGCATTCCCTATCTGACGCTGTTCGCCTTCAGCTCGGAAAACTGGCGCCGCCCGGCCGAGGAAGTCAGCTTCCTGATGGGGCTTTTCGTCAAGTCGCTCAAGGACGAAGCCGTCAAGCTCAACAAGGCGGGTGTGCGATTGCGCATCGTCGGCGATCTGTCACGTTTCGATGCCGATCTGCGCGACGCAATTGCCGGCGCGGAAGCCCTTACCGCGGCCAACGACACATTGACGCTGACCGTTGCCGCCAACTACGGCGGCCGCTGGGACATCATGCAGGCAATGAACCAGCTGGCCCTGGCTGCGCCGGAAAAGGCCGGCCAGTACAGCGAAGCCGATCTGGCCGCGTATTCGGTGATGGCGCATGCGCCCGAGCCCGATCTTTTCATTCGTACCGGCGGCGAGCAGCGCATCAGCAACTTCCTGCTCTGGCAACTGGCTTACACCGAACTTTACTTTACGGATCTGTTGTGGCCGGAGTTCGATGCGAAGGCCCTGGATGTGGCGATCCAGTCATTCCGCACGCGCGAGCGCCGTTTCGGCCGCACCAGTGAGCAACTGATCGAGCCGTCCGCAGTGGCGGCAGAGCCCGCCGCGCCCGCGAGCCAAGTCGATGCTTAAGACGCGGGTCATTACGGCACTTTTCCTGCTGCTTGGGTTCATCGGTGTCCTGTTCTTCTTCCCGGACTGGATCAGCAGCTTCGTCTTCGCCGTAGCCGCTGCGCTGGCGGCCTGGGAGTGGGGCGGCTTCATGCAGGTCGAGCAACGCTTTCGCCAGGCCTATGCCTTGCTGACTTTCGCGCTGGCCGAATATCTGACCCTGAGCGGCCTGAATCTGGTCGCCCTGCCCTGGCTGTGCGCTGCCGCCGTTGTTTTCTGGCTGGCCGTTGTGCCCCTGTGGTTTGCGCGGCGCTGGCCCCTGCCCAGGCACATCCTAGGCTATTGCATCGGCTGGCTGGTGATTGTGCCGACCTGGGCGGCGCTGCTGGCGCTTTATCGCATGGATGCCTGGCTGTTGCTGGCGGCGATGGCGCTGGTCTGGATTGCTGATATCGCGGCCTATTTCTGTGGCCGGGCCTTTGGCAGGAACAAGCTGGCACCGACCATCAGCCCGGGCAAGACCCGCGAGGGCGCATTTGGCGCACTGTGCGCAGTACTTCTGTATGGTCTGGTTCTGGCATTGCGCCAGTGGCCGGACGCCGGGGCGGAGCGCCTGCTGGGTTTGGCGCTGGTGCTGATACTGCTCACGGTCCTCAGTATCATCGGCGACCTGTTCGAGTCATTGCTCAAGCGCCAGGCTGCGCTCAAGGACAGCAGCAACCTGCTGCCGGGCCACGGCGGAGTGCTCGACCGCATTGACAGCCTGACCTCGACGCTGCCACTCGTGGCCCTGTATTGCTACTGGATGGCGGCATGAGTCTGCGCAATGTCACGGTACTCGGGGCGACCGGTTCCATCGGCGTGAGCACGCTCGATGTGATTGCGCGTCATCCGGAACGCTATCGCGTGCTGGCCCTGTCCGGACACAGCCGCCTTGATCTCCTGGCGGCGCAGTGCGCGGCGCACAAACCGCTTTATGCCGTGGTCGGCACGGCCGAAGCGGCCGCCAGCCTGCGGGACAAGCTGGACACAAGCACTACCGAAGTCCTGCATGGTGCGGAAGCGCTGGCCCGGGTCGCGGCCCTGTCTGAAGTCGATACCGTGATGGCGGCGATTGTCGGTGCGGCCGGCCTGCAACCAACACTCGCCGCCGTGCGCGCCGGCAAGCGTGTCCTGCTGGCGAATAAGGAAGCATTGGTCATGGCCGGCGAGCTCTTCATGCACGAGGTGGAGGCGAGCGGGGCGGTACTGCTGCCGGTGGACAGCGAACACAACGCCATCTACCAGTCGCTGCCCGCCGGCTATGACGGCAATCTGGCGCGCGTCGGTGTCGCCAAACTGCTGTTGACGGCGTCGGGCGGGCCTTTCCGCACCCTGCCGCTGGAAGCGCTTGAATTCGTCACGCCCGAGCAGGCCTGCGCGCACCCGAACTGGGTCATGGGCAAGAAGATCTCGGTCGACTCGGCCACCATGATGAACAAGGGGCTGGAGGTCATCGAGGCCCGCTGGCTGTTCAATGCGCCGGCCGAACAGATCGAGGTGGTCATCCATCCGCAGAGCGTGATTCATTCCCTGGTGCAGTATGTCGACGGTTCGGTACTCGCCCAGCTCGGTAATCCGGACATGCGTACGCCGATTGCCCATGCGCTGGCCTACCCGGAGCGCATTGCTGCCGGCGTCGCCCCGCTGGACCTGTTCGCCATCGGCCGTCTCGATTTCTGCGCGCCTGATCTGGCCCGCTTTCCCTGTCTGGGGCTTGCCTATGCGGCGCTGAAGGCGGGTGGCAGTGCGCCGGCCGTACTGAATGCGGCCAATGAAGTCGCCGTTGCCGCCTTCCTTGAGGGCGGCCTGCCTTACCGGCGTATCGCCGATGTGATTGCCGCGACGCTGGACAAGCTGCCGCAGACGGCGATGGCCGACCTGCACGGCGTGATGATGGCCGATGCGCTGGCGCGCGATACCGCCGCCACGCTGGCCGTCCGCTGGAAGCATTGAGGAGCCGCGCATGTTCGACGCGCCCCTGACCTATCTGCTGGCTTTCCTGCTTGCCCTTGGCATCCTGGTGGTTGTGCATGAGCTCGGTCACTACCTGGTGGCGCGCCTGTGCGATGTCAAGGTCCTGCGTTTTTCTGTCGGTTTCGGCCGGGTGCTGTGGAGCCGCCGCTACGGTCCTGACCAGACGGAGTGGACCTTGTGCGCCATCCCGCTTGGCGGGTACGTCAAGATGCTCGATGAGCGCGAAGGACCGGTGGCGCCGGACGAACTGCCGCGCGCCTTCACGCAGCAGAACGTGGGGCACCGCAGCCTGATTGTCCTTGCGGGTCCGGTCGCCAACCTGTTGCTGGCCATTGCCCTGTACTGGGGGCTGTTCATGCACGGCATGGACGAGTTGCGCCCGGTACTGGGCGCGCCGGCCGCCGCGTCCGCCGCGGCGCGTGCCGACGTGCAGGCCGGTGATCTGGTTCAGGCCGTGAACGGACGCCCGGTCAGAAGCTGGGAAGAGTTGCGCTGGGCCTTGCTGCAGGATCTGGCCGACAAGCAGGAAAGCCGCTTGCAGGTGCAGCGCCGAGACGGCAGTCCTGCGCAGCTTGCCCTGGCCACGCATGAAATCGGCGTCAGCGCGCTCGACAAGGATCCGGTCCGCCTGCTGGGCCTGACCATTGATCCGCCGCGCCTGCCGCCCGTCGTGGGCAAGGTGCTGGCAGGTACGCCGGCCGAGCAGGCCGGATTCAGGGCCGGGGATCGGATCCTGGCCATAGACGGCCACCCTGTGGCCGTGTGGACTGAAGTTGCCCAGGCAGCGCGGGCGGCGCCCGGACGGCTGCTGCGGCTATCCATCGAACGCGAAGGGCAGCGCATCGACATTGATGTCGTGCCGGACAGCGTTGAGGACAAGCAGGCACCGGGGGCGGCGCCGCTGGGTCGCATCGGCTTTTCACCGCAGGATGTGCCGGCGATGCGTGAGGCGATGTTTGCGACAGTGAGCTACGCACCGGGGGCGGCGATCGCCAAGGCGGTCGTGCAGACCTGGGAGACCTCGATCTTCACGCTGCGCATGATAGGTCGCATGCTGCTGGGCGAGGTTTCACTGAGCAACCTGTCCGGGCCGATTACCATTGCCGACGTCGCTGGCCAGTCGGTGCAGTACGGAATTCCCTATTACCTCAAGTTCCTGGCGCTCATCAGCATCAGTATCGGCGTACTCAATCTGTTGCCGATCCCGGTACTGGATGGGGGGCATTTGATGTATTATCTGGCCGAGTTTCTGCGCGGAAAGCCTTTGCCAGAGAAGGTTTTTGCGGTCGGCCAGCGTATCGGACTGACCTTGCTGCTGCTCATGATGAGCGTGGCACTCTTCAACGATCTGAATCGACAGTTTTTCGGCTGAATCAATGAAAAAGTCTTTGCTTGGCAGCCTGCTTTCCGTTGCACTGGTTGCCATGGCGCAAACCAGTGCGCACGCCTTCAATCCCTTCACCGTCAAGGATATCCGCGTCGAGGGCATTCAGCGCACCGACGCCGGTACCGTATTCAGCTACCTCCCGGTCAAGGTCGGCGAAACCATGACCGACGAGCTCGCCTCGCAGGCGGTCAAGGCGCTGTTCGCCACCGGTTTCTTCAAGGATGTACGCCTGGAGATCGAGAACGATGTCCTGGTCGTGTTTGTCGAAGAGCGCCCTGCGGTCGCCTCCCTTGAATTTGTCGGCATGAAGGCCCTGGAGAAGGAACCCGTGAGGAAGGGCCTGCGCGATGTCGGTCTGGCCGAGTCACGCATCTTTGACCGTGCCGTGGTCGAGCGTGCCGAGCAGGAACTCAAGCGCCAGTATCTGAGCCGCGGCTATTACGCGGTGAATATCACCACCACGATCACGCCGCTGGAGCGCAATCGCGTCGGCATCAACTTCAATGTCGACGAAGGCCAGATCACCAAGATCCGCCAGATCAATATCGTCGGCAACAAGGTGTTCAAGGAAAAGGACCTGCTCAGCGTCTTCAATCTGACGCCGCCGACCTGGTTTACCTGGTACACCAAGAACGACCAGTATTCCAAGCAGAAACTGTCGGGTGACCTGGAAAACCTGCGCTCCTACTACCTTGATCGCGGCTATCTGGAGTTCTCCGTAGACTCCACCCAGGTGACGATCTCGCCGGACAAGAAGGATATCTACATCACCATCAATGTGACTGAGGGTGAGAAGTACACAGTGTCCGGTGTCAAGCTTGCCGGCGACCTGCTGATTCCCGAAGGCGAACTTCGGAAAATGGTCAAGATCAAGCCGGGTGACACTTATTCACGCGCGGCGATTGCCGACACCACCAAGGCCATCAGCGAACGCCTGGGCAATGATGGCTATGCCTTTGCCAATGTGAACGCAGCGCCCGAGCTCAACAAGGAAAAGCGCGAGGTCGCCTTCACCCTGTTCGTCGATCCGGGCCGGCGCGTTTACGTGCGCAGCATCAACGTGACCGGCAACAACCGGACCCGCGACGAAGTCGTTCGCCGCGAACTCCGCCAGATGGAGGGCGCCTGGTACGACGGCGATCGCATCAACAAGTCGCGCAATCGCGTTGATCGCCTCGGTTACTTTGATCAGGTCACGGTGGAAACGCCGGCGGTCCCCGGCACGAGCGATCAGGTCGATGTCAATGTCAATGTCAAGGAAAAGTCCACCGGCTTTGTCATGCTCGGTGCCGGCTTCTCCAGCGCGGAGAAGCTTTCGCTGTCAGGCTCGGTGACCCAGCAGAATCTGTTCGGCAGTGGTAAAACCGTTTCCGTGGGTGTGAATACCAGCAAGATCAATACCTTGTATTCGCTGTCCTATACCAACCCCTACTACACGGTGGATGGTATTTCGGCCGGCTTTGATGCGTATCACCGCAAGACCGATACACGCAGCCTGTCCCAGGTCGCGCGCTATAACACAAGCGCTTTCGGTGGCGGTCTGCGCCTAGGAATACCGATTTCGGATGAAGACTATCTGAGTTTCGGCCTGGCCGTGGATGCGACCAAGCTTGGCGTTGATCAAGGCGATGGCATTAGCTCGTTCCGCAGCCCGGAACGCTATATCCGTTATGTGCGTGACAATGGGGAGAGCTTCACCAGCCTGATCGCCTCCACCAATTGGTCAAGAAACTCTGTAGACAGCCGTTTCTACCCGACCACTGGTACGATTGCACGTGCGGGCTTGGAGCTTGCGACCCCACCGGGCAACTTGACCTACTACAAGGCAACGGCACAGCACCAGCACTATTGGCCTCTGAGCAAGGACTTCACTTTGTACACCAACGCCGAGTTCGGCTACGCCGACAAGCTGGGCGCCAAGGAGTTTCCTTTCTTCAAGAACTTCTACGCGGGTGGCATGAATTCGGTACGCGGGTATGATACGAGCTCGCTGGGACCGGTCGACAATACCGACAGGTTGTACGGTGTCCAGCGCCTCGGGGGTACGCGGCGTGTCGTAGGCACGGTCGAACTCCTGTTCCCCATGCCGGGTTCCGGGTTGGACAAGTCCGTACGTCTGGGCACATTTGTCGATGGTGGTCAGGTATGGGGTGCAGACCAGAAGGTCGCCTTTGGTGACATTCGTTTCAGCACGGGCCTGTCCTTGATGTGGAGCTCTCCGATGGGACCGCTCAAGTTCAGTCTGGGCATACCGCTGAACAAGCAGGAAGGCGACAAGACGCAAGCCCTGCAGTTCTCGTTCGGCCAGGTGTTTTAAGCAAGAGGGGGTGTATTTTGTTGAAAGCTAAATTTTTCGCCGGCACAGCAGCAGCGCTGCTCCTGCTGACGGTCGCACCGTATGCCGCAGCCGAAGGCAAGCTCGGTTTCATCAATCTGCAGCGCGTCTCCAACGATGCGCCGCAGGCGCAGCGCGCCATGAAGAAGATCAAGGCCGAATTCGAGAAGCGCGATCAGGAGTTGCAGAAGCTCAGCAAGCAGCTGCAGACCATGCAGGAAAAGCTGGAGAAGGACGGTCTGACCATGTCTGAAGCCGACCGCCGCCTGCGTGAGCGTGAGTTCTCCGATCTCAACCGCGATTTCCAGCGCAAGCAGCGCGAGTTCCGCGAGGACCTCAGTGTGCGTCAGAACGAAGAGCTGGCTACCCTGTACGAGGCCGTCAACAAGGTTATCCGCAAGATTGCCGAAACCGAGAAGTATGACCTCATCGTGCAGGAAGCCGTGTATTACAGCCCGGCCATCGACATCACGCCCAAGGTCATCAAGGCGCTGAGCGAGGGGGCTTCGGCTGCTGCGCCTGCGCCGGCAACGCTTTCCGCCAAGTAAGGGCAGCACCGGTGGCTATGCGGCTTGCCGATATCGTGGCGCGGCTGGGCGGCGAGTTGCGCCTGGCGTCAGAGGAGGCGGCCACGCTTGAAATCAGCCGCATTGCGCCGCTCGACGCGGCCAAGCCCGGCGAGATCTCCTTCCTCGCCAATTCGAAATACCAGTCGCAGCTGGCCAGTACCCGGGCGTCGGCCGTCATTGTTGCGCCCGCCATGGCGGATGCCTGTCCGGTCACGGCGATTGTTCATCCCGATCCCTATCTTTACTTTGCCCGGCTCGCACAACTGCTGAGCCCCAAGATTCCTGCCCCGGTTGGCATTCATCCGAATGCCACGGTGCTGTCCGAGTTGCCCGGCCATGTCAGCGTCGGGGCCGGCGCCTATATCGGCGCCAATGTGCGCATCGGCGATGGCACCGTCATCGGCGCCAATGCGGTGGTCGGCTCGGGGGT
>JAIEOJ010000129.1 GCA_019750575.1 Rhodocyclaceae bacterium | reverse complement strand
CCCTCAGCACGTGCCGCCCAGCTGGTGCGCCTGCTGCAGGACCACCTGATCGAGCTTTACGCGCAGGGGCAGCAGGTGGTTGTGCTGATCGATGAAGCCCATGTCATGCCGCGCGAAACGCTGGAAGAAATTCGTCTGCTGTCGAACCTGGAGTCCAATCAACACAAGCTGCTGCAACTGGTCATGTTCGGCCAGCCCGAGCTCAACGACATCCTCGCGCGCCACGACATGCGCCAGTTGAAGGAGCGCATTACCCACAATTTCACGCTCGGCCCCCTGGGGCGCGAAGAAATGGCGGACTACATCGATTTCCGGCTGCGCGCCGCCGGCTACAAGGGTGCGCCCATCTTTTCGGTCGCGGCACTCGGCCTGCTCTCCGGCGCTGCCCAGGGACTGACGCGGCGCATCAACATCCTCGCCGACAAGTCGCTGCTGGCCGCCTACGCGGCAGGTCGTCATGATGTGGGCATCGAGGAAGCCAAAGCCGCGATTGCCGACTGCGATTTCTCCATCGCCGCACCGGATGCGCCATCACACAGGCGGCGCTACCTTGCTGCCGCAGGCATTGCCGGCCTGACGCTGGTACTGGCAACGCTATGGTGGCGATCCGGCCCGCCCGCTGCCAGCCCGCCCAGCAGCGACAGCGTCGCCGCACTGAGTCCACCGGTGGCCGCAGCGGCGCAGGAAACCGCTGCAACTCCGGTTGCGGCGCCCCCCCTCGCCGCGCCCCCCTCCCCCAGCCTGACCGAGCAACGCCTCGCGGCAGGCCAGACCTGGCTCAAGCAGGCGCCGGACGAACACTGGTTCATCCAGTTGCGCGCCCTCGACGCCAACCAGTCCGAGCAGATCGAGGCCCTGTTGCAGAAGCTGGCCAGGCAGCTGCCGGCGGAGCAAACCCGCGCCTACCTGGGCAAGCGCGGCAACACACCGCGCATCGGCATCATATTTGGAGAATATGAAAGCCATGCCGCCGCCGCACGTGCCATGGCCGCCCTCCCGCCCGAAGTCCTCAACGGCCAACCGTACCTGCGGCAGGTGCGCAAGCTGCGATGAAAGAAAGCAACAACCGCCCGTCCTGAATATGCAAAAAAGATAGGGATGCATAGTCTGCGGAGTAATATACCGACTTGCCCAAGTCGACGCAGCAGACGCCGACGCAACAATCGGATAGGGATGGAATGCACCCATATCGCCATCTGGCCATACAGGTTCTCGGCAGCGGATTGCTGCTAGGCGGCCTTGCCGCATGCAGTACGGCACCGTCCAGTCCGTCCGCCACCCACCTGCGCGAGGCCGATGCCGCGCCGGCCACGCGCAGCGCCATACCCGCCCCGGTACAGGCCAGCCCGGTCGTCCCCAAACCGCGCCCCGCCAGCAAGACCGAAACCTACAGCGTCGTCGTCAACAACATCAAGGCGCAGGAACTGCTCTTCGCCCTGGCGCGCGACGCCAAACTCAATATCGACATCCATCCCGGCATCCAGGGAACGGTCACACTCAACGCCATCGACCAGACCCTGCAGCAGTTGCTGACACGCATCGCGCGCCAGGTGGACATGCGCTGGGAACTCGACGGCGCCAACCTCGCGGTCATGCCGGACACGCCCTTCCTGCGCACCTACAAGGTCGACTATGTGAACATGAGCCGCGATGCATCGGCCACCGTCTCTGCCAATTCGCAGATCACCAGCGGCGTGGCCGGTTCCAGCGGGACCAGCAGTGGCACGGGCGGCAGCATGCCGGCCGGCGGCGCGGCGGGGAATGTCTCCGTCACCAAGGTTGAAAACAAGACCAGTAACCGCTTCTGGGAGTCGCTGGAACGCAACATCAAGGACCTGCTGCGCGAAACCGACAAGCT
The DNA here is from genome assembly GCA_019750575.1 of Rhodocyclaceae bacterium. Lineage (GTDB taxonomy): Bacteria > Pseudomonadota > Gammaproteobacteria > Burkholderiales > Rhodocyclaceae. Next base: position 13,478 of record JAIEOJ010000129.1, on the reverse strand, counting down.
GCTGCCCGAGGGTTCCAGCGAAACCATCATTGAGCGCAGCGATCAGCAGACCACCACCGGCACCGGCGCGATTGCCAGTGCCGCCAACCGCGCCTTGCGCGCCGTGACCCCGCCGGGCATCGCCGGCAGCCCCAATCCCGCGAGCCTGCAGCAGGAGGAAACCACGGTCACGCGGCGCGCCACTTTCCGTGAAGCCGCCTCGGTCATCATCAATGCCGAAACCGGCGTTGTCACGGTGCGCGCCACCGGCCGTCAGCATGAAAAGATTCAGGAGTTCCTCGACCAGGTAGGCGCCAGTGCGCGCCGCCAGGTCATGATCGAGGCGACCATTGTCGAGGTCGAACTCAGCAACGGCTACCAGCAGGGCATCAACTGGTCACGCCTGCGCTCCAACGGTTCAACCCTGTTTTCGCTCACCCCCGCCAAGACCACCACGACCGCCAACCAGGACACGACCTTCTCCCTCGCCTACCTCAAGCCCAACAGCATCGACCTGACCCTGAGCCTGCTTGAACAGTTCGGCAATGTGAAAGTCCTGTCCAGCCCGCGCCTGTCAGTTCTGAACAATCAGGCGGCCTTGTTGAAGGTTGTCGAAAACAAGGTCTATTTCACGGTCAAGGCGGATGTGGTTGCCGGCACCCTCACCACCGGCCCGACCAAGGCGATCACGACGACGCCCCAGTCCGTTTCGGTCGGGCTCGTGATGATGGTCACCCCCCAGATCAGCAACAGCGGCTCCATTACGCTGAACGTCCGCCCCTCGATCACCAGCATCTCGAACTATGTGACCGATCCGAATCCCGAAATCCCGGTCACCATCGGCAACAAGATTCCGGAGATCAAGACTCGCGAAATGGAATCCGTCATGCGCGTCGAGGATGGCGAGATTGCCGTCCTTGGCGGCCTCATGCAGGAACGTGCGGAGTACAACACCGGCCGTGTCCCCGGCGCCGGCGCAATTCCCTTCTTCGGCGAAATCTTCACCAGCCGCAACAATGCCGTCGGCAAGTCGGAACTGGTTGTGTTCCTCCGCCCCGTCATCATCCGCGACCCCAGCGTCGGCGGCGACTATCGCAGGCTGCGTGACTCCCTGCCGGACGACAAGTTCTTCTCCGTCGCCCCGCGCGACGTACCCTTCGGCCTGAGCGGCAACAGCGACGGAGCCCGCTGAACATGAGCCTGCTCATGGATGCCCTGCGCAAGGCGGAAGAAGCCAAGCGCGCCGCTGCCCAGAGTGACAACACGGCCCCGGCTGCTCCGCTGCCCATGGTCGAGCCGGTAGCGCCGCACGCGTCGAGTACGCCGAGCCCGCTGCAGGAGCTCGGGCTGGAGCCACTGTCGCCGCCGGCCGCCCCGCCCAGGGAAAGCACCGCGCCGGCCGCAGCAGCGAGCGATGTGGTCATGCAGCGCCAGGCCGTGCAAAATGCATTTGCGGCAAAGAAGGTGGCGCATGCTCCCGGCGACAAGGTTTTCATGCTGGCCCTGGCCAGCGTCGCGGCCCTCGCCGCACTCGGCATCGGGGCCTATGTCTGGTGGCAGATGCAGCCCCGCAGCGGGCTGGTCGCGGCAGCGCCAGCATTACCGCCCCCGCCGGCACCCGCAGCACAGCCGACCATGACGCCCGACACCCCACCGGTCGCAGCAGCAAGCAGCGCAGCTTTCGCCCGCCTACCGGAGACCGATGCCGTCGAACGCAGCGAGCCGCCCCCGGCGGCGGCACCGCCAGCGCCCGATCCGGTACGCATCACGCGCAATCCGACCCGGGTAAACCCGCTCCTGGAACAAGGCTATGCCGCCTTGCAGCAGGGCAACCTGGCGCAGGCCCAGCAGGCATACGAGCGCATGCTGGGTACGGATGCGCGCAATGCCGATGCGCTCTACGGACTGGCGGCGATTGCCCTGCAGCGGCAGCAGACCGGCCTTGCCGAAGACTACTACCTGCGCATCCTTGAAGCCGATCCGCGCGATGCCTATGCCCATGCAGGCCTGACCGGACTGCGCGGCCGTGCCGGCGGCAGCCAGGCCGAAAGCCGCCTCAAGACCCTGATTGCCGAACAGCCCGGCGTTGCGCCGCTGCATTTTGCGCTCGGCAATCTCTACGCCCAGGAACAACGCTGGCGCGATGCGCAGCAGTCGTACTTCCTCGCCTTCCAGAACGACAGCGGCAATCCGGACATGGCCTTCAACCTCGCGGTGAGCCTGGACCAGCTGCATCAGGGGCGGCTGGCGGCGCAGTACTACAGCGAGGCCCTGCGTCTGTCGGCGCGACAGCCCGGCGCCTTCAGTCGCGAGCAGACCCAGCTGCGTCTGCGTGAACTCCAGGCCAGCGGCGCGCAGCCATGAACTCTCCGCAGTCGCAGCAGCGCCGGCCGATCGGCCAGATCCTGATCAACCAGGGCTTGATCAGCGAAGACCAGCTGCGCATCGTCCTGCTGGAACAGATGCATTCCAACCAGCCGCTGGGCAAGCTGCTGGTCAAGCTGGGATTTGTGTCAGAAGCGACCCTGCGCGATGCACTCGGCGAATCGCTGGGCCAGCGCGCGGTCGACCTCGCCCATGTCATCGTCGACGCCTCCGCCCTGCAGCTGGTGCCGCTCGACATTGCGCGCCGCTACCGCACCATACCGCTCGATTACGACCGCGACAACCGGCGCCTGACCATCGCCATTTCCGACCCGAACAATCTGGTCGCGCTCGACAAGCTGCGCAGTATTGCGCCGCACGAGATCGAAATCGAAACGCTGCTCGCCGGCGAATCCGATATCGCGCGCGCCATCGACCAGTACTACGGCCACGAGCTTTCCATCGACGGCATCCTGCACGAAATCGAGACTGGCGAGATCGACTACCGTTCGCTGGCCAATGCGCTCGACGAATACAGCCAGCCGGTGGTGCGCCTGATCGATGCACTGCTCACCGATGCGGTCAAGGCTGACGCTTCCGACATCCACTTCGAACCCGAAGACAGCTTCCTGCGCATCCGCTACCGTACCGACGGCATCCTGCGCCAGATCCGCGCCCTGCACAAATCCTACTGGGCGGCCATGGCCGTGCGCATCAAGGTCATGTGCGGCATGAACATCGCCGAAACGCGCGCACCGCAGGACGGCCGCATCTCGCTCAACATCAGCGGGCGCAGCGTGGACTTCCGGGTCGCCGCGCAACCCACCATCCACGGCGAGAACATCGTGCTGCGTATCCTCGACCGCCAGAAGGGCATCGTCCCGCTCGACGGCCTCGGCCTCGACGAGACGCAGATCGCCCAGGTGCAGCGCATGGTGGCGCGCCCGGAAGGCATCATTCTCGTCACCGGCCCCACCGGCAGCGGCAAGACCACCACGCTCTACTCCATCCTCAACCACATCAACCAGGAGGGCGTGAACATCATGACCCTGGAGGATCCGGTCGAGTATCCGCTGCCCATGGTGCGCCAGACCTCGGTCGCCGAAGTTTCCAAGCTGGACTTCGCCAACGGCATCCGCTCGATGATGCGGCAGGACCCGGACGTCATCCTGGTCGGTGAAATCCGCGACGCGGATACCGCGGAAATGGCCTTCCGTGCTGCCATGACCGGCCACCAGGTGTATTCAACCCTGCACACCAACTCGGCCATCGGCGCCATTCCGCGCCTGCTCGACATCGGCGTGCTGCCCGACATCATGGCCGGCAACATCATCGGCGTGATTGCGCAGCGCCTCGTGCGTCGCCTCTGCCCGCATTGCCGCACCCCCTTCCAGCCGGGCCCGGCCGAGGCACGCATTCTCGGCCTCGCCGAAGAGCTTGCGCCCGTGATCTACCGCGCCGGCAGCTGCGAACACTGCGACTACCGAGGCTATCGCGGACGGCTCGCCATCATGGAAGTGTTGCGCATGGACGGCGACCTCGACGAGCTCATCGCGCGCCGTGCCACCGCCCGCGACCTGCGCAATGCCGCCAACGCCAAGGGCTTCCGCAGCCTGGCCGAAGATGCGGTGCGGCGCGTCCTGGAAGGCGCAACCTCGATCGAGGAAGTCGGCCGCGTCATCGACCTGACGGAGCGCCTGTAGTGCCCATCTACGCCTACAAGGCGGTCAACCCCGCCGGCCGCCGGGTTCATGGACGCATGGATGCGGTCAATGAAATCGACCTGGAAATGCGCCTCAAGCGCATGGAGCTCGACTTCATCAACGGTCGGCCGATTGCGCGGCACGCCCTTTTCGGCGGCAATGTGCCGCGCCGCGAGCTCATCAATTTCTGCTTCCACCTCGAACAGCTGCTGCGGGCCGGTGTGCCCATCCTGGAAGGGCTTGCCGACCTGCGCGACAGCCTCGAACACCCGCGCTTCCGCGAAGTCCTCGCCGGCGTGATCGAGAGCATCGAAGGCGGGCGCACGCTCTCGTCGGCCATGGCTGATTATCCGCAGGCCTTCAACGAGGTGTTCTGCAACCTCGTGCATGCCGGCGAGGAAACCGGCAATCTCGCAGAAGTGCTGCGCAAGCTCTTCGAAGATCTCAAATGGCAGGACGAGCTCGCCGCCCACACCAAGAAGCTGGTGATGTATCCCTGCTTCATGCTGGCCGTGATCGTGCCGGTGATCTTTTTCATGATGATCTACCTGGTCCCCAAGCTGACCGGTTTCATCCGCAACATGGGGCAGGAAATACCGCCGCAGACGCAGCTGCTGATGGCCATTTCCGAAATCTTCACCAGCTACTGGCCGCTGATTGCCGGCCTGCCGCTTGCGGCCGCCTTCGCCCTCTTCGTCGGCGTGCGCACCCGGCCGGCGACACGCTACCGCTTTCACGCCCTGCTGCTGCGTCTGCCGGTCGGCGGCGACATCCTGCGCAAGATCGTGCTGTCGCGCTTTGCCAGCACCTTCGCCATGATGTATGCCTCCGGAATATCCGTGATTGATACCCTGCGCATTACCCAAGATGTGGTCGGCAACGCGGTGGTGCGCGAAGCCATCCAGCATGCCGGCCAGCGTATCGAGGAAGGACAGAACATCACCCTGGCCTTCCAGAGCGTGGGCATGTTTCCGCCGCTGGTGATCCGCATGCTGCGCGTTGGCGAAAACAGCGGCGCCCTCGACACGGCGCTCGAGAACGTCTCCTACTTCTACAACCGCGATGTACGCGAATCGATAGAACGTCTGCAAACCCTGATCGAGCCCGCGCTGACCGTCCTCATCGGCTGCCTGCTGGGCTGGGTCATTCTTTCCGTCCTGGGTCCGATCTACGACCTGATCACCAAGCTCAAGACCTGACGCCATGACGGAACGTCGCACCCTCATCCTCACCACGCAAAGCCTGTCGAGCTGGCAATGGCAGCACAATGACGCCAAGCCGGAATGCGAGTTTGCCGTCAGCGACGACGGTCAGGCCGCGTTCCGCATCTGGCTGAACCAGCATCTCGGCACACTGTTCCATCTCCTGGTTGACCTGCCCGACGAAGGCTTTCACCAGGAAACCCTGCCGCATGTCAGCGGTCTCGACCGCAAGGCGCTGCTGCAGCGCAAGCTCAACCAGCATTTCTTCGGCACGCCCTTCAGCCTGGTCCGCTCGCTCGGGCGCGAACGGCTCGGACGCCGCGACGAACACTTCCTGTTTGCCGCACTGACCCGGCCCCAGGCACTCGAACCCTGGCTCGCGGCCATGCACGATGCGGGCGTTGCCGTGGCCGGCATTCATTCGCCGGCACTGCTGCTGCCGACGGTGCTGAGTCCGGCCGCCGCCGCCGAGCCGCGCCTGATTCTCATCACCCTCGGCAGCGGCGGCCTGCGCCAGAGCTACTTTGAATACGGACAGCTGCGTTTCTCGCGCCTCAAGCCGCTCACCGGCAACTGCATCGAGGAAGCCGCCGTCAACACCTACGGCGAAGCCGTCCGCATCTACCAGTACCTGATCGGCCAGCGCCTCCTGACGCGCGGCAACCGTGTGCCTGTGCTGTGCCTCGCCAACCCCGCACATTTCGACATGTTGCGCCGGGCCTGCGTGGACACGGATGAACTGGTCTTCAATTTCGGCGACCTGCTCCAGGTAGCCCATGCGCGGCAACTGCATACACCGCCGGTCGACTCAACCACGGATGCCCTGCTCGTGCACCTGCTGGCACGCCAGCGCGCGCCGGTCCAGTTCGGCAACGACCAGGCACGCCTGAACTATCGGCGCTGGCACTGGCGGCGCCTGATCACCCAGGCAAGCCTGTCCATGCTCGCGCTGGCCGGACTGTTTGCCCTGAGCACGGCCCTTGCCATATGGCGCAACCATCAGCGCGAAGCCGACGCCATGCTGGCTGCGGCCCAGGCGCAGCAGCGCTACAACAGCCTCGTGCAGTCACTGCCGGCCATTCCCGTCAGTCCCGAGCAGCTGCGCCAACTGACGACGGAATGGGATCGCCTGCGCGCTGGCACGCCGGATCTGGCAGGCTCGCTGCAACCGGTCAGTGCGGCACTGCAAAAGAACCCGCAACTCGAACTGCAATCACTCGACTTGCGCCTGGTCGCCAACCCCGATGACACGGCAACAGCCCCCGTCGCCGCAGGCGCTGCGTTGTGGCTGGTGATGGACCTCGAACTGCAGATACCGTCGCAGCTCGGTCCGAACCGCCGGGCACAGAACGAAGCCGTCGAGCGTTTCCTCACTGACCTCAGGCAGGATGCGAATGACAATATACGCGTGCTGCAACAGCCCTTCGATCCCGACTCGGCCAAATCACTGAAAGGCAGCAGTGAGGCCTACGCCGGTCGCGAAGCCCTGCGCTTCTCCCTTCGCTACTGGCGCCGGGTGGACACATGAGCCCCGTGCGTACCGAACTTCAGCTCCTGCGCTGGCCACTCCTGAGACTGGCGCTCAGCCTGCTCGCGGTCGTGCTGGCCGGGCTCCTCAGCCAGCATTTCATCAAGCAGGCCGAAATGCGAGCGGACGCAGCCGCGCTGGCGGCCGCGCAAAGCCGCGACGCTGCCCAGCGCATGCAGAACGAGGAAGAAGACATCCGCGCCAAGATCGCTGCTTACCAGGCGCTCGCAGCGCACGGCATCATCGGACCTGAGCGCCGCCTTGACTGGGTCGAGCTGATGCGCAAGGTGCAGACCGAACGCCGGCTGCTTGGCCTGGAGTTCGAGATTCAGCCACGCCAGCCCTGGCCCGGCAATGCCGGTAGCGGCAGCGGCCATGCCTTCATGTACAGCCCCATGCGGGTGCAAATCCCGCTCCTGCACGAGGAAGACCTGCTGCGTTTCCTGGCCGACGTGCATGCCGGTGCAGCCGCCTTCACCCGCCTGCGCAGCTGCCGCCTGCTGCGGCTTGCCGCCGCCCCGGTCGAAGACAGGCTGGCCCCGCAGCTCAATGCCGAATGCCAGCTGGACTGGATCACGCTGATGCCGGAGCAGGCCGCAAAATGAAGCACACCGCCCTTCTTCTCGTCCTCGGCCTGTTCCTCGGCCAGGCCCGCGCCCAGACCCCGGCACCGCCTGCCGCGCCTGACATGCCGGGCAAGCTCTTCCTGAGCCCGGAAAAACGCCATACACTTGATCGCCAGCGCCGCCTCAATCTGCACGAAGATGACGGCCTGGGCGGTGAATATGTGCGTCTGGACGGTGTGGTTCAGCGCAGCAGCGGCTATAACAGTATCTGGATCAATCAGCGCCCGCAGCAACAGCAAGGGATGTCGGGAAGGACAGGAGACGCCGCCAGCAGCCCGGTCGAACTGGAACAAGGCCGGCAGATTCGTCTTCAGGTCGGAGAATCGATCAACCGCAGCACCCAGGAGCGCAAGAATGTGCTTCCGCCCAATGCGATACGGCCAGAAAAACGGCACTAGACGCCAGCAAGGCGGCTACGTGCTCGTCATCATGCTCGTGATCATCGTCGCGGGCAGTCTCTACGGCCTGCTCGACAGGCTCAATGTCAATGCTGCGGAAACCTCGCGCGTGACAGCCACCAACAATGCCCTCAAGCAGGCGCGTGAGGCGCTGCTGGCCTATGCGGCCATGAACAAGGGCCTGCTGCCCTGCCCCGACATGGCCAGCGACGATGTGCTTGCTTCAATGATCGGTACCGGCGCAGGTTCCTGCAGCAGCAGTGGCAGCATGGGCTTGCTGCCCGTGCGTAACCTCGGCTTGCCCGACCTCCGGGACGGCGACGGCAATTGCCTCTGGTATGCGCTGTCCGGAACCCACAGGCTCACCGGCAGCCTGCCGCCTACCGACAGCACCGTTGCGCAATACGAGGTCGTCGACACCCTCGGCAACATGCTGGTCAGCAAAACCGGGGGAGAAAAGGGCGCCGCCGCCCTTGTTGTCGCACCCGGAATGGCAACAGAAGCGCAGGCACGAACACCCATCGCCAACAAGACTTGCGGCACTGACTCATCCCAAGCCAGCACCCATCTCGAATCCACCAGCACGCAGTTCACCACTGGCACGCTCAAGAGCACAACCGGCACGCTGCTCAAAAACGATCAACTGGCTTGGGTGACGGCGACTCAGGTGCGGCAACTCGCCCAAAAGCTTGCCCCCTCGACACCCTGCAACAATGATGGCGATGGCTGTGATGGCAATGATTAGACTGGATAAAGGTTTCACACTCACAGAACTCGCCGTCGTACTCGTGATTGTCAGTCTGCTGATGGGCGGCCTGCTGATTCCTCTCGGCGCCCAACAGGAAATTGAGAAGCGGCGAGCTACCGAGCAACAACTCAACAACATTCGTGAAACCCTGATTGCTTTTGGCACCGTGAACCTGCGTCTGCCTTGCCCTGACACCAACAATGACGGACTGGAAGATGTGCCATGTACCGGCAATGCCGTGCAGGACGGCGGCTTGCCCTGGAAGACCATGGCGATTGCAGAACTCGACGCCTGGGGAGGCAACTGGCGCTACCGAATAGAACGCGGCTATGCCAACGCCATTACACTGAAGTCACTGATACTGCAGAACGGCGACGATTGTTTTGGGCTCGACTCTGCATTTCCCGGTGACTGCCTGGACATCAGAAACAATGCTGGCACTCGTCTGAACAGCGACAGTGAACACCCGATTGCCATCATCTACTCAACCGGCCCCAATCGACAAGCCGACGGGCACAACGCCAGCTACGAGGCAGCACGCGCAACCGAGCCAATCTATCAATCGGACGTGCCCAGCACAAGCTTTGACGACCTCCTGATCTGGGTAAATCGCAGCAGCCTGATTACCACCCTGATAGCCCGTGGTCAGCTCCCTTGACCACGCTGTTCAAGCCTGCCACACTGCTTGACAATTGCATATTCGATACCTCGCCTGAGTGCCGCAATGGATACGACAATTTCTGACGGCTTTCTGACACGGCTCAAGCAGGCAGGCATTCAACCGGACGACGACGAGCGCGAACGTCTCAACAAAACCCTGCTGGTTTTTGCCACCGGCCTCATCAGCGTCACCTCGGCACTGTGGCTCATCATCTACGGCGCCTTCGGCGCGAGCCTTTCCAGCACCCTGCCCTTCATCTACCAGTTGCTGCTGACCTTCAATCTGGTCAACTACATCCGTACCGGCAACTTCGCACGCTTTCGCACCAGCCAGCTCGCCCTCTTCCTGCTGGCGCCCTTCGTCATGCAGTGGGCCATCGGCGACTTCATCAATTCCAGCGGCGTCATCCTGTGGGGTCTGCTCGGTCCCTTTGGCGCCATGGTGTGTCTCGGCACGCGTGAGTCGGTCGGCTGGTTTCTGGCCTGGGTTGGGCTGACCCTGCTCTCGGGCCTCGGCAACCTGATTCCCTTCTCGAGCAGCCTCGACATTCCGATGCGCACCAGCATCGGCTTCTTCGCACTCAACTTCATCGCCGTTGCCTCCATCATCTTCATCCTGCTGCGCTATTCCATCCTGGAAAAGGAAAAGGTCAGCGCGCGGCTGGCGGAAGCCCACGTGGAACTGATCCGCGAGCAGAATCGCTCCGAGCGCCTGCTCCTCAACATCCTGCCCGCCCCGGTGGCGGCGCGGCTCAAGGAGGACAGCGAGGAAGTCATCGCCGACGGCTTCGAGTATGTCTGCGTCATGTTCGCCGATATCGTTGCCTACACCCAGGTCGCGGCACACCTGCCGCCACATGAAGTGTTCTCCATCCTCAACCGCGTCTTCTCCGCCTTTGACGACCTGGCCGAGAAGCACGGGCTGGAAAAGATCAAGACCATAGGCGACGCCTACATGGTGGCGGGCGGACTCAATCTCGACACCGAGCGGCCCGTGCATGAGATGGCCGAACTCGCGCTGGCCATGCGCGCCCTGCTGCGTGACAACCCGGAGGTCAACCCGGCCGGGCTGGAGCTGCATATCGGCATCGCCACCGGTCCGGTGATTGCAGGCGTGCTCGGTCGCAACAAGTTTGTCTACGACCTGTGGGGCGACTCCGTGAATATCGCCAGCCGCGTCACCGAGGAGGCCGAAGCCGGCCAGATTCTGTGTGATCAGGAAACCCGTCGCATTCTCGGCGAAGGTGACTTCCGCTTCGCCGCGCCCATCGAGCGTACCCTGCGCGGGCGCGGACCGATCTTGCTGCATGAGTTGCTCGACAAGCTGCCGGATGCACCATCCCGGCATCCATAAACGCACACCCCATGCTTCATATTCTGCATATGGCTTCTGCCCCCGCGACACCCTGCCCGCCTGTGCCCGGCGCCATGCACTGAGCGCCCATACACAAGGGTGTTGCAAAATTCACAAAATCCCCAAGACAACGGTGACAGAGGAGACAAGATGAAAACACGCCTTCTGGTATCCTTTCTTCCAATTCCATTAAAAAGCAACAACCCCCTTCCTAGGAGAGTCGCCATGCGACAGCAGCAACGCGGTTTCACGCTGATTGAAATCGCCATCGTTCTGGTCATCATCGGCTTGCTGCTCGGCGGCGTACTTAAGGGTCAGGAGCTGATCAACAGCGCCAAGGTCAAGAATCTGATTAACGACATCCGCTCGACCTCAACGTTTGTCTACGCCTATCAGGATCGCTTCCGCCGCCTTCCTGGCGACGATACGAATGTGGTCGCCAACGTGGGCGGTACCCTGGCGACCACCCCCAATGCCACTCTTGGCAATGGACGCATCAATGGCAACTGGAACTCGACTACGCAAACCGACGAGAGCTATCTGTTCTGGCAACACGTGCGCCTTGCAGGGCTGGCGTCGGGTAGCGCAGTCACAGGCAATGCCGGCTACATTCCGACTAATGCCGATGGTGGTCCGATCGGCATTACAGGCGACGCCGTATTTACAGGTGCCGGCGGATGGGCCGCCTCGTTTTTTGTGTGTACTTCAGGCATCCAGGGACGCTATGCCCGCCAGATCGACACCACCATCGATGACGGCAATACCACGACGGGTTCGGTCCGGGTCCTCGGCACAGCGGCGGGTGGAGTGCTGGCCTCCTCGGCAACAGTCTATGCAGTCACGGCGGCGGATGATGCGGTGCTGTACACACTCTGCATTGCCTACTGATCAAGGCGCATCAATGTAAAAGCCCGCTTCGGCGGGCTTTTTTACGACCTACTCGCCAGTCAGCAGCAGCGACTCTGCGGCCACCACGGCGGCTTCGCTGCCCATGAGCAGCACGGTGTCACCGATCTGCAACTGTTCGTCGCTGGCGACCACTCCCTTGCCACTGCGGCGGCGCACGCTCGACAGGCCGGCGCCCGTGGCGCCCAGATCCAGCTCATCCATACGCCGGCCGACGGCATGGGCACCGGCCGGCAGATGCACGGCATGCAGGCGCGCCTGCTCCGCCTCCGGCATGATGACGGCGTCGTCATAGACGCTGCCGGCGAAGGCGCCGCGAAACACGCTGTAGTGCTGCTCGCGCACATTGCGCAGGCGCTTGATGACGCGGTGCATGGGCACGCCGAGCAGGGCCAGTGCGTGCGTGGACAGCATGATGCCGGACTCCAGCGCCTCCGGCACCACCTCGGAAGCGCCGGCAGCGATCAGCTTGTCGACATCCGCCTCGACGGCGGTGCGCACCACGACCGCCAGCTCGGGCTTCAGCGCCTTGGCGTGATGGAGGATTTTCATCGCCACATGCGTGTCGGCAAAGGTGATGATCAGCACATCGGCGCGCATGATGCCCGCGGCGACCAGGGTTTCGCGGCGCGAGCAGTCGCCGAAAACGGCAGGCTCGCCGGCCATGGTGGCGGCGCTGACGCGCTCCGGGTCGTTGTCGAGGGCAACGATGGTGACATCCTCGTTCTCCATGAAGCGCACCAGATGCTGGCCGGTACGGCCGTAGCCGCAGACGATCACATGCTTGCTCGCCTCCAGGGTCTGCGCGGCGAGGCTGGTGAGCTGCATGGAGCGGGTCAGCCACTCTGAAGCGACAAAGCGCATCACCAGGCGGTCGCTGAACTGCACGATGATCGGCGCCAGCAGCAATGACAGCACCAGACCGGCGAGCACGATCTGCAACTGATGCGCTTCCAGGAGTTGCGATTCGCTGATCTGCGCCATCAGCACGAAGCCGAATTCGCCGCCGGCGCACAGCCACAGGCCGCTGCGCAGCGCCGTGCCGGGCGAAGCGCCGAGTGCGCGCGACAGCAGCCAGGTCACGCCCAGCTTGCCGCCCAGCAAGAGCAGCACGAACACCACCACCCAGAACAGATTGTCGACCACCACATGCCAGTCGAGATAGGTGCCGATGGTGATGAAGAAGAAGCCGAGCAAAACGTCGCGGAAGGGCTTGATGTCGTCCTCGACCTGATAGCGGTATTCGGTTTCCGAAATCAGCATGCCGGCCAGGAAGGCGCCCAGTGCCAGCGACAAGCCGGCCAGCTCGGTGACATAGGCGAGGCCGAGGGTGATCAGCAGCACATTGAGGATGAAGAGCTCGGCCGACTTGGTGCGGGCGACGATGAAGAACCACGCCCCCATCAGGCGCTGGCCAAGGAAGACGACCACGGTCAGCACGATGACCGCCTTGAAACCAGCCCACATCAGCTTGTCGGCGAGCTCACCAGCCGGGCTGGACAGGGCCGGCACCAGGATCAGCAGGGGCACCACGGCAATATCCTGGAACAGGAGCACGCCCATGACTTCGCGCCCGTGCGGCGCTTCCAGTTCGAGTCGCTCGGCCAGGAGCTTGGACAGTACCGCCGTCGAGGACATGGACAGCGCGCCGCCCAGCGCAAAGCCCGAATACCAGGGCAAACCGGCGACCCACATCAGCAGCGAGGCCAGCAGCATGGTGCCGAGCACCTGTGCCAGGCCAAGGCCGAAGACCAGCTTTTTCATTCGGTACAGGCGCGCCAGCGAGAATTCGAGGCCGATGGAGAACATCAGGAACACCACGCCGAATTCCGCCAGATGTCGTGCGCCCACGCTGTCCGCGCCGACATTCAGGGCATGCGGCCCGACCACGATGCCGACCAGCAGGTAGCCGAGAATGGAGGGTAGGTTCAGGGCATCCCATTTTACACAAGTCCCCACTTCACTGAACTCTCTGGCGTAGCGGGCACCTTCCACAAAGATGGCTATCTC
>JAIEOJ010000079.1 GCA_019750575.1 Rhodocyclaceae bacterium | reverse complement strand
AACACCATGCGCAAGCGCGTGCGCGAAGCCGAACATGAAGTCGAACGCCTCATGACCGAGCTCTCGCAGGCCAGCGAAATGGTGCGGGTGGATCCGCTCACCGGCGCACTCAACCGCAAGGGTATGGAAGAGGCGATGCAGCGCGAAGTGGCCCGCACACGGCGCCAGAACGCGCCGCTCTCGATCGCCCTGCTCGATATTGACAACTTCAAGCAGATCAACGATAACCTCGGCCATCATGCCGGCGACCAGGCACTGCAGCACCTGGCTAACGTGACGCGCGAAACCATACGTCCGCAGGACACACTGGTGCGCTTCGGCGGCGAGGAGTTCATCATCCTCCTGCCCGATACCGGCATGGAGGAAGCGGTCAAGGTCATGGAGCGCGTACAGCGCGAGCTCACCCGCCGCTACTTCCTCAGCGACAACAACAAGCTGTTGATCACCTTCAGTGCCGGCATCGGCGTGCTGAAGACCGGCGAGGAACCTGGAGAAGCCATCCGTCGCGCCGACCAGGCCATGTATCTGGCAAAGCGCGCCGGGAAGAATAGAGTGATGGCGAGCTGAGCTCGCCATCACTCCTTCCCCCTCCCCCTTCCCCCGGGGGGGGGAGGCTACGGTTCGCGGGCTCTGCCCGCTCCCACATTAAGGGCAGCTTCGTAGTATCAGCTTGAGCGGGTGTTGTGCGGCTGCGCCGCATTCCGCTACGCGGAACCAGCCTGCGGCCTGGTCGCTCCGCGAACAAGCCGCTTTTGCTTGGGGCGGCCCGGCACAAAAGCTACTCAGAAGTTTCTTTCTTCGTAGCTACGGAGAGAAAAACCACGCAGCTTCGCCGCCGGGTCAGTTCAGCGCGTCAGCGCGTTGAACTCTCTCAATGAACGCCCGCGCTTCGGCGTTGCCGCCGGCCGCGGCGCTGCGCAGCCAGCGCATGGCCTGGCGGGGGTTGCGCGGCACCCACTGGCCACGGTAGTAGGCGCTGCCGAGTTCGTACTGGGCGCTGGCGTCGCCCAGTACTGCGGCGCGGCGCAGGTGACGCAGGCCGCCGCGCACATCCGCGCGCACGCCCTGCCCGTGCAGGAGGCAGTAGGCGAGGCTGTACAGCGCATAGGCATCCTCGTGCTGGGCAATTGCCTCGCGCAGCCAGCGCACTGCCTCGCGATAGTTCTGCTCCACCCCTTGCCCGTAGTAGTACATGTCGGCGAGGGCGACCTTGGCGTCAAACAGCGTGGCAGCGCGGCGGAACCAGGTCACCGCCTGCGTATGGTCCGCGACTACGCCGAGGCCATGCCGATAGCACTGGCCGAGCATGAAACAGGCACGCCGGTGGCCGAGTTCGCCGGCCTTGCGGTACAGGGCCACGGCCTGCTCGCCGTCACCCGCCTGCAGCGCAGCCTCGGCCTGGGCGAACCAGTAGCGCTCGAGCTCGCCCAGCGCAGGCTGCCAGCCACCTTCTGCCGCCATTCGCAGCAGTGCCTCGCCGCGCACCACGTCCTGCGCAATGCCCAAGCCGTGCAGATGGCAGCGCCCCAGTTCGGCGCGGGCATGCGCGTTGCCGCTGGCCGCGGCCTGCGCATACAGGTCAATTGCAGCGGCCAGATCCGCCGCCACGCCCTCGCCCTGCTCCAGGCAATCGCCCAGCCAGACCTGGGCATCGGCATCGCCCGCCTCTGCGGCGCGCCGGTACCAGGCCACGGCCAGCGCGGCATCTGCCTGCACGCCCTCGCCCCAGCGATAGCAATGGCCGAGCTTGATCTGGGCACGCGCATGCCCCTGCCGCGCCGCAGATCGAAACAGGCGCAGGGCCTCCTTACCGTCGCGCGGCAGGCCCCGCCCGAAAGCATGACACTCGCCCAGCGCATATTCCGCCTCGCGACTGCCACGCGCAGCGGCACGGCGGTACCAGAGCAGCGCGGTCTCCATGTCGGGCTCGACGCCGTAGGCAAAACCGTAGCATTGGCCGAGAAAGAACATCGCCGGCACGATCTTCTTGCGCGCCGCACCCTCGAACCAGTGCACGGCCGCGGTCAGGTCCTGCGCCATGCCATAGCCGGCATAGAGACACAGGGCGTGGCTGTACATGGCCGCCGGCACGCGGGCAACGGCCGCCTGCTGCCACAGATGTGCGGCCTCGGCCGTGGCCCTGGCCGCATCGACTCCGCCGACATGGCGGAAGAAATAGCAGCGCGCAAGCAGATCCTGGGCTTCGGCATGCTGCTGGTCGGCGGCGAGGCGCAGCCAGTTCACCGCGGCCCCGGTGTCGCGCGACTGGCCGATTGCAAAATAGGCGGCGCGGCCAAGGCGATACTGCGCCTCACTGTCACCACGCTCGGCCGCACTGCAGAAATGCATGTGCGCTGCGGCCATGTCCTCGGGCACGCCGTGACCGCGCAGGAGGCACAGGCCATACCAGGTGGTGCCGCGCAGGTCGCCCTGGGCGCTGGCGGCCGCAAACAGGCGTGCCGCCTCGTGAAAATCGCGGGGCAGGCCGAAGCCGTGATACAGCAGCCAGCCGAGCACGGCCTCGCCGGCAGCGCAGCGGCTTTCGGCGCTGCGCGCCGCCCAGTTCACGGCTTGCGCATACGACTTCGGCACGCCCTTGCCGATGGCACAACGCCAGCCCAGTTCGGCCTGGGCCGCAACATTGCCGGCAGCGGCCATGCGCTGCAACTCCAGCGGCGGCACGGCACGCCAGAACGCATCGGCAGACCCGAGCAGCGCTATGCCCTGCGCAGCGCCCCGCTCGACCAAGCTGCTGGCCAGCGCAGCCTCCAGCATGCCCAGCACTTGCGGCGAACCCGGCGGCACCACCGCCATCGGCAGATCGGCTGCTTCGGGAACGCGGTGCGTGACACCCGTATCCTGATTTTCAGGGTGCTGATCGTCGTGCAATCGGCTCATGAGAAACGGGGGAAACCACCCAAATTCAATATAAATGAAACTCGCAGTTATCCACAAAATCTGTGGATAAGCATGTGGATTAAGACTGAACAAAAAGGCTAAATCCGCCCCCTGCCTGGTTTTTCTTTATCCCGTACAAAAATTAAGCTTATATTTCACTACGTTTAAAATCAATGGCTTGCAAATACAGGCCAGTACTGGTGCCGCTTTCCATCCCGATTTCAGGGCCGGACGGAGGTTTACGCACAGATTGAACAGAAAGCTGCGTGCCGGCACCGAACATCCGCATCCTGCTGCCGGCACAAAACCACAAGCTTGATGAAGCACAAACCTCAGCTTCATTGGCGCAAATCGCGACACTTACCCTGTCCGGGCTTGTACAGCACACAGGCAAGGCTTCGCCATGTATTCTGCCTCCGGCCCGGATTTACAATCTGCCATCAGCCTGCCCCTTTACTCCCCTTTTCACGACTTCACGCATGCAAGCCAGTCCCGCCGTTCTCAGCGTCAGCGAACTCAACCGGCGCGCCCGCCAATTGCTCGAAAGCAATTTCCCCCTGCTCTGGGTCAGCGGCGAAGTCTCCAACCTGACGCGCGCGGCCTCCGGCCATGTGTATTTCAGCCTCAAGGACGAGGCGGCCCAGGTACGCTGCGTGATGTTCCGCTCGCGCGCGCAACTGCTGCCCTGGCGACTGGAAAACGGACAGCAGGTCGAGGTCCAGGTACTGGTCTCGCTGTACGAGGCGCGCGGCGACTTCCAGCTGAATGTCGAGGCGATGCGTCGCGCCGGCCTGGGTCAATTGTTCGAGGCCTTCTCCCGGCTCAAGGCCCGGCTCGAACAGGAAGGCCTGTTTGCCGCCGAGCGCAAGCGCGAGCTGCCCCTGTATCCGCGCGCCATCGGCATCATCAGCTCACCGCAGGCAGCGGCCTTGCGCGATCTGCTGATCGCGCTGGCGCGCCGCGCACCGCATGTGCCGGTCATCCTCTACCCGACCCTGGTGCAGGGCGAACAGGCCGCCGCCGGCATTGCCGCGGCTCTGGCGCAGGCCAACCGGCGCAATGAGTGCGACGTGCTGATCGTCGCGCGCGGCGGTGGCAGCATCGAGGACCTGTGGGCCTTCAACGAGGAGATCAGCGCACGGGCGATTGCGGAGAGCCGCATTCCCGTGGTCAGCGGCGTGGGCCATGAAACCGACTTCACCATCGCCGACTTCGCCGCCGACCTGCGCGCCGCCACGCCGACCGCCGCCGCCGAACTGGTCAGTGCCGGCTGGTTTGCCGCGCGGCGCGAAGTGCTGCAGATCGGCGAACAGCTTCAGTCATTGATGCGCAGACAGATCGAAAGACGCATGCAGGCGCTCGATCTCATGACCCACCGCCTGACCTCCCCGCAGCAGCGCCTGCAGCAGTCCCGCCAGCGCCTGCAACTGCTGGATGGCCGCATGCGGCATGCCATGCAGTCCTCGCTGCGCTATCGCCATGCGCTCGCGGATCGCCAGCAGCTGGCGCTGCAGCGCGCACGCCCGCAGCTCGACGCTCAACGCGGCAGGCTGCAGCTGCTCGAACAGGAGCTGGCGAATCGCATGCAGCGTCGCCTGCAGGACAGCCGTTCCGCCTGCGAACGCCTCAATGGCGCGCTGATCCATCTGAATCCAGAAGCGACGCTGGCGCGCGGCTACAGCATCGTGCGTGACGCGGCCGGCAAGATCGTCAGTGACAGCCGCCAGTTGCAGAACGGTGACGCCATCCGCCTGCGCTTCGGCCAGGGCAGCGCCAGCGGGCATATCGACAGCGTCGAGTAGGCAATCTCCGCGGGCGACTTGCCAGCGCGGTATATTCGACTAAAATACTCGGACAATTTTCAAGCAACAACCCCAACCGCAACTGGAGACAAGAATGGAACACACCCTGCCCGCGCTGCCGTACGCGCAAGACGCTCTGGCCCCGCACATCTCGAAGGAAACCTTCGAGTTCCACTACGGCAAGCACCATCAGGCCTATGTGACCAACCTCAACAACCTGATCAAGGGCACCGAGTTCGAAAACCTGTCGCTCGAGGAAATCATCGCCAAGGCTCCGGCCGGCGGCGTGTACAACAACTCGGCCCAGGTCTGGAACCACACCTTCTTCTGGAACAGCATGAAGCCGAACGGCGGCGGCGCACCGACCGGCGCGCTGGCTGACGCCATCAATGCCAAGTGGGGCTCCTTCGACGAGTTCAAGAAGACCTTCCAGGCTTCCGCCGTGGGCAACTTCGGCTCCGGCTGGACCTGGCTGATCAAGAAGGCCGACGGTTCGGTCGACATCCTCAACACCGGCGCCGCCGGCACCCCGCTGAAGACCGGCGAGGGCAAGGCCCTGCTGTGCATCGACGTGTGGGAACACGCCTACTACATCGACTACCGCAACGCCCGTCCGAAGTTCGTCGAAACCTTCCTGGCCAGCCTGGCCAACTGGGATTTCGCCGCCAAGAACTTCGCCTGAGCGTAAGCGCCCATCGTGTTCGACGATAATAAAGTCTTAACTTTGATAATTAAGTCTTAACTTATCTCGACGGGTCGATAATTAAGTCTTAACGGCAAGAAAAAGAAAATGGGCATCCCTCTGTGGATGCCCGTTTCTTTTTCGCTATGATTGTTTGCCTCACAGGTCGGCATTGAGGCCTGCCAGATGAGGTGAGACATGGCTCCAGAGAACTTGAACCAATATCAGCTGGCGACTATCGCGGTCGCTGAAGACGTCTGGGCATCCACAAAAGATGCTGAAATGTTCATGCTTCAGCCTCACGTATTCCTCGACGGGAAAACACCGCTTGAGGTATCAAAAACCGAAGACGGAGCAAAGCAGGTCGAATCGATCTTGCAGGCGATACGTTGGGGACTTCCCCGTTGACGCTTCAATCTTTGTGAATGGAACGGTGTGGCATGCCTATAGCCCGCAAAGACAAAGGTAAGAAGCTTCTTTCCCAGAAAAGAAAGCTGCAACGAGAGTTTCTTCAACAGGCCCAGGCTGAAGGACTGTCTTCCGCCGAAGTGGTAGAGCGCGCAAGCATCTTCCCCAAGAACGCGAAGCTCAAAGTCGTCAAATGGCCGAAGTTCTAAGGCTGATACCTAGTTGCAACAGATCAATGCATGTGCCGATGGTGAATATCTGGGAAATGCGGGTGGCTGTGCGTGATGGCGACATGCCGATGCGGATGACTGTGCGGCTCCTGTCCATCCCACCCCTCCGCATGTTCATGCTGATGGTGCTCATCGTGAACATGGCGATGGCTATGTTCCAGCGGTTCATGGGTATGCTCATGTCCATGCTGTTCAGTCAGATGCAGCCATACGCCGAAGCCCATCAATGCTGCCGCCGCCCAGAATAGCCAAGTCGCCTGCTCACCAAACACGAATAAGGCGATGGCCGCGCCGATGAACGGTGCCGTAGAGAAGTAGGCTCCGGTACGGGCCGAACCCAGTCCCCGTAACGCCAGGACAAACATCACCAGGCTGATGCCGTAACCAAGCAGCCCCAACCCCATCGCCTCGGCCACGATATCGACGGGCGGTAGAGCCGCACCCAATGCAACAGCCAATGCCACATTGACTAAACCGGCCACCAGCCCTTTGCTACCGGCGATGAACAAAGCATCCGAGGCTGATACCTTGCGTGTCAGATTGTTGTCGATCGCCCAGCACCAACAGGCCAGGACGATGGCTCCCGACCCCAACCAGCTTGAGGTTTCCACATCGCCACGCGGCCAGGACAGCAATACGCCGCCGGCAACGATGACCAGCATACCGAGCACGATGCGTCGATCCGCGTTTTCTTTGAAGACCACCCAGGCCAGGACGGCCGTGAGGACCGCCTCCAGATTCAGCAGCAAAGACGCCGCTGAGCCGCTGGTATGCGTCAGGCCGAACATCAAGGCCGTGGGGCCGAGTACACCGCCGAAGCCAATCGCCCCCAGTAGCCAGGGCCATTCGGAAGACTTCAAGCCGGCTGCATGCCATCCACGGTCGCGAATCAGCCGGGCGATGCTGAGTCCGAGGCCGCTACCGAGATAGAGCAGTCCAGCCAACAGGATGGGCGATACATCGCCGACGAGCGCCTTGGCGAACGGCGTGCTTGCCCCGAACAGCGCGGCGGCAAGTAAAGCATGGATAACGGATGGGGTCATGATTCACGATCATCCCGCTTTTTCCGAGCTCGGGGAAGCGGATTCAGCAAGGCGGCAATCGCCACGACAACCGCGAGGGCGCCAACGACATAGCGCCAGAACTCATCCATCGGCGTCTAGTACTTCCAGGAGTGCGTCTCGCCTCTGGCGTGGCGACACCAGGCATATAGGGCGTCATACATGATCATGCCGTGCTTCAGCATTTCATGGTCGTCACTGAAGTTCTGCGATAACCCGAGGGAGATGGCCAGCAGACCGGCGCATTGCGGCGCCAGGTCGTGGCGATCGGTGTCGGCCCCGCGCACAATGACCGCGAGGTCTTGAAGGGCCGGATCGGTCAGCGTGTACTTCTTGAGAATCGTGTCGAAGCTGCAATCCTCCCCAACGTGCGTCAGCTCGACGCCGGGCACGTCGTAGGGTATTGCACCCGTCTCCTCGGCGATACGCAGCACGTCGCCAGGCGGCACATAAAGAAACTCCGGGGATTTGTCGATGAAGCGAGCGATCAGCCAGGGGCAAGCAATCCGATCGATCTTGGGACGTTCACGGGTAATCCACTTCATAACGATCTCCTGTCAATTTGTCCCGGGCGCCGGCTCCACCGTTATCTCAATCGGGGCGCCGCCCTCCCTGACCAGAAAAAACTGCGTGTTGCGCTGGCGGACCGACCAGCAATCCTCAGACGCCTGGACGGGCACCCTGATGCAGAGCTCGCCGGCACTGATGCGCCAGACTCCGCTTCGGTTCTTGCCCATATCGATCGCAGATACGCGGCCATCCGTATTCAGCACGTAGCTCCAATGGGTACCGTCAGTAATGGTCTTGCCCGCCAAGCGATCGCGAAGTTCGGCGCCAGACAGCACATGATCCTTGGCATGGGTCAGCGTGCAAACCATGCTCAATAGGACCGCTAGCTGAATCCGGTATAGCGCCGAGTGCATAGAGGCTTACGGCAAGGCTTCCTTGCTGTCCGTGGGCCGGCCTTCACGCTGCCAAGCGTCGATACCACCTTCCAGGACGCGGGCGTCAATGCCACGGGCGCGAAGCGCAAGGGCCGTCGAGCGGCCGACCTCGTGCCCATAGATGCAGTAGACCAAGACCGGTTTGTCCTTGGGCACGCTGTCGCACCATTCGGCGACGTTGTCCGGGTCACGCCACTGCGCCCCAGGCAAGGTGGTGTTCGCCTTCTCGAAGACGCGCTTGCGACGCACATCCAGCACCAAGGGATGGCTTTCCAATGCGTCGGCATGGGCTACCAGGTGAGCGCTGGCGGATTCAGCGGCCCGCTGGAAGCGTGCATAGACCTTCTTCCAGTCGATCACCTTCATGAAGGCCTCGACATAGGCGCCGGCGTTGGCGCCGAAATCCATGTGATAGGCGTGCTCGTACATATCGAGTGCCAGGACCGGAATGCCGCCCGCCACCGCGTGGGTGTGATCGGCCGCCCATTGATTGATCAGCGTTCCTTCGCGCGGCTGGAAGACCAGCAGCACCCAGCCGGAACCGCCGCCGAGGGCCTTGCCCATGGCGATGAACTCCTCACGCCAACGCTCATAGGAACCGAAGTTGGCGGCCAGTGCGAGCTTCATGGCGATCTCAGGTTCACCATTGCCGCCCAGACAGTCGAAATAGAGCTCATGCAGCAGCATGGAGTTGGTGGCGATCAGCTCCTCGCGCTTCAAGCCGTTGAGCGTGAAATTCGGTGCCGTTGCCGCCGGCAGTTCGGCCAACGTGGCGCGTATGGCGTTGAGCCGCTTTACGGCGCCGCCGTAATTGTTGGCGTGATGGCTGGTGATCAGCTTTTCTGACAAGCCGTCTACGGATGCGGGATCGATCGGCAGCGGCTGCATCAATGCGTCCATGGTTCTCTCCTTTGATTTATGTGCAAAGCGCTACTCAAGCGCCGAATACGGTTTTGATGAGCAACCCCACCAGGGCACAAGCCAAGATCACATGGATGACGTTGGCCTTGAAGCGGAATAGCGCAACAGCGGCGCCGATGGCAATCAGGGCGGAAATCCATTCGAAGCCGCCTTCGAAGCCCTTAGGCCACAGGACGTGATAGCCGAAGAACAAAGCGAGGTTGAGGATCACACCGACGACAGCGCCGGTGATTGCGGTCAACGGGGCGGTGAACTTGATGTCGTTATGTGTACTCTCGACCAGCGGGCCGCCGGCGAGGATGAAGATGAAGGACGGCAGGAAGGTGAACCAGGTCACCACGACGGCGGCCACGGTGCCGGCGAGGAACAGATGCTCGGGGCCGAACACCGCCTTCACATAGCCGCCGACAAAGCCGACGAAGGTCACCACCATGATCAGCGGTCCCGGCGTGGTTTCGCCCAGGGCCAGGCCATCGATCATCTGCGTGGGCGTGAGCCAACCGTAATGGCCGACCGCGCCTTGATAGACATAGGGCAACACTGCATAGGCGCCGCCGAAGGTCATGAGTGCGGCCTTGGTGAAGAACCAGCCCATTTGCGTCAGGGGATGTTCCCAACCATAGCTTGCAGTCAAGAAGCCCATCGGCAGCGCCCACAGCAGGCCACCTACGACGGCCATCGTTAGGAGACCTGACCACTTAAAACGGGCGTGGTCGGGTGTCGGGGTGTTGTCGTCGATGATGGCTGCACCGTAGGACTTGTCAGCCTTGCCATGACCGCCGCCCGACTTGAATTTGTCCGGGCTGATCCGGCCGCCGATGTAACCGATCAGGGCAGCAACAGCGACGATCAGGGGGAACGGCACGTTGAGCGCAAAGATCGCCACGAAGGCAGCAGCGGCAATCGCCCAGAGCACGTTGTTCTTCAAGGCCCGTGAGCCGATACGATGCGTCGCCTGCACTACGATGGCGGTGACTGCGGGCTTGATGCCGTAGAACAGGCCGGCCACCAGCGGTACGTCGCCGAAGGCGATGTAGATCCACGACAAGGCGATCAGAACGAAGAGCGACGGCAGGATGAACAAACCACCGGCGATGATCCCACCCCAGGTGCGGTGCATCAGCCAGCCGATATAGGTGGCCAGTTGCTGGGCCTCGGGACCGGGCAACAGCATGCAGTAATTCAGCGCATGGAGGAAGCGCTTTTCGGAAATCCAGCGCCGGCGCTCGACCAGCTCGCTGTGCATGATGGCGATCTGGCCGGCCGGGCCGCCAAAGCTGATGAAGCCGAGCTTGAGCCAGAAGCGGAAAGCTTCCCAGAAGGAAACGGGAGCTGGGGCGCCGGTATCGGCGACGCCAGTGTCCAAGGTAGTTGTTGTCATGATTGGGATTCCTTCACAAAAGCCACGATGAGGCCGTCGAATACCGCGCAGGCGGCCTGCAGAAGTTGGTCGTCGTCGTTGATGGCGCTACGCATGCCGGCCAGCACGCTTTCGATGCCGGCGGCCTCGGGCGGCTGGATACCACCGACGTCGAGGTAATGCACCAGCGCGCCAAGGCGTTTCAGCTCAGGGATCTCGAAGCCGAAGCTGGCCAGCAACACCTCGAAGGTCACTTTGGCGCCGACATGGCTGAAACGGGCGCCGTCGAAATCGAAGCCCAATGCCTTGGCCGGGCATTTATCCGGCGACTCCAGCCAGAGAATCTTGGCGTCGGCATCAATGTAGCGGCGGATTAGCCAGGCGCTGGCCAAGCGATCCACCCAGGGACGGCGGCGCGTCGCCCAGGTCTTACCGACATAGGCTTTGGGGTCAAGGCGAACAATCTCGCCGGCAACGGCATGGGGTTCGTCAGGAGACAGCGCTTGGTTGCCGGCCTGTTCTAGTTCGAGAAGTCCGGCATCGGCTTGTTTCTGTGCCTCGCCAGGGAAGAAATCGATCGCGACCAAGGCCGCAAAGGCCTTCCGGAGCTTGCGAGCAGACTTCATGGCATCGCCGACCGTTTCCGGCGTAAGGCCACTCAGAACCAGCTGGGTTTCCTCCAGCAACTGGCCGAAGTCGCCGCTACGGTCGAACAGTGACGGAAAGCCTGGATCTTCGTCTGCGGAAATCAGGTAGGCGGAACCACCGTTCTCGCGAACGTCTTCGGCGATCTGACTCAAGGTCGTCCGGCAGCCGTCAACGTCTGGCAGCAAATAAGCGCCATCTCGTAGAACCGCTGCACCGGAGGACTTCAATGCACGCCATGCCCGCATGCGGGTAGTTGCACTCTCGGTGGAAAGAGAAAGAACAAGTAGGACGTATTTCATCGTCTGTAGATCCTAATACAAATATGTATTGATCGCTACATAATTGTAGAGCACGCACCACAAGGCTACTTGGCAAGACCCAACCCATCCAAAACCAGGAGAGGCTCATGCTGCTCGCCAGTCCATTTCCAGACGAAACCCTGTATGGCCTCATGGCACGGAATGGACGTTTGCGCGGCGACACGCTTGGCAGCACCACTAGCAAAGCGTTGTTCGGCCACCCGAATGCAGGACTTCATCATGATTTCCCGCACCACCTTGAACAGCTCGCCATTAACACGCTTGGACACCTGGGGTCAGTCCACGCAATCATGGCGCAACTGACTGCAGCGCCCTATTTCCTTCGCTTCAAACCGGCCTCGGTAGAAAGAGCAACGCAGGACGCCATGGCAGGGACAGGTATCGCCGGGCTCAAACATGCACTCGGTCTGCCCGCGAGTCCTTGTCGAGCGCGCCTGTTCTTACGCGCCTGTCCTCAATGCATGGAAGCGGATCTTGGACAGCAAGGCATCGCCTCATGGCGACGCAAGCATCAGCTGCCCGGCAGTCTATTCTGCAGCCTGCACGCCATTCCCTTACTTGAGTCATCGCTTCGCATCGATAGGCGCGGCAAATCGAAATTTCTGCTTCCGGAGGACATTGGCGTATTTGAACGGGCCGAATCGCCGCTACTGAACGATCAGGGGTCGTCTCAGAAAACGGAAAAGATCGTACGCTAAGACCTAGAGAGCGGCCGTAGCGGCCTGAACTTGCCCGCGCCGATCTTGGCGCTGCTGCGCCAGAGGTAATCGCCGGTCAGGTTGATGTGCTCCCAGCCCAGCGGCGACAGGTACTGCAACAGCGCGTCATCGACCGCATGGCCGTGGCCACGCAAGGCAAGCGCTGTGCGCTCCAGGTAGACGGTGTTCCACAACACGACAGCCGCCGTCACCAAGTTGAGGCCACTGGCCCGGTAGCGCTGCTGCTCAAAGCTGCGGTCGCGGATTTCACCCAGGCGGTTGAAGAACACGGCGCGGGCCAGCGCGTTGCGCGCCTCGCCCTTGTTCAGCCCGGCATGCACACGGCGGCGCAGCTCGACACTTTGCAGCCAATCCAGGATGAACAGCGTGCGCTCGATGCGCCCCAACTCGCGCAGTGCCACAGCCAGGCCATTCTGGCGAGGGTAGCTGCCGAGTTTTCGGAGCATCAGCGAGGCTGTCACCGTGCCCTGCTTGATCGAGGTGGCCAGCCGCAGGATTTCATCCCAATGGGCGCGGACATGTTTGATGTTGAGCGTGCCACCGATCATCGGCTTGAGTGCGTCATAGACGGTGTCGCCTTTCGGGATGTAGAGCTTAGTGTCGCCCAGGTCGCGGATGCGCGGCGCGAAACGGAAGCCCAGCAGGTGCATCAGCCCGAAGACGTGATCGGTGAAGCCCGCTGTATCGGTGTAGTGCTCCTCAATGCGCAGGTCGGATTCGTGGTACAGCAGGCCATCGAGCACGTAGGTCGAGTCACGCACGCCGACATTGACCACCTTGGTGTGGAACGGCGCGTACTGGTCGGAGATGTGGGTGTAAAAGGTCCGTCCTGGGCTACTGCCATATTTCGGGTTGATGTGCCCCGTGCTCTCGGCCTTGCTGCCGGTGCGGAAGTTCTGGCCGTCCGATGATGACGTGGTGCCGTCGCCCCAGTGCTCGGCGAAGGGATGCCGGACCTGCGCGTTCACCAATTCGGCCAGCGCCGTCGAATAGGTTTCGTCGCGGGTATGCCAGGCTTGCAGCCAGGCGAGCTTGGCGTAGGTCGTGCCGGGGCAGGACTCGGCCATCTTGGTCAGGCCCAGGTTGATCGCGTCGGCTAGGATCGTCGTCAGCAGCAGGTTCTTGTCCTTGGCCAAGTCGCCCGATTTCAGGTGTGTGAAGTGCCGGGTGAAGCCCGTCCACTCATCCACTTCGAGCAGCAGTTCGGTGATCTTGACGTGCGGCAGGATCATCGCCGTCTGGTCAATCAATGCTTGCGCGGTGTCGGGCACCGCCGCATCGAGCGGCGTGATCTTCAAGCCCGACTCGGTGATGATGGCGTCGGGCAGGTCGTTGGCCGCCGCCATGCGGTTGACCGTGGCAAGCTGCGTTTCCAGCAGCGTCAGCCGGTCGTGCAGGTATTGGTCGCAATCGGTGGCCACGGCCAGCGGCAATTCGCTGGATTGCTTGAGGCTGGCGAACTTCGCGGGCGGCACCAGATAGTCCTCGAAGTCCTTGAACTGGCGCGAACCCTGCACCCAGATGTCGCCCGAGCGCAGCGAGTTCTTGAGTTCCGACAGCGCACACAGCTCGTAATAGCGCCGGTCGATTCCGGCGTCGGTCATCACCAGCTTTTGCCAGCGCGGCTTGATGAAGCCGGTCGGCGCATCGGCGGGCACTTTGCGGGCGTTGTCGGTGTTCATGCAGCGCAGTACCTCGATTGCCTCCAGCACGTCCTTGGCGGCGGGTGCGGCCCGCAGCTTGAGAACGTCAAGGAAATCCGGCGCGTAGCGGCGCAAGGTGGCATAGCTCTCGCCGATGCGGTGCAGGAAATCAAAGTCATCGGGCTGGGCGAGCTTCTGCGCCTCGGTAACGCTCTCGGCGAAGGCATCCCAGGACAGGACGGCCTCGATGGCGGCGAACGGGTCGCAGCCTGATTGTTTGGCATCGATCAGCGCCTGGCCAATGCGCCCGTACAGCCGCACCTTGGCGTTGATCGCCTTGCCGGATGCCTGGAACTGTTGCCGATGCTTGTTTTTGGCCGCGTTGAACAGTTTGCCCAGAATGCGGTCGTGCAGGTCGATGATTTCGTCGGTGACGGTGGCCATACCCTCGATGGCCAGTGCCACGAGGGTGGCGTAGCGTCGTTGAGCCTCAAACTTGGCCAGGTCGGCAGGCGTCATCTGGCCGCCCTCGCGGGCAATCTTCAGCAGCCGGTTTTGGTGAACCAGCCGCTCGATGCCGGGTGGCAGGTCGAGCGCCTGCCACGCTTTGAGGCGTTCGATGTGTTCGAGCATGTGACGGGAGTTCGGCTTGGCGGGCGACTGGCGCAGCCAGGCCAGCCAGGTCGTTTTGCCGTTGTCGCGGCGCTTGAGCAAGTCGTCGAGACGGCGGCGATGTGCGCCCGACAGCGGTTCGGCCAGGGAATCGTAGATGCGTCGGTTGGCGCTGGTGATCGCTTCGGCACAGACACGCTCGACAACATCCAGCGTCGGCAAGATGATGTGTTGGTGCCGCAGGGCGTCGAGGACGCTGCTGGCCAGCACAATGCCCTTGTCGGTCTGCAAGGCCAAGTCGGTCGTGGCGAGGACTGCGTGGCGATAGTGCGCCAACCCGAACGGCTCCATGCCCAGGTACGCCCGCAGTTCGAGCAGATGCTCGCGCCGAGTTTCCTCCCGCTCGGCATACTGCGGCCAACATGCCGGATCGAGCCGCAATTGCCGCCCGATCCATTGCAGCAGCGGCATTTGCACCGTCGCGTCAGGCAGCAAGCCCTGACCGGGAAAGCGCAGCAAGCACAACTGCACCGCGACACCCAGGCGGTTGGCGTCACCGCGCCGCTGGCGAATCAGTGACCGGTCGGGCTCGCTGAACGTGTAGTGCCGGATGAGCTCGTCTTGGGTATCGGGCAACGCCAACAGGCTTTCGCGCTCGGCGGCGGAGAGGATCGAACGGCGGGGCATGCGGTTTCCTTATTCTTGAAAACGTCGGTTTGTGATAAGCCAGTCAAGGCAACCGGCGCGGTGTCGTTTTCAGAAGACGACCGCACCATCTGACTGGATGTAACGCCTGGTGTGCATACGGCTCCTGACAGCCCAATA
>JAIEOJ010000126.1 GCA_019750575.1 Rhodocyclaceae bacterium | reverse complement strand
TCGGTGGGCGAGCCGCCCGCGGTGCTCGGCAAGATGATCGGCGGCGCCCTGGTCGGTACCTTCCTGGGCATTCTCGTCTCCTATGGCTTCATCGCGCCGATTGCCACCCAGCTGGAGCAGAAGGCGGAAGAGGGCGGCAAGATCTACCAGTGCATCAAGGCGGTACTGCTGGCCAGCATGAACGGTTATGCACCCCAGGTGGCGGTGGAGTTCGGCCGCAAGGTGCTGTACTCGGCCGATCGGCCGACCTTCGCCGAGCTTGAGGAAGATCTCAAGTCGCGCAAGAGCCGCTAGGCATGTACGGCATGAAGCGGAGTCGCCAGCATGGCTGATGATCAGCAGCCAATCGTCGTCAAGCGCATCAAGAAGGGTGGCGGTGGCCACCACGGTGGCGCATGGAAGATTGCCTATGCCGACTTCGTGACGGCAATGATGGCTTTCTTCCTGCTGATGTGGCTGCTGGGCTCGACTGCCAAGGGCGACCTCAAGGGGATTGCCGACTATTTCCAGACGCCGCTCAAGGTGGCGATGTTCGGCGGCTCGGGCAGCGGCGATGCGACCTCGGTGATCCAGGGCGGCGGCACAGACCTGACCCGCGAGCACGGACAGAAGAAGGCCGGCGAGACCGACGACCGTCGCCGTACCATGAATCTGCGCGAGGCGGATCTGCGCGAGCAGTTCGAGCGCATCGAGAAACAGAAACTCGAAGGACTCAAGGCGCAGCTGGAAAAGCTGATCGACGCCAACCCCATCCTGTCGCAGTTCAAGAAGCAGTTGTTGATCGACATGACCACCGAGGGGCTGCGCATCCAGATCGTGGATGAGAAGAACCGTCCCATGTTCGACTCTGCCAGCTCCGAGCTCAAGCCCTACACCAAGGTCATCCTGCGCGAAATCGGCAATGCCCTGAATGGCGTGGAGAACCGCCTGTCGCTGTCGGGGCATACGGATGCCACGCCCTATGCCGGGGGCGAAAAGGGCTTCGGCAACTGGGAGCTGTCAACCAACCGCGCCAACTCCTCGCGTCGCGAGCTGCTGGCCGGTGGCATGAAGGAAGGCAAAATGCTGCGCGTGGTCGGACAGGCCTCGACGGTACTGTTTGACGAAAAGGATCCATATGCGGCGAGCAATCGGCGCATCAGCATCATCGTGCTCAACAAGCGGACGGAAGAATCCATCATGCGCGATGGCAAGCCTGAAGGTTCGGGCGAAGAGGAAAGCGTGCTGAGCGTGCCTGCACGCACCGAATAGGAGGAGAGAGGGATGACAAAGACGATACTGGCGGTTGATGACTCAGCCTCCATCCGGCAGATGGTCGCGTTCACGCTCAAGAGTGCCGGCTATGAAGTGCTCGATGCCGTGGATGGACAGGACGGCCTCGACAAGGCGAAGAGCAACAATATCAGCCTTGTCCTCACCGACCAGAACATGCCGCGCATGGATGGTCTCACCCTGATCCGCACCCTGCGCACCCTGCCGCAGTACAAGAGCACCCCCATCCTCATGCTGACCACCGAATCGTCCGATGCGATGAAGCAGCAGGGCCGCGCCGCCGGCGCGACCGGCTGGCTGGTCAAGCCCTTCGATCCGCAAAAGCTGCTTGAGGTGGTCAAGAAAGTCATCGGCTAGCCGATAACATCATGGCTGCGATGCTGTGCCTTCGGCGTGCTGCCCACCGGGCGTGCGTGCTTTGCCGGGGGACGGCCCGGCGGCACAACAGACGGCATTGCGTGGGGCCGGCCGCACGCCGGCACTGAGGAGGGGAGACATGTCCTACGACATGAGCCAGTTCTACCAGGTGTTCTTTGCCGAGGCGGCCGAGCATCTGGAAAGCATGGAATCCCTGCTGCTTGCTCTGGATCACGACAGTCCGGACGTCGAGCAGCTGAACGCCGTATTCCGTGCCGCCCACTCGATCAAGGGCTCGGCCGGCACTTTCGGCTTCAATGACATGGCCGAGCTGACCCATGTTCTCGAAGGTCTGCTCGACCGCGTGCGCAAGGGCGAGTTGCCGCTCGGCGACGCGCTGATCGACGCCTGTCTGGAGGCGCGCGATGTGCTCGGCGGCCAGCTGGCCACCCATCGCGACGGTGCGCCGTCCAGGCCCGAGGCGGCGCTGGCGGTATCCCGCCGCCTCGCCGCATTGGCTGCCGGCGAGGCAGC
The DNA here is from genome assembly GCA_019750575.1 of Rhodocyclaceae bacterium. Classification (GTDB taxonomy): domain Bacteria; phylum Pseudomonadota; class Gammaproteobacteria; order Burkholderiales; family Rhodocyclaceae. The sequence goes on along the minus strand of JAIEOJ010000126.1, from coordinate 12,676 downwards.
CCAGGCTGTTCCTCTGCCAGCCACGCGGGCGCCGGTCACGGTCGCTGCGGTGGCGGACGCCCTGTTCGAGTTTGTGCTGGATGCGCCGGGTGGCAGCCAGCAGGCGGTGCTAGAGGTCCTCAGTGCCGAGCTCGCCGACTTTGGCTCAGTCAGTATCGAACAGCCAGCCAGTGCGGCAGACCAGCCCTGGCAGCTGAAGATTGCCGCATGCCGTGATGCCGATGCCGCACGCGAGGTGATCGGCTTTGTCGCCCATGATGTGCATCTGCTTGCGGCTGCGTCCGCCAGCAGCGCGGATGCCGACTGGGGATTGTTTGACGACGCGCCAGCCCCTGAGGCTGCCGATGACAGCTATGGTTTCTTCGAGCCACAGGCGCCGGCAGCGGAGACCGATGCGGATGGCTGGGGGCTGTTTGCCGAAAACCTGCCGCCACCGCCTGCCAATGCTGCCGACGACAGCTATGGCTTCTTCACCGACCTGCCTGCAAATCCGGCACCGCCAGCAGTGGAGGCGCCCAAGCGCGCTGCAGCAGCGAATGGCGAAACCACCATCCGTGTCGGCGTGGACAAGGTAGACCTCATCATCAACCAGGTCGGCGAACTGGTCATCACGCATGCCATGCTGCAGCAGATTGCCAGCGCCCTCGATCCCATCGAATTCGAACGCCTGCACAGCGGCCTCGCCCAGCTTGAACGCAACAGCCGTGATCTGCAGGCCTCGGTGATGTCGGTACGCATGGTGCCGATTTCCACCGTCTTCAACCGTTTTCCGCGCGTGGTGCGCGATCTCTCGGCCAAGCTCGGCAAGCAGGTCGAGCTCAAGCTCTCGGGCGAGGGGACAGAGCTGGATCGCGGCCTGGTCGAGCGCATCGCCGACCCGCTCACGCATCTGGTGCGCAACAGCCTTGATCACGGCATCGAAACGCCGGACAAACGCCTCGCATGCGGCAAGCCGGCGACCGGCCGGGTCAATCTGAAGGCCTATCAGCACAGCGGCATGGTCGTGATCGAGGTGGGCGACGATGGCGCCGGCCTCGATCGCGAACGCATCCTCGCCAAGGCGCGCGAGCGCGGCATGACGGTTTCCGACAATCTCGCCGACGCGGAGGTGTGGGCCCTGATCTTCGAGGCCGGTTTCTCGACCGCCGATCAGGTGACCGATGTTTCGGGCCGCGGCGTCGGCATGGATGTGGTCAGGCGCAACATCACCGCGCTCGGCGGGCGCATCGACATCGAATCCATGGCCGGCATCGGTACGCGCATGACGGTACGCCTGCCGCTGACGCTGGCCATCGTCGACGGCATGTCGGTGGCCGTGGGCAGCGAAAACTACATTGTGCCGCTGGGTTATGTACTGGAGTCGCTGCAGCCCGAGCCGGGCATGATCAAGCGCATGGGCGGGGTGAACAGCCTGCTGCAGGTGCGCGGCGACTACCTGCCGGTGGTGGTGCTGCACGAGCTGTTCGGCATAGGCAATGCGGAAACCGATTTCAGCCGCGGCATCATGGTTCTGCTTGAGGTCGATGGCCGGCGTGCTGCGCTCTTCGTCGACGCGCTGCTCGGACAGCACCAGGTCGTGATCAAGAATCTGGAAACCAACTACCGCAAGGTGCCGGGCATTTCCGCCGCCACCATCATGGGCGACGGCCGCGTGGCCTTCATCCTGGATGCCATGGCGCTGGTGAGCAAGGCTGCCGCAGGCATGCCGGCGGCAGCCTGAGGAATATCATGGACAAGAACGCACACAAGAACGACGAGCCACGCAGCCAGGAGTTTCTGACCTTCATGCTGGGCGGCGAGGAATATGCAATCGACATCCTCAAGGTGCAGGAAATCCGCGGTTACGATGCAGTGACGCCGATTGCCCATGCACCGGAATTCATCAAGGGCGTGATCAACCTGCGCGGTGCCATCGTGCCCATCATCGACCTGCGCATCAAGTTCGGGCTCGGTACGGCCGAATACACGCCTTTCACGGTAGTCGTGGTGCTGAATGTCGGTAGCCGCGTGGTCGGCATCGTCGTCGATGCCGTGTCCGACGTGATTGCGGTACAGGAGGCACAGATGCAGCCGCCGCCGGAGCTGTCGAAGGCGGTCGATCTGCGCTATATCACGGCGCTGGCCATGCTGGCCGAACGCATGCTGATCGTGGTGGACATCGAAGGGCTGATGCTGTCGGCGGACATGGCGCTGGTGGACGAGGCGGTGGCGTGAGATGAAGAAGACAAACTGGCAGTCAGTAGGGGAGGAGAGTTCATGAAGCTGGATATATTCGCGCCCGGCAGGGCATTGGTGGATCGTTTCCATTTCGGCACCAAGTTCGCCATCGTCGGCCTGCTCTTGCTGCTGCCGTTCGGCGTTCTGTTTTATGCCCACTGGCAGCGCATCAACACCGACATCATTGCGACCGAAACCGAACGCGAAGGCCTGCGTCTGATCTCGCCCGCCATGAATTTCATGCAGGCGGTGCAGCTGCATCGACGTTACAGCCGCGATGCCCTGTCCGGCATGAGTCAGGCCGGTACCAGCCAGGCCGAGGCGCGTGCGCGCGCCGACGACGCGCTGGGGGCATGGAGCGCGGTCAGCGATCAATATGGCGAGCGCCTCGATGTCGCACGCGCCCATGCCGAAATCCGCAATCAGTGGGCCAGCGTCAAGGCCCTGCCGGCCAATGTGGGCGTGAGCGACAGTATGCTGATGCACGGCCGTCTGGTGGATGCGGTGAGCAACTATCTGATCACGGTCTCCGATAACGCCGGGCTGAGCATGGATCCGGCACCGGCCGGTTATTTCCTGCAGGACGCCATTGCGCGGCGTATTCCGGAAACGGCGGATGCCGTGCGTCTGTTGCGCGCCGCCGCAATACAGGCTGCCCGCAAGCGCCAGCTGCTGCCCGAGGAGCGCGCCGCCATGCGCGCCTGGTTCGAGGATGCAGAGCACGGCTATGCTGCGCTGCAGGCCGACCTGAACAAGGCGCTCGCCGACAATCCTGCGCTGCAGGCCAAGCTGGTGCCGGCCCTGAACCAGTTGCGTGACCGGCAGGTTCACTTCATGCACGCCGCGCGCGACGAGGTGCTCGAGGCCCGCCGCATCCAGGTTGACCCTGCCAGCATGGCCGCGCTCGGGAACGATGCCGTGGCGGCGCTCTATCAACTGCTCGACACGGCCCTGCCGGCCCTCGACCTGCTGTTGCAGGAGCGGGCGGAAAAGCTGCAGACGACCTTGCGCAACGAGGTGCTGGCGAGCGTCATCTGCCTGCTGCTGGCTTTCTATCTGTTCGCCGCACTGCGCAATTCGGTGACGCGGCAGGTCGGCGAAATGAGGACGGTGGTCGAGGCGATCGCCGCCGGGGATTTCAAGCAGGGCATGCAGGCGAAGGCGGAAGACGAGATCGGCGAATTCGCGGTGGCGCTGGACAAGGTCCGTGTCGCGCTGGGCGAGCGGATCGCCCGCGAGCAGGCCCTGGCCGACGACAATCTGCGCGTCAAGATGGCGCTCGACAATGCAGGCACTCCCTTCCGCATTGCCGATCAGTCCGGCACCGTGGTCTATGCGAATCCCAAGATGTTCGAGGTGCTGCGCAGCATAGAGGCGGCGATGAAGGAGCTGAACCCGAACTTCAATGTCGAGAATTTCGTCGGCAGCAGCATCGCCAACCTGATGTCGGACCCGCTTGAATACCTGAAGCGGCTGGAGACCCTGACGAGCCTGCAGATCAGCGAAAAGGAGGTCGGTGGACGCATCTTCAACATCACCACGGCACCGGTGTTCGACGACAAGGGGCAGCGCCTCGGCACGGTCGGCGAGTGGCTGGATCGCACCGAGCAGGTGATGATGGAGCGCGAGCTGGCCGAGATCGTCAATGCCGCGGCGGCCGGCGATTTCTCGCGTCGCGTCGATCTGTCGGGCAAGACCGGCTTCTTCCTCAATCTCGGACAGGGACTCAACCAGCTGCTTGAAACCAGCGAGCGCGGCCTGCATTCGGTGGCCACCATCCTGCAGGCACTGGCGCGTGGCGATCTGAGCGAGCGGCTGGAGGGCAGTTACGAGGGCCTGTTCTCGCGCCTGCAGAATGATGCCAATGCCACGGTGGAAAGCCTGAGTGATCTGGTGCTGCAGATTCGCGACGTGTCGGAACTGGTGAACACCGCGGCGCGCGAGATCGCCGCGGGCAACGCCGATCTGTCGAGCCGTACCGAGGAGCAGGCGAGTAGCCTTGAAGAGACGGCCAGCTCCATGGAGGAGCTCAGCGCGACGGTGCGGCAGAACGCGGACAGTGCACGCCAGGCGAATGCACTGGCGGCCAATTCGAATGTGCTGGCCGCGCAGGGCGGTGAGATGGTGCAGCGGGTCATCGGCAACATGAGTGAGATCCAGGAAAGCTCCAAGCGCATCGCCGATATCGTCGGCGTCATCGATGCGATTGCCTTCCAGACCAATATCCTGGCACTCAACGCCGCGGTCGAGGCAGCGCGCGCCGGCGAGCAGGGACGCGGCTTTGCTGTGGTGGCGAGCGAGGTGCGCAGCCTTGCCCAGCGCAGCGCGACTGCCGCCAAGGAGATACGCGAGCTGATCGTATCGTCGGTGAACAAGGTGGATGACGGCGTGAAGCTGGTGCAGGAAGCCGGTGGCACCATGAGCAATGTGGTCAAGAGCTTCTCCGAGGTGGCGCGCCTGGTGACTGACATTACCGGCGCCAGCCGCGAGCAGTCGAGCGGCATCGATCAGGTCACGCGCGCGGTGACGCAGATGGACGAGGTGACCCAGCAGAATGCGGCCCTGGTCGAGGAGGCTGCTGCCGCGGCCGAAAGCCTGGAGGATCAGGCTCGTGGACTGGTCGATCTGGTGTCGCGCTTCCGCCTTGACGGCGACGACCTGCGCAGCATGCCGGCCTCGATGGAGCGGCCGGTGTTGCGCGATGCCTCGCCGCGGCGCCTGGCGCGCGGTAGTGGTGCGCCGGCGCGTCTGGGTACGCGCAGCTTCCAGCCGCCGCCGGGCTCGGTCGATGAGGAATGGCAGGAGTTCTGAGGCGAGCACCACGGTGAGCGACGCATTGAACCGGGACACGCGCAGCATCCCCGCACTGGATGCGGGGATGCCGGCGCGCGAGTTCGCCTTCACGCAGGAGGACTTCACGCGGGTGCGCACTCTCATCTATGCGCACGCCGGCATTTCCCTTTCGCCGATCAAGAAGGAAATGGTGTACAGCCGGCTGGTGCGGCGCTTGCGGGCGCTCGGTCACGGCAGCTTCGGCACCTATCTGGCGTATCTGGAAAGCAACAGCGGGGAGATCGAGGGCTTCGTCAACGCCCTGACCACCAACCTGACCGCCTTCTTTCGCGAACCCCACCATTTCGAGATGCTCGCCCGGCAGATGGAGACAACGCCGGTGCGTCCCTTTCGCATCTGGTGTGCCGCGGCCTCTACCGGCGAGGAAGCCTATTCGCTGGCCATGACGGCCTGCGAGGTCTTCGATACCCTGGCGCCGCCGGTGACCGTGCTGGCCAGTGATATCGACACGCATGTGCTGCGGACTGCCAGTGAGGGCATCTACCCGCTGGAGCGCGTGGAGCGTATGGATAAGCAGCGTCTCAAGCGCTTCTTCCTGCGCGGCAGTGGCCGGCGGGCCGGCTTCGTGCGCGTGCGGCCGGAGCTGCAGGCCTTGCTGCAATTCGAACGCATCAACCTGCTCGACAACCGCTGGCCGATGCATACCGTCTTCGACGCCATCTTCTGCCGCAACGTCATGATCTATTTCGACAAGGAAACCCAGCTGCGGCTGTTGCGGCATTTCAAGCCGCACCTGAGTCCGGGGGGGCTGTTCTATGCAGGCCACTCGGAAAGCTTCCTGCATGCCGCCGAACTTTTCCGCAGCCGCGGCCGGACCGTCTATGAGCATGCCCGCTAATACATCGCTCGGGCAGGCCGACTACATCGAGCACTTTGCCCGCAACCATTACTACGACCGCATCTTCAAGTATGACGCGGTCAAGATCCTGCCCGGCGAGTACTACATTGCCAATCAGGACATGGTGCTGGTCACCGTGCTCGGCTCCTGCGTGACCGCCTGCATCCGCGATCGCGACACCGGCATGGGGGGTATGAATCACTTCATGCTGGCGGAAGGTGGCGAGGGCCTGGTCGGTGCGTCGGCGCGCTATGGCGTGTATGCCATGGAAATCCTCATCAACCACCTGCTCAAGCTGGGCGCGCGCCGCAGCAGCCTCGAGGCCAAGGTCTTCGGCGGCGGGCGGGTGCTCAGCAGCCTGTCCGGCGCGATGATAGGCGAGCGCAATGCATCGTTCGTGATCAACTACCTAAACACCGAGCAGATTCCGGTGCTGGCCAGCGACCTGCTCGACGTCTTTCCGCGCAAGGTCTATTTTTTTCCGCACAACGGGCGGGTACTGGTCAAGCGCCTGACCAGCCTGCACAATGACACCCTGGCGCGGCGCGAGCGCGAGTACGCCGAACGGCTCAACGGCGCTCCCATCGCCGGTGCCGTCGAACTGTTCTAGGAATTTTCGTGACTATCAAGGTACTTATCGTCGACGACTCGGCGACCATGCGCGTCCTGCTTACCGACGTGCTTTCGGAGAGCCCGGACATCAAGGTTGTCGGCGCGGCGCCCGACCCGATTGTGGCGCGGGAAATGATCAAGACGCTGAATCCGGACGTGCTGACGCTGGATGTGGAAATGCCGCGTATGGACGGGCTCGATTTTCTCGGCCGCCTGATGCGCCTGCGTCCCATGCCGGTGGTCATGGTGTCGTCGAGTACCGAGCGCGGCTCGGAAAATACGCTCCAGGCGCTCGAGCTGGGCGCGGTGGATTACGTGCCCAAGCCGCGTGCCGATACGCCGGCGCAGTTGCGCCACTATGCCGAGGAAGTGCGTGAAAAGGTCAGGGTGGCCTACAGCGCGCGCCTGCGCCCGGCCAGTCGCCTCGCGGCAACGGCGCCGCGGTCGGTCGAGCATGCGACCCAGCCGCCGCTGTCGACGCGCATCCAGGAACGCCAGCTGATCGCCATTGGCGCCTCCACCGGCGGCACCGAAGCGCTGCGGGCGGTGCTGTGCAGCCTGCCGCGCGAGACCCCTGGTGTGGTCATGGTGCAGCACATGCCCGATACCTTTACCGGCTCCTTTGCCAAGCGGCTCGACAGCCTCTCGCAACTGACGGTGATCGAGGCCAAGGGCGGGGAGCGCATCCAGCCCGGCCACGCCTATCTGGCGCCCGGCCACTCGCATCTGCGCGTGCGCCGCACACCGGCCGGTCTGGTGACCGAACTGGATGCCTCGGCGCCGGTGAACCGCCATCGCCCCTCGGTGGATGTGCTGTTCGACAGTGTCGCCGAACAGGTCGGCGCGAGCGCCATCGGCGTCATGCTGACCGGTATGGGCAAGGATGGTGCGCGCGGCATGCTGGCCATGAAAAAAGCCGGTGCCTGGAATATCGGCCAGGACAAGGAGTCCTGCGTGGTCTACGGCATGCCGCGCGAAGCCGCAGAAATCGGCGCTCTCGACGAGGTCAGCACACTCAACGATATCGGCAGTCGCATCATGGCCCGTTTGCGCATTCTGGACAGGGGGAATGGGTGAGTTTGGCGCATCAAACTGATACCGGGCGCATTCGTGTCATATACTGGAGTCATATCTGGACTGATCGACGCGGAGGAGGCTGCACATGCAAGTAACGACGACAGTGGCGGATGGCGTTGCCACGCTGGGCTTGCAGGGACGCTTCGACTTCAATGCCCACCGTGACTTTCGCGAGGCTACGGAAAGCGTGCTCTCGAATCCCGAAGTGCGCACCCTGAATGTGGATCTGGCCCAGGTCGAGTATCTCGACAGTTCGGCGCTTGGCATGCTGCTGATGCTGCGTGACAAGATCAAGGCCAGCAACCGCAGGGTCAGCCTGATCAATTGTCGCGGGCCGGTCAAGCAGGTGCTCGAGATCGCCAATTTTTCCAAGCTGTTCGAGGTCAGTTGAGTTGCTGGATGCGCGGCAAGATGCCGAAAGTGTGAAAAATGCAACAAAGGTTTCCTGCCGTACAGCGCCATTTGTCCCGAGACGCCTACCTGTATTGGCTTTTCGGGAATTGAAAACCGCAGCTATTTGCCTCCGGGTTTGAAAAAAAGCGTAAGATTTGCACTTGGCTGGCTCCGGGCTGGCGCTTGAGGACTGCGTTGTCCCTGCTCCCCCGGCTGTACTGCCCCATGTTTCCGAATCAAAGGTGGGTTCATGTCTGAACTGCTGAAGAATATCGATGCGCGTACCCGCCTTGCGGGTACCAACAAGCTGGAAATCCTGCTTTTCTCCCTGGGAACGGATACCCGTACCGGGCGTTGCGAGACTTTCGGCATCAATGTGTTCAAGGTGCGCGAAGTGATGCGTACGCCGGCCATCACGTCCGCGCCCGACATGCCGTCCAGCGTCAAGGGCATGGTTTCCCTGCGCGGTGCGCTGGTGCCCGTGGTCGACCTGGCCGAGTACGTCGGCGTTGAGTCCGGCAACCCGCGTGAAATCATGATCGTGACCGAGTACAACGGCCATACCCAGGGTTTTCTGGTGGACTCGGTGGATACCATCCTGCGCCTCGACTGGTCGCAGATGCGCGTGCCGCCCGAAATGCTCACCGCCAAGATGGGCGGTCTCGTTACCGCCGTCACCGAGCTGGAGGATGCCCGCCTGGTGATGCTGCTCGACGTCGAGAAGGTGCTCGCCGAAACCACCAATATCGATGACAGCCTGCAGTTCGTGAACATCAAGCCGCTGGAGAAGCTCGATGACGGCATGGTGGTCTTTGCCGATGACTCCTCGGTCGCGCGCGGCCAGATCCAGCGCACCCTCGATGCCCTCGGCGTCAAGTACATCAGTGCCATGAACGGTCGCGCGGCCTGGGATGAGTTGCGCAAGCTCGCCAACTACGCCGAGTCGATCGGCAAGAAGCCCAAGGACCTGATCTATCTCGTTCTCACCGACGTCGAGATGCCCGAGATGGATGGCTACATTCTGACCAAGACCATCAAGACCGATCCCGCCTTTGCCGGCATTCCTGTGCTGATGCACTCGTCGCTGTCGTCGAGCTCCAATCAGCAACTGGGCAAGTCGGTCGGCGTGGACGAATATGTATCCAAGTTCGAGGCCCAGCGTCTGGCGGAGACCCTGAGCCGTGTCATCAAGTCGCGCCAGTCCGCCCCGGCGGTCATTGGCGCGTAAGGGGGAAGCTATGGATGTCGCTATGGAGGTCGCTCAAGCGCACAAGGATTCCCTGCTCGACTCGGTCGATGCGCGCACCAAGCTGGCCGGTTCGAATCGCATGGAAATCCTGCTCTTCGAGCTGGGAACCCACGAGATTTTCGGTATCAACGTATTCAAGGTGCGGGAGGTGTCGCGGACGCCGACCATCACCAAGACGCCCAACATGCCCAAGGGCGTCGAGGGCCTGATCAGCCTGCGCGGCAATGTCATCCCGCTGATGTCGCTGTCCAAGGTCATGCAGCTGGCCGGCGCGCCCAACACCATCGGCGAGTCCATGATGGTGACCGAATACAACAAGCGCACGCTCGGCTTTCTGGTGCACAGCGTGGATCGCATCATTCGCGTTGACTGGGACAAGGTGCGTGCGCCCGAGGCTGTCACCAGCGGCGCGCATGCCTACATCACCGCCATCACCGAACTGCCGGACGGCCGACTGGTGTCCATCGTCGATGTCGAGCAGATCATGGCCAATACTTTTGGCGAGGCCATCGTTGGCCAGATCGAGAAGATCGAAGGCGGCGAGGACATGAATGTCTTCTATGTCGACGACTCGACCGTGGCACGCAAGAAGATTGCCGAGGTGCTCGACAAGATGGGCGTCAAGCATCGCCATGCCATGAACGGCAACGAAGCCTGGCAGCGCCTGGCCGGCATGGCGACGCATGCGCAGCTGACCGGACGCAGTCTGCGCGAAGAGCTGAATCTGGTGCTGGTAGATGCCGAAATGCCGGAGATGGATGGCTACGTGCTGACCAAGAACATCAAGAACGACCCGCGCTTTGCCGGCATTCCTGTCGTCATGCATTCCTCGCTGTCGTCGGAGGCCAACCGTGCCATGGGACGCAGCGTCGGTGTGGATGCCTACGTTGCCAAGTTCGACAGTGACCTGCTGGCCGACACACTGCGCCCGCTGCTGTTGAAATCACAAAGAGATTGACCTGGAGATATAGATGCCTGCTGATCCTTCCAAGATCAAATTCCTCGTTGTAGATGACTTTTCGACGATGCGTCGCATCGTGCGGAACCTTCTCAAGGAGCTGGGCTTTACCAATGTTGACGAGGCCGAGGATGGTGTCGTGGCGCTGGCCAAGCTGCAGGGTGGTGGCTTCGATTTCGTCGTGTCCGACTGGAACATGCCGAACATGGACGGCCTGACCCTGCTGCAGACGGTGCGTTCCGATCCTACCCTGAAGAACCTGCCTTTCCTGATGATCACGGCGGAAGCCAAGAAGGAAAACATCATTGCCGCCGCCCAGGCCGGCGCCAGCGGCTACATCGTCAAGCCGTTTACGGCCGCGACCCTGAACGAAAAGATGATCAAGATCTTCGAGAAGGCCGGCCTCTGATCCGGCACTCGGCAAGGAAATCACAATGTCTACACCAGCCAAATTCGATGAAGCGGGCGACTCCGCCGATCTGCAGGCCCTGTTTGACAGCATTGCCGTCGGCAGTCCGCCGCCTCCGCCGCCCCCACCTGCCGCCAGTCCGGCCGTGAGCGCCGCCGGCGACAGTGACGAACTGCAGGCTCTCTTCGATTCGGTTGCCAGCGAGTCTTCCGCGCCGGCCGGTTCGAATGTCGGTGCAGAGGATCCCGAACACGAGATGTTCAACAAGGTCGGTTCCCTGGCGCGCCAGCTCCATGATTCGCTGCGCGGCCTCGGCTACGATCGCGCCCTGGAAGAGGCCGCCAGCCAGATTCCCGATGCGCAGCAGCGCCTTGCCTACGTTGCGCAATTGACGGAGCAGGCAGCCAATCGCGTGCTGGCCGCAACCGAGGTGGCCAAGCCGCTGCAAGACAGCCTGCTCAGTGACAGCGAGGGCTTGTCGGCACGCTGGGACAGAATGTTCGCCAACCAGCTTTCGGTCGACGAGTTCAAGCAGCTGGCGGCGGATACGCGCAGTTTCTTCAATGCCGCTCCCGCCAAGGTGCGTACCACGAACGATCAACTCACCGAGATCATGATGGCCCAGGACTTCCAGGACCTGACCGGCCAGGTGATCAAGAAGATCGTCGATCTCGCCCAGGATCTGGAGCGCCAGCTGGTCAATGTGCTGATCGAGACCATGCCCGAGGATCGCAAGGCGGCGGTGCCCGAAGGACTGATGAACGGCCCGGTGATTTCCGCAACGGGCAGGACCGATGTGGTGACCTCGCAAAGCCAGGTCGACGATTTGCTGGAAAGCCTGGGCTTCTGAGGCCCTAAGTCTTAAAGGAGGGGGCATGAGTGACTTTAGTTTCGGCATAACGCCAGCTGCGCTGGCATTAGCCTTCACTGAAATCACTCATTGCACTCTCCGGAGAAAACGACATGAGTGATTTTAGCTACGACGTAACATGCGCAAAGCGCATGATTAGTCTTCGCTGAAGTCGCTCAGTTTGGGAGAAATGGAATGAGCGACTTTCAAGGAATGGAAGACCTGTTGCAGGACTTCCTGGTCGAAGCGACCGATCTGCTGTCCGATGTTGACAACAAGCTGGTCGATCTGGAGAAAAGTCCGGGCGACAAGGGACTGCTCAATGACATCTTCCGCGGCTTCCATACCATCAAGGGTGGTGCCGGCTTTCTCAATGCCACCGAGCTGGTGACCCTGTGTCACCTGACCGAAAACCTGTTTGACCTTCTGCGCAACGGCGAGATTGCCATCACCCCGGTGGTGATGGATTCGATCATGGATGCGACCGGTACGGTGCGCGACATGTTCGGCAGCCTCGAGCAGGGCATGCAGCCGGGACCGGCCTCTGCGCAACTGCTGGGCAATCTGCGCGCGGCCATTGCCGGCGAGCTGTCGGTGCCGGCGCCTGTCGCCGCGCCGGTTGCCGCGCCGGTTGCCGCTGCGGCCCCTGTGGCTGCCAGCGCAGCCGCGCCCGCTGCCGGCCCGGACTGGGCCGCCCTGCATGGTGCGGTGGCCAGTGAAGCGGCCACCATCACGGAGGCGCCGGCGGTCGTACTGCACACCGATGTGGCCGGCAAGAGCCCCGAACAGATCATCCAGCAGGCCATCGGCCGTCGTGCCACTGACACCCCGGGTTCGCAGAGTACAGGCGGGCGGCGTGAAGTCGAGAAGGGCGGCGGCGGCAGCAGCCGCAGTGGCGGCGGCGACAACTCGATCCGTGTCGATACCACGCGTCTTGACCAGGTGCTCAATTTGTCCGGCGAAATCGGCCTGACCAAGAATCGCCTCAACTCGCTGCGCAGCGACATCCTCAACGGCCGCAATGATTCGGACACGCTGCACGCACTCGACCAGGCCGTGAGCCAGCTCGACCTGCTGGTGTCGGATCTGCAGAACGCCGTCATGAAGACGCGCATGCAGCCGATCGGCCGCCTGTTCCAGAAATATCCGCGCATTGCCCGCGATCTGGCCCGCAACCTCGGCAAGGATGTCGAGCTGGTGCTGGTCGGCGAGGACACGGA
>JAIEOJ010000003.1 GCA_019750575.1 Rhodocyclaceae bacterium | reverse complement strand
GAGATAGCCATCTTTGTGGAAGGTGCCCGCTACGCCAGAGAGTTCAGTGAAGTGGGGACTTGTGTAAAATGGGATGCATTAAAAGCGGTCACCACTAAGCAAGACACCAGGGGCAATCCCTTGCGTATATTTGTCGTCGCGCCGTCCTGGATCGGCGACACAATCATGGCCCAGCCGCTGTTCCAGCGGCTGGCGCAGCAGCATTCCAATCTGGAAATCGACGTGCTGGCGCCCCCCTGGGTGGCGCCGCTGCTCGCGCGCATGCCCGAAGTCACGCGGGTCATCGACAGTCCCTTCCGTCACGGCGGCCTCGACTGGCCGACGCGACGACGGACTGGCGAACAATTGCGCGGCGAGTTCTACGATCAGGCCATCGTCCTGCCCAACTCCTGGAAGTCGGCGCTGGTGCCGTTCTACGCCAAGATCAGGAAGCGCACCGGCTATCGCGGCGAGTTCCGCTACGGACTGCTCAACGACATCCATACACTGGACACGCAGCGCCATCCTGAACTGGTGCAGCGCTACGCCGCGCTGGCCGGTCCGCTCGACGGCAGCAAGCTCGAAGCCCGCCTGCAATCGTCACGCGAGCAACAGGCCGCCGCCCTCAGCGCGCATGGCCTCGTCGCCGACGCCCAGCCCGTGATCTTCTGTCCCGGCGCCGAATACGGCCCGGCCAAGCGCTGGCCGGCCGAGCATTACGCCGAACTGGCGCAGCGCTACGGCACGGCAGAAAATCCGGTGCTGTTGCTCGGCTCGCCCAAGGACGCGCCGGTCGGCGATGAAATCGTCGCCGGCAGCAAGGGAACTGCGCGTAATCTCGCCGGCAAGACCTCGCTGTTCGAAGCCATCGACCTACTCGCTGCGGCACGGCTTGTGGTCAGCAACGACTCCGGACTCATGCATGTGGCAGCGGCACTGCAACGGCCGCAAGTCGCGCTGTACGGCTCCTCCAGCCCCGGCTACACGCCGCCGATGAACGACAGGGCGAAGATCGTCACCCTGAATCTCGAGTGCAGTCCCTGCTTCGAACGCGTCTGTCCGCTCGGCCACTTCAAGTGCATGCAGGACATGAGCCCCGCCGCTGTCGCCAGAGCGGCCGAGGACGTAACATAGCGCCACATCAGACCGGATCCGCCATCATGCCGACGACGCTGAAGAAAACCATCTTTGCCAGTCCGCAGGACGCCGAAGCGGCGTTTTACGAAGCGCTCTCGCGCGGCGATCTGGAGGCGCTGATGGCGGTCTGGGCGGAAGACGAGGAAACCGTCTGCATTCATCCCGGCAGCGGCCGCATCAGCGGCTATGCGGCCATACGGGACGCCTGGGCACAGGTATTCAGCAACGGGCAACGCCTCAACGTGCGCCACACCCTGCAAAGTCACCATCATGATCCGCTGACCGCCGTGCACAGCGTGCTGGAGGAAATCGGCCTGCACAATGATCCGAGCCAGCGTGCGCCGGTGATCGCCACCAATGTCTATGTGCGCGGCGCGCTCGGCTGGCGCATGATCGTGCATCACGCCTCGCCGGCACCGCCCGACACCTTCAGCACGGATGCGCCGCAAGTACTGCACTAGACCATTCTGGAAGCGCTGAGCTACGCTGCGCCGGCCTGGCTGCCGGGCGCCCACCTGCAAACCGTCTGGCCCCTGCTGCTGCGGGGCGGAATCCCGCTGCCCGCCTACCGGCGCGAACGCATCGACACGCCCGACGGCGACTTCCTTGACCTCGACTGGGTGGGAGATGAACGCAACCCCGCGCAGGTTCCACCTGCACCTCGTGCCTCCGGCACATCGCAGTGGCCGCTTCGGGCAGCCACCGATCGGCGCGATGAAACACCGTTAGTGATCCTCTTCCACGGGCTCGAAGGCAGTTCGGTCAGCCACTATGCACGCGCGCTCATGCACGCTGTCGTGGCACGCGGCTGGCATGGCGTGGTCGTGCATTTCCGTGGCTGCTCCGGCGAAGCGAACCGCCTGCCGCGCGCCTATCACTCGGGTGACTCGGCGGAAATCGGCTGGGTCCTGAATCGCCTCGGCGAACGTCATGCCCGGCTGCATGCCGTCGGCATCTCGCTGGGCGGCAATGCCCTGCTCAAATACCTGGGGGAACAGGGCGCATGCGCAAGGCTGCAGTCCGCCGCCGCGGTGAGTGTTCCCTACGATCTCGCCGCCGCCAACGCCATGCTCTCTCATGGCCTTGGCCGGCTTTATTCGCGCCATTTCCTGCGCACCCTGATTCCGCGCACGCTAGCCAAGGCACAGCGCTTTCCCGGCCACATCGGGCTGGATCGCCTGGCAGCGCTGCAGTCGGCCCGTACCCTGCGTGATTTTGACGAGGTCGTCACCGCGCCCCTGCACGGCTTTGCCGGGGCCGACCATTACTATGCCGACAGCAGCTGCACACGCTACCTGGGCGGCATCCGCGTGCCCACCCTGCTGCTGCACGCAAGTAACGACCCATTCCTGCCGGCCAGCGCCATGCCGCGCCGCGCCGACCTGCCGGCAGACGTGTATCTCGAATGCCATGCGCGCGGCGGTCACGTCGGCTTTGTCAGCGGCGCCCTGCCCGGCCACCTCGACTGGCTGCCGCAGCGCCTGCTGGCGCATCTGGATGAATCTGCAGGCAACAATCGGGTGGCATAATCCGATCAACACTCCTTACTCAATCGAGGCTGACATGACCCTTCCTGCTGCTGAAATCTTCAAGGCCTATGACATTCGTGGCATCGTGGACAAGACCCTGACCGCCGACGCCGTGCGCGCCATCGGCCATGCGCTCGGCAGCGAAGCGGTGTTGCGCAAGCAGAAGGCCATCGCCGTCGGCCGCGACGGCCGCCTCTCCGGCCCGGATCTCGCCAAGGCGCTGGCCGAAGGCATCACCGCGGCCGGTGTGGACGTCATCGACATCGGCTGCGTGCCCACCCCCCTGTCCTATTTCGCCGCCTACGAGCTCGGCACCGACTCCTGCGTATCGGTCACCGGCAGCCATAATCCGCCCGACTACAACGGCCTCAAGATGGTGCTCGGCGGCGAGACGCTGCATGGCGACATGATCCAGGCGCTGCGCCGCCGCATCGAGGGTGAACTGCTGATCCACGGCCACGGCAAGGTACGCAAGGCCGATGTGAGGAAGGCCTACATCAAGCGCATCGTCGGCGACGTGAAGCTCGCGCGCAAGATGAAGATCGTGATCGATGCCGGCAACGGCGTGGCCGGCGGCATTGCGCCCGAACTCTTCCGCAAGCTCGGCTGCGAGGTCATCGAGCTGTTCTGCGAAGTCGACGGCAAGTTTCCCAATCACCATCCGGATCCCTCCAAGCCTGAGAACCTGCAGGATGTGATCCGCACGCTCAAAGAAACCGACGCGGAACTCGGGCTCGCCTTCGATGGCGACGGCGACCGCCTCGGTGTCGTCACCAAGGATGGCGAGATCATCTACGCCGACCGCCAGCTGATGCTGTTCGCCGCCGACATCCTGACGCGCAATCCGGGCGCCGAGATCATCTATGACGTCAAATGCTCAAGACTCGTGGGCGAATCGATCAAGTACCAGCAGGGCAAGCCCACCATGTGGAAGACCGGCCATGCGCTGATCAAGGCCAAGCTCAGGGAGACCGGCGCACCGCTGGCCGGCGAGATGAGCGGCCACATGTTCTTCAAGGAACGCTGGTACGGCTTCGACGATGGCCTCTACGCCGGTGCCCGCCTGCTCGAGATCGTGTCGCGCTGGAAGGACGCCAACTGGCCGCTGAAGAACCTGCCCCAGTCCGCCTCCACACCCGAACTCAACGTGAAGATGCAGGAAGGCGAGCCGCACAAGCTGGTCGAGATACTGCAGCGCGATGCCGGCAAGCTGTTCCCGACCGCCCGGGAGCTGATCACCATCGACGGCGTGCGCGCCGAGTTTGCCGACGGCTTCGGGCTGGCCCGCGCCTCCAACACCACGCCGGTCATCGTGCTGCGTTTCGAGGCAGACAATCCTGCTGCACTGGCCCGCATTCAGGCCGAGTTCAAGCACGCATTGGAGAAGTGCTGGCCCGGCCTGCTGATAAACTACGAGGAATGAACCCGCACGGCGATTCCGTATTCCTAGGCCGACAACCCATCCTGGATCGCCGGCAGGAGCTCTTTGCGTATGAGCTCCTGTTTCGCAACAACAGTGAAAATGCTGCGAACGTCAGCGACGATCTGGCCGCCACGGCCAGTGTCATCTCGCATGCCTTCGGCGAAATCGGCGTCGAACAGGCGCTGGGGCCCTACAAGGGCTTCATCAACTGCGACGCGGCGCTGCTGCTCTCCGACCTGCCCGAGCTGCTGCCGCCCGACAAGATCGTGCTCGAGGTACTGGAGACGGTGGAACTGACGCCCGAGATCATCGAGCGCTGCGCCGACCTCAAACGCCATGGCTTCATGCTCGCCATCGACGACTTCACGCATGAAGTCGAACGCTGGCGACCGCTGCTGCTGCTGACCGACATCGTCAAGATCGATCTGCAGCAACTGGATCGCCACCAATTGCTGGACACCACCAACACGCTCAAGGCTTATCCGCTGCGCCTGCTGGCCGAAAAGGTGGATAGCCGCGAGATGGCCGATGTCTGCAAGAACCTTGGCTACGACTACTTCCAGGGTTACTACTTCGCGCGTCCCGCCATACTCGGCGGCCAGAAGCTGGGCCAGTCGCAGGCCGCCCTGATGCGCCTGCTGGCGCTGGTACTGCAGGATGCGGAAACCTCGCAGCTGGAAAACGCACTCAAGCAGCAGCCGGGACTGGCGTTCAACCTGCTGCGCCTGACCAACTCGGTTGCCACCGGCGTACGCATGAAGATCACCTCACTGCGTCACGCCATCACCGTGCTGGGGCGCCGCCAGCTGCAACGCTGGCTGCAACTCGTCATCTACACCAATCCGGATGGCAAGGAGTTCCCCAGCCCGCTCATGCACCTTGCGGCCACGCGTGGCCGCCTGATCGAATTGCTGGCCCAACGCATCCGCCCCGGCAACAAGGAGTTCGAAGGCCACGCCTTCCTGACCGGCATCATGTCGCTGATGCCCGCCCTGCTCGGGGTGCCGATGGAAAACGTGTTGCAGGGCCTGCCGCTCGAACACAGCGTTGTGGAAGCGCTGACCAGCAGAAGCGGCGAGCTGGGCGCCCTGCTCAGTCTGGCGGAGAGCCTTGAGCAGCACGACAACGAAACCACGCGCCAGCTGGCGCAACGGCTGGGCCTGAGCGCCGGCATGGTCAATGCCAACCTGACCCAGGCGCTGGCCTGGGCAAGCAATATCGGGGTGGAACTGGAGAGTTGAGGGAGCCCCCCTCGCCTGCGGCTCGACCTCGCATTGCCTGAAGGCAATACATCGCTTTTCATCTGCGCACATCGGCATAGGCAATTGAGCGCCAGTCCGGCAGGCAAAACAAAAGCTGCCCTCATTTGCTTGATGGGGCGGCCTTTGTGAGGTCGCTCCAAAGGAGCGGCGGGCTTATATTTACTTCCTGCCCAGGCTGCCGCGGTTGTAGTCCTTGTCGCCCGGCATCAGGGTCTTGGAGCCCGGCACCCAGCCGCCCTGGGCATCAACCGGCCTGACCTTGTTCTCCGGGAATTGCTCGGCCAGCTTGCTCGCTTCGGCCGCCCTGACGACATCGACAAACGCCCACTTGCCGGTCGGATACAGCAGCACCTTCTCGCCCTTGGCCGTCGTCGCCTCGAGCGGCGTGCGATCCAGACCATCGGACGAAACCTGGGACTGGGCCTGCGCATGCGCCTGTGCATGAACCAGGCCGGCAAACAAGACTGCCACTACAAGAGTCTTCTTCACAACGCTTCCCCGTTCTTCATCAAAGAAAAAACGGCCCTGAAACTCAGGGCCGTTTTGCTTACAGCTTCTGTTCCACCCAGGCCTGGACCGAGGCCAGCGCCGCGGGCAGTGCCGCGGCATCGGTGCCACCGGCCTGCGCCATGTCGGGGCGGCCGCCACCCTTGCCGCCAACCTGCTGGGCAACAAAGTTCACCAGCTCGCCGGCCTTGACCTTGCCGGTCAGATCGGGCGTCACACCAGCGATCAGGCTGACCTTGCCGTCATTGACGGCGGAAAGCAGGATCACCGCGCTCTTCAGCTTGTCCTTCAACTTGTCCATGGTGTCACGCAGGGCAGTCGCATCCGCGCCTTCCATGCTGGCAGCGAGCAGCTTGGCCCCCTTGAGATCGACCGCCTGATTGACGAGGTCGTCACCCTGCGAGGCAGCGAGCTTGGACTTGAGGCGGCCGAGCTCCTTTTCCAGCGCCTTCACGTTGTCGAGGATCTGGACTATGCGCGCGGCGGCCTCGACCGGCTGCGCCTTGACCTGGGCGCTGATGGCGTCGAGCGTGGCGAGTTGCGACTGCACGTACTCCATCGCCTTCATGCCCGTGGTTGCCTCGATGCGACGCACGCCGGCGGCAACACCGCCTTCGGACAGGATCTTGAAGAAGCCGATATCGCCGGTGCGGGCAACGTGGGTGCCGCCGCACAGTTCCTTGGAGGAACCGATGGTCAGCACGCGCACTTCGTCGCCGTACTTCTCGCCGAACAGCATCATGGCGCCGGACTTCTGCGCGTCGTCGATGGCCATCAGCTCGGCCTGGGTCGCCGCATTGGCGACGATCTCGGCATTGACGATGGCCTCGATGCGGCGGATCTCGTCTTCCGTCACCGGCTGATTGTGGGCAAAGTCGAAACGCGTCTTGTCGGCATCGACCAGCGAGCCCTTCTGCTGCACATGCGACCCCAGCACTTCGCGCAGGGCCTTGTGCATCAGGTGGGTCACCGAGTGATTGCGGGCGGTGGCGGCACGCGCGGCGACATCGACGCGGGCCTGCACTTCGCTGCCCACGGTGAGCTTGCCGGTGCTGAGCGTACCGTGATGCCCGAACACCGCGGCCTGGATCTTCAGCGTGTCTTCGACGGTGAAGATGCCGCTGCTGCTCTTCAGCTGGCCCTGGTCGCCGACCTGGCCGCCGGACTCGGCATAGAAAGGCGTGTCGTCGAGAACGACCACACCCATATCGCCCTCATTCAGTTCATTGACCGGCGCACCGTCCTTGTACAGGGCCAGCACCTTGGCCTGGGTTTCCAGCTTTTCGTAGCCGTGGAAGTGGGTTTCCGGACCGCTGTATTCGAGCGCGGCGCTCATCTTGAACTTGCCGGCGGCACGCGCCTGTTCCTTCTGACGCGCCATGGCGGCGTCGAAGGCGGCGCTGTCCACCGTCACCTCGCGTTCGCGGCAGATGTCGGCAGTCAGGTCGAGCGGGAAGCCGTAGGTATCGTGCAGCTTGAAGGCGGTCTCACCGTTGAAGACCTTGCTGCCGGCCTTTTCCAGATCGGCGAGTTCGGCTTCGAGAATGGCCATGCCGTTTTCGATGGTGGCGAAGAAGCGATCCTCTTCCAGCTTGAGAATGTCAGTGACCTTCTTCTGCTCGTTCTTGAGCTCGGGATAGGCATCGCCCATCTGCGCAACCAGATCCGGCACCATCTTGTGGAAGAAGGCAGCACGGGCGCCGAGCTTGTAACCGTGACGGATGGCGCGGCGGATGATGCGGCGCAGGACGTAGCCGCGACCTTCGTTACCGGGGATCACGCCGTCGGCGATCAGGAAGGAACAGGCGCGGATATGGTCGGCCAGCACCTTGAGCGAAGGACTGTCCATGTCACTGTCGCTCGTTTCACGCGCAGCGGCCTTGATCAGTGCCTGGAAGATGTCGATTTCGTAGTTCGCATGCACGCCCTGCAGCACGGCAGTAATGCGCTCCATGCCCATGCCGGTATCGACCGAGGGCTTGGGCAGCTTGTGCATGACGCCCGCTTCATCGCGGTTGAACTGCATGAACACGTTGTTCCAGATTTCGATGTAGCGGTCGCCGTCTTCCTCCGGCGATCCCGGGGGGCCGCCCCAGTACTTGTCGCCGTGATCGTAGAAGATCTCGGTGCACGGACCGCAGGGGCCGGTGTCGCCCATCATCCAGAAGTTGTCGCTCTGGTAGCGGCCGCCCTTGTTGTCGCCGATGCGTACGATGCGCTCGACCGGCACGCCGATGATCTTGTTCCAGATCTCGTAGGCCTCGTCGTCCTCCGCATACACGGTGACCCAGAGGCGATCCTTCGGCAGCTTGAATTCCTCAGTCAGCAGCTCCCAGGCGTACTTGATCGCATCTTCCTTGAAGTAGTCGCCGAAGCTGAAGTTGCCCAGCATCTCGAAGAAGGTGTGATGGCGCGCGGTGTAGCCGACATTTTCGAGATCGTTATGCTTGCCGCCGGCACGCACGCACTTCTGCGCGGTGGTGGCGCGGTTGTAGCCGCGCTTGTCGAAGCCGAGGAAGACATCCTTGAACTGGTTCATGCCTGCGTTGGTGAACAGCAGGGTCGGATCGTCATGCGGCACCAGGGAGCTGGACGCGACGATCTGGTGGCCCTTGGAGGCGAAGAAGTCGAGGAATTTCTGGCGAATCTCGGCGCTTTTCATGGCGGCTACAGTGGGAATGGGGCAAAGCCGGGATTTTACGCGATTCGCCCCGTAAAAAGCGCTCCTGACGGCCTTGTGCGCGCGGCTTGCGCCGTTTCAGCGACGCCTGTCGTCGTGGTGATGGTGGCGATGGGAAGCCGCGCCGTGCCCGTGTCCCCGGTGGCCGCCGTGGTAGTGCTCCCGGTGCGGCGGATGCGCGTGCCGATGGCGCGGCGGCGCATGGTGATAATGGGGGTGGTGCGAACGAACACCATAGGCCGGATAGCCGCTGCTGATGCCGATCGAGTAGCTGCTGTAGGCGCCATGGCCACCGTAGCTGCCATGGCCGCCAAGGTTGTCGTAACTGCTGTAATGGGCGCATCCGGCCAGCAGCAGGGGCAGGATGGCAAGTGCGAGCAACTTCATGATGGTTCTTTCCGGATGCGGGCGTGTGCCCTCTGCCAGAACTAACGCATCAAGGCGTCCGCTTGCCGACCGCTGGAATGTAAGCTCAGGTAAAGAGATCCGGCCTGTCGCTGAACACCGCCGTCACACCGAGCGCAAACAGGGCATCGGCCTCGCTGCGCTGATTGACGGTGTAGCAGGCCAGCGGAACGCCCGCCGCCACGACCGCACGCGCGAGGGCCGTATCCAGTCCCGCCGCCCTCGCATGCAGGGCGATGCAAGCCTGCTGCTGCAGGCGTTGCGACCAGTCGGCCGGAATGGTCTCGACCAGCAGGGCGCGTGGCAGTTCGGGCGCCATCTCGGCGGCGGCTGTCAGCGCGGCCGTATCGAAAGAGGAAAGGATGATGCCGGCGCGCGGCGCGCACACTGCGGCCAGCGCGGCGACGGTACTGCCGGTGATGGCGGCCTGTCCCGTCGACGGCTTGATCTCAAGGTTGACCGCGAGCTTCAGTTCATCGCACAGGGCCAGCGCGGCGGCGAGTGTCGGCAGGGGTTCGCCGGCATAGGCGGGATGGTGGTGGCTACCGGCATCCAGGACCTGCAGCGCGGCGGCCTCCATGTCGGCGACGCGGCCGCGACCATTGGTGGTGCGCGCCAGCGTTTCGTCGTGAATCAGCACGGGCACGCCATCGCGGCTCAGCATGACGTCGAACTCGACGGCCCTGATGCCGAGCCGGGCGGCGATGCGCAGCCCGGCCAGCGTGTTTTCCGGTGCCAGCGCACCGCCGCAGCGGTGCGCGATCAGGCGGGGATAGCGCCAGCCGGCCATGAACTACCTGTTGTCGCCGCGGTTGTAGCGCAGCATGGCGTCATCGAGCGCCTGCTTGGGCGCCGTACCGCTCTTCCAGATGGTCTCGACTTCCTCGTTGAGGATGGCGCGCATGCGGCTGCGTGACACTTCGTTACGGATCACGCCGCTGTCCTTCTGCGTGTTGGACAGACGCTTCTCGGCCGCATTCAGGATTGCCGGCGAGAATGCGCCGGCTTCCTTGAGCTCGGCCATGGCGGCCTTGCCCATCGGCAGGTAGGCGGTGGCCTTGACCCAGTCGCGCTGATTCTGCGGTTCCAGCAGGAACTTGATGTAGCGCGCCAGCAGCTTGTACTCGTCCTTCTTCTTGCCGGCCACCACCCACAGGCTCGCGCCTTCCGGCAGCACCTTGTCCGGCGTCATGGTGTAGGTGTCGTCGTGATAAGGCAGCGCGGAGGCACCCGCATGCACGCCCTCGGTCGGCGACAGGCGCGAGAACAGGGTGCTGTCCGCGGTGATCATTGCGCACTCGCCGGAGAGGAATTTTTCCTCGGCCTGGCGATGCGGACCGTAGTAGTGGAAGTAATGGCTCTTCTGCCAGCTTGTGAGCAGGGCCAGATGCTTGACGTTGATTAGCGTGTTCAGCGCTGCCTTGTCACCCTTGCCGGAAACACCCTGGCCATGCTGGGTGGAAACATTCTCCGCATGCAGGCGCGCAAAGTAGGTGCTGGTGAGCGGGCAGCGGTAGCCGGCGTCGAACAGCTTGCCGGCAACTTCCTGTACCTGGGCCCAGGTCGCCGGAGCGACTTCCGGATCCAGACCGGCCTTGACGAAATAGGCCTTGTTGCGGAACAGGACCGGGATCGCCATGCCCATCGGCAAGGCCTGCATGCGGCCGGCGGAATCGGAGATGGCGTCAACGATCTGCGGATAGAAGTCGCTGAAGGAAATCTTTTCGCCGCTGTCCTTGATCAGTTGATGGAGGGGCAGGAATCGCGGCCGCGTCGAGAAATAATGGGTCGATTCGTCCAGATCAAACAGCGCAGCGGTCGGCAACTGCGCGCGCAGCTGCGGCGTCAGCGTATCGGTGTTCTGCAGCACCACTTTTGCCTTGCCCTTCTGGGCATCGTTGAACTTCAGCGTCATCGTTGCCAGCGCATCCAGCGGCTTGCCCTGCAAGCTGTGGCGCAAGGTGACTTCCTGAGCCCCTGCCAGTGGCAGGGCCACGGCAAGGCTAAAACCCATGATCCAGCGTTTCACGCGTACTCCTCGTTGTTTTTATCCAAAAATGAACAGTCGAATTTATCGGCTTGCGGTTTTCAGCATACCCGGAGCTTGGTAGTCTGGGTGTTTCGAGAATATAACGCAGCCATGCGCATGCCATCATGAAAACAAGACTTGGCAAAGCTCATGTCATTCTGCTGGCACTGATTGCCGGCAACCTGGCCATCGTGCTGCTGTTTCCGCCCTGCGACTATGTCTCGATTGCGCAGCGCACCCTGCCCACGTTTGACGGCTTTCACTTCCTGCTCGACCTGCCGGACAACCGCCGCATCAACAGCAGCTTTCTCGCGCTCGAAGTCATCGTCGTCCTCATCAACGGCTGTCTGGGCTGGCTGCTGCTCAAGCGCACAGGCACCGCAGAGGGCGGCAGTCGCCTCTCGCGCTGGCTGATCGGCTTTCTCATCCTCAATCTCACCCTGATCATGCTCTTCCCGCCCTTCTCCGACTACCGCATACTCAGTCGCGACCTCATGCCCAGCTTTGAAGGCTTCTATTTCGTTTTCGCCGACAATTCGCAACGCCATCTCGCGGATGAAGTGCTGTTCCTGGAGATCACCATGCTGCTCGCCAACGCGGCCCTGATCTGGCTGATCGTGCGCGAAGGCGACCTGCAGCAGAAAATGCTGGCAGGTCCGCCGCCGGGGCGCATGCAGAACGGCAAGAAGCACTGGTGAGCTGCGGCCAAGCGCCGGTCTTGCCCTTTTGCAGGCCTTTTGCCATCCTTTTGCAGCCTTTCTCAAGCCTCGGCGCTGCCGTACAATGCCCTGCACATCCATTTGTCACCGGCTCGCCATGTCCAGACCGTTTGCGCTTCGCCTGCTTGCCCCGCTTGTAATGGCGCTGGCCCTGTCCGCCTGCGACCAGCTCGGCATCGAAACCCCGGCGCAGACCAGCGCGCGCCAGGAGTCCGAAGGCAAGGCTGTCGGCGGCGCCTGCCGTCACGCCGGCCGCGCCTTGGAAGACTGCTACAAGTCCAGCCCCAAGATGTCCAAGGCCGCGATCTACGCCGGTTGGCGCGACATGGACACCTATATGCGCGAGAACAAGATCGATATCGTGCAGACGCTGGAAGCCATGGAGCGGACCGAGGAAAAGCGCCGCAGCAGCGATACGGAAACACCTGCCGAGGCCGCTCCGGATGCCGAGGAAAAACCCGCAGCCAAAGGCAAGCAATCCTGAGCTGTCGTTTCGCCCAGGCGTGGCTTCCCGGCTTGCCTGAAACAAAATTCAAGTTTCAAGTGCGCAGCA
The DNA here is from genome assembly GCA_019750575.1 of Rhodocyclaceae bacterium. GTDB lineage: Bacteria > Pseudomonadota > Gammaproteobacteria > Burkholderiales > Rhodocyclaceae. The sequence goes on along the minus strand of JAIEOJ010000003.1, from coordinate 2,429 downwards.
ACGATTTCTACTGTCTTCACCCTTCGACAGGCGCAGGGCGAGCGGTATCTGACTCCTCCTCCGTTCGGGCTGAGCGAGTCGAAGCCCGCTAGGCACAGGCAGTTCCCGAAAAATCAGCCACTTGCCGTATAATGGCGACGTTGCCCCGCCGGTTGGCAACCTCTCAATGCGGCGTCCGCCGCGTCAGCAAACCCCACAGTTTCGCTGCCTGAACCGGCTTTACAGGCCGATTCAGGAGCTTTTACATGTCATTCGCCGATCTCGGGCTCATGCCCGAACTACTGCGTGCTGTCGCCGAAACCGGCTACACCGAACCCACCCCGATTCAGGCGCAAGCCATTCCCATCGTCCTGCAAGGCAAGGATGTGCTGGGTGGCGCCCAGACCGGCACCGGCAAGACTGCCGGCTTCACCCTGCCCCTGCTGCAACGCCTTGCGCGTCACGCCAACAGCAGCCCCTCGCCGGCCAAGCATCCGGTACGCGCCCTGATCCTCGCACCGACGCGCGAACTGGCCATGCAGGTGTACGAAAACGTTGTTACCTACAGCAAGTTCCTGCCGCTGCGCGCCACCTGCATCTACGGCGGCGTGGACATGAAGGCGCAGATCGCCGAGCTCAAGGAAGGCCGCGAGATCATCGTCGCCACCCCGGGCCGCCTGCTCGACCATGTGCAGCAGAAGACCGTGAATTTCAATCAGGTCGAAATGCTGGTGCTCGACGAAGCCGACCGCATGCTGGACATGGGCTTCATCCCGGACATCAAGCGCGTCCTCGCGCTGCTGCCCAAGGAACGCCAGAGCCTGCTGTTCTCGGCCACCTTCTCGGAAGAGATCAAGAAGCTCGCCGACACCATGCTGAAGGCGCCGCAGCTGATCGAGGTCGCCAAGCGCAATACGGTGTCGGAAACCATTACCCACCGCATGCACCCGGTCGCCACCGATCTCAAGCGCAGCCTGCTGACCTGGCTGATCCAGCACAATGAGATGCAACAGGCGCTGGTATTCTGCGGCACCAAGTTCGGCGCCAGCCGCATCGCGGCCTACCTCAACAAGCAAGGCATCACCGCCGACGCGATTCACGGCGACAAGAGCCAGAACGAACGCACCAAGGCGCTTGAAGCCTTCAAGGCCGGCAGCATCCGCATCCTCGTCGCCACCGACGTTGCCGCACGCGGCATCGATATCGACGAACTGCCCACCGTCATCAACTACGAGCTGCCGCACACCGCCGAAGACTACGTGCACCGCATCGGCCGCACCGGCCGCGCCGGCAAGAAGGGCGAGGCCACTTCGCTGGTCGCGCCCGAGGAAGCCGGCCGCCTGTCCGATATCGAGAAGCTGATCAAGCTCAAGATCGAACGCGTTGTCATCGACGGTTTCGACCAGGCCGCACCGCAGCATTCCGAAGCCCGTCAGGACGGCAAACGTGAACGCGGACCGCGCGGCGAACGGAGTGAACGCAGCGAGCGCCGCGACACCTCCGCCCAGGGCGAACGCAGCGAACGCCGCCAGCGCCGCCCCGAGCAGGACGGACCGCGTCGCATTCCGCACATGGAATCGGCCTCGGCTCACCTGCCCAAGCTGGACTTCGACCCGAACAAGCCTTATGAATCCCGCGTCGCCAGCGAGCCGGCCAGCGGCAACAGCAAACCAGCAACCAGCAGCCACAATCGCCGCGCACCGGTTGCAGCATTGCTGGGCGGCTTCAATCGCAAGCCCTGACGCAAGACCTGAGCTTGTCTGCGCAGCAAACAAAAACGGCTACCAAAGGTAGCCGTTTTTATTCAGGCTTGCCGTAATCAGAAACGGTAGCCGATACCCACGCCCCACAGCAGCGGATCAAGCTTCAGGGTCGACAGCTTGGCGCCGGCAGCGCTGTAAAGATCCGAGCGCAGCTGGATCTTCTTGACGTCCACGTTGAAGAACAGGTTCTTGCTGATCTTGTAGTCGAAACCCAGCTGGATCACGCCACCCAAGCTGCTGTTTTCCAGCTTCATGTCGTTGGCCAGCTTTTCACTGCCGATAATGGTGTAGTTGATACCCGCACCGACATAGGGGCGGAACTGACCTTCCGGATTGAAGTGGTATTGCATAAGCAGCGAAGGCGGCAGATGCTTGAAAGTCCCGATATCAGCGCCGTCCAGATAGACCTTGTGCTTTTGCGGCACGGTCAGCACCAGTTCGGTGGCGATGTTCTTGGTCCAGAAGTAGCTGATATCGACTTCCGGAATGACCTTGTTCTCGACCGACACACGGTCCGAAGCACCGGTACCGCTGATCGGTGTGGACTTGTCTACCGGTTCCAGGCTCAGGGCGCGTACGCGCACCATCCAGTTACCTTCGGTTTGCGCTTGTTGCGCCAGTGCAGCACTCGAGCCCAAGGTCGCAGCAGCCGATACAGCCAGAGTCGCCAACAGGGAATGCTTGTTC